>CANJNJ010000062.1 GCA_947474995.1 Opitutaceae bacterium | reverse complement strand
CCGCGCGGCCAATCGTTGGGCTCGACGTCACGTACAAAGGCCGCGCACGGAGTGCCCGGCCCACCGATGAGGTTCGTTTTGTGGCGTAGTCCGGTCGGACTACTTGGCTAATGCCTCGCGCGGCGGATCGAAGCCGTAGTTCCGCACGGTGTCGGGCACGTAGGCATAGGTGATCACCATCAGTCCCAGGTCGCGGGCTTTCGCGGGCGGCACGTTGACTTGCAGGTGGGTCCAGCCGTCGGCGAACCAGGTGTGGTAACCGTCCACCCGATCATCCGGGAGCAAGCGGCCATTCAGTCGCACGTCTAGGAGTCGCGGATGACGATACGGAATTCGCAGCCGAAGACCGATGCCGTGCTCAATCGATGCGACGGGCGGATGCTGGGCGTTGGCCGCTTGCAGCGTAAGGATTTTCTCCGGACCGGCCCGGACGAATTGCTCGATGAGGTCGGCGCGCAGCCCGGGAAATTTTTGCCAATTGGCCAGCAACGTATCGATGTTTTCGTCCAGGGTCTTGATGGCGGCCGGCGTGATGGCGCAAACGTAGGTGCCGTGGCCGTCGGTCTGGGGATAGAGATTGCCGAGAGCGAAGGCGCCTTGCTTGGACCAAAGTTCCGTTCGACTCAGCCGGCGCTCAGCGGCGGTCTGGCCGTAGGCGGTCACAAAAAAACTCACATAGGAGCGGAGCTTGTCGACGGGGTAGCCCGCCACGTCCTCGTCGAGCCACGGCTTGTTGCCGATGCGCAGCAGCGAACGCATTCGTGCCATGCCACTGTCTTCCCAGCCGATCTCCATCGTGGCGATCATCGTGTGGTATTTGGCGTAGCCGTAGTGCCCCGTGTAGAAGAGCGGGCGGCCGGTCCAGACACGGTCGGTCATCGCGTCAAAGCCCGGGCCCCAAAAGAGCCGCTGGCCGTCGGCCTCGTTGCGGTCGAGACCGTAGCCGGCGGCGCGGGCGCCATCGTCGATCGCTTCGCTCACGCGCCAGTCCCAGGGCCGCAGCGTGGAATTCGAAATCGCGCCGATCACCTCCATGAACATGGTCTGGCCCTCGTACATCGTGCGGTCGCCCATCTGGGCGTCGGGAATGGCCTGCAGGCCGGTGCCGTGCAGGTCGGCGTGCATTTCGGGATGATACTCGTCCACGACGGAAAGTACGGCGGCGACTTCCGGCGTTTTCGCCGGGTCGGCGAGTTTGGGCAGGGCGGTGAGGTCCCACCATTTCTGCCCGGGATTGTAGACGTCGATGCCCTGCTCGTTGCCGAACCGGTCGGTGACGAAAAAGGCGTAGGGATTGGGAATCGGCATCGCGAGGATCACCTGCTTGCGCCGTACCTCGGTGGCCTCGGATGAATCGCCGAGCAGCCATTCGATCAGGCGGAGCGCGGTGGTGCTGCCGCTTCGTTCCGGTCCGCCGTGGAGCGCGGTGACGAGGCAAATCTGCTTATCGGTGTCGGGAGTCGAAGAGTCCGTGATCTTGAGCAGGTAAACCGGCAGACCGCCGGTGGATTGTCCGCGGACCTCGAGGTGGAGAAGAGTGGGGTATTTTTTGGCCCAAAACTCGAGGGTCGCCTTGTACTCATCGAGGGTCAGGCGATGCATCTTCTTCGTCCAAGGGCGGGGCATCGCGCTGAGATTGGCCGCCAGGCCTTCGGCGGAGTTGGGGTCAGCCGCAGCGGAAACACGCGGGGCGGGCTGGATGAATAAACCCAGGGCCAGCGCAAGCGGCGCAAAGTGGGACAGCGGATACAGGTTCATTGTTGTAAGGAGGCTTCGCGAGGGTCGGCGAATTACCGTGGACGACCTCAAGGACGCCACAGGGTGGGAAAGCGGATGGGGAAATTACGCCGTACTTCCTCGTCCGCCGGATCCGCGGGAAGTTGTTTCCACAGGGCCAGCCAGTCCTCGCGGCTGCCGGCCACCGCGCCGAAAAACAGCGCGGGCTGTCGTACCGGCCAGTCCTTCCAATGCAGGACGTCCGGTGGACGCGACCATTTGGATTTGTCGGCGAGAAACGGCGCGAGAAATTCGACGCCTCGAACCAGGCTGCGGCCATCGGCGAGCTTGAATGTCATCAGGTCCTCCGCCGGCAGGGAGAGGACCACGGCCACTCCGGTCAGGATATCGAGGTTGAAGATCGAATAGCCGTAGGGCTTGGTGCGCGCGAGTTCGAGGGGGAAGCTGCCGTCGGCTGCCATCTGTTTTGGGAGCAGCACGTCCTTGAATCGCTGGCGGCAATCGGCGAGGGTCGCCTGGTCGTCCAGCAGCCGGGCGAAGGCGGCGGCTTGCAGCACCCAGCAGCTGCCGTGGTTGTTCTCCGCCTTGCGCTCGTCGAGACCGTAGGGATGGGTCTGCAACCAGTGCAGGTAATCGCGAAACCAGCCCTTGACGGCGGTCTCGGTCGGGGAGTCGAAGGACGGGGAGCCGTGCAACGCGCGAACACCCAGCGCCACCTCGGCGAGGTGCACGGTGTCGATCAGACCGGTGCCGCGGCCGGTGGCCACGCCCTTGATGGATTGCGCATACTGCAGGTTCGGGTTCAGGCGCGTCGCCGGGTCGGCGAACCAGACGCGAAGCTGGGCCACGGCTCCTTCGGCAAAACGCTCTTGGTGGGTCAGGTCATAGGCGGCGGCCAGCGCGCCAAAGTCCCGGGCAAAGGCGAAGAGCAGCCGGCGGTGGGCGACAAAATTGGCGGGATTGGTTTCGCCATCGCGCCGGATGTAGGGCCCGGCGGGATCTTTGGGATTGGGCCACCAGTAGTCCCCTTCCGAGGAAAAATCATGGGGACCACCCGGACTCCGTGGATTGGCCACCGCCGTGATGGAAATAGGCTGAACCCCGAGGGCGGCCTCGGCCAGCGGCACGACGCGCGGGAGTTCGTGGGCGGTTAGATTGAAGGTGAGCAGGGCGGCGGTGAGGAGCATGGCAGGAGACCGGCCAAAAGGGCGCCGAAAAAACAGCACGTCGGCGCGGTCGAAAATGCTCGTAGCCGGAAGACGGCCGAGGGTCAACCGCCGCTGGACGGTGTTCGGGCTGTCGCGGACTAAACTCCGACGCCGACGATCGAGTGGGTGGAGGCCGGACGACGACCTGCCACCCAAGTCTCGCCCGCCGTTCTTACGGCACCGCCAGCGCGATCAGCTCTCCCGGAAGCCCGCGGGCACCGACGGCGACCACGACGTACTGCCGGTCGTTGACCATGTAGGTCATCGGAATGCCGGTGGCGTTGGCGGGCAAGGCCATCTCGTGAATCGTTGCGCCCGTTTTCTTGTCGAGAGCGCGAAACATTTTTCCGCCACCGCCGGGACCCGAGTTGAACAGGCCGGCGCCGTCGGCGGCGAAGAGCAGCGATTTCGTCACCATGAGCGGGGCGCGTTCCGGTCGGCCGGTGTTGCCAAGCTCGATGCCCTTGAGCGCGGGATGATTCTTCACTGCGTCGGGGACGGCGCCATTCGGCACCATCCAGGCGTGATCGCCGGTGTTCAGATCGATGGCTGTGATCCGGCCCCACGGCGCTTTGATCAGCGGCAACCCGCGCGGTCCGATATTGGGACGCGCCGGACCTTCGCCGGAGGTCGAAGGCTGGGCGCCCACGGCCACGCCGGCCTTGCCGCCGCGAGGCGCGCCGCCGGCACCGCCGACGTAAGCCATGTCGGAGCGCCGCGGATCGGGTGGCGAGATCGCCATCGGATCCGGATTCGTCAACGAGGCCACAAAGAAAAGTCCGGTTTCCGGATCATACGCGCCGCCGGGCCAATTCGCGCCGCCCGTGTGATGGGGCAGGAGCAGGGTGGCCAGCTTGCCGCCGGTTCCGCGCACGATGGGTGGCAGGTAGAGCTCGGGGCCGTATTTGTATTGCTCGAGAATCTTCAGCGCCTCCGCTTTCAGCTCCGGGGTGTAATCGATGAGGATGTCGGGCGTGATTCCGATGCGATCGAACGGCGCCGGCTTGCTCGGAATCGGCTGCGTGGGCGAGGTCCACTCGCCCGGTACGTCAGACGCGGGGAAGGGTGTTTCCACGATGGGCCAGACCGGCTGGCCGTTCACGCGATCGAAGACAAAGGTGTAGCCCATCTTCATCACGAGGGAGACGGACTTGATCTTCTTTCCACCGACCGTGATGTCGGCCAGCATCGGCGGCGAAGACGGCTCGTAATCCCAAATGTCGTGATGGATGATCTGGTAGTGCCAGATTTTCTTGCCGGTTTTCGCGTCGAGACACACCAGACAGTCGGAGAATAAATTGTTGCCGGGGCGATGGCCGCCGTAGAAATCCCCGGTGGCGGACTCGACGGGAATGTAAACGTAGCCAAGTTCCTCGTCGCCGGCGAGGGGAGCCCACGCGGCGGTGTTGCCAGTATATTTCCAAGAGTCTTTTTCCCAGGTTTCGTTGCCCTCTTCGCCGGGGCGAGGGATGGTTTTGAAGGTCCACAGTTTCTTGCCCGTGTGGACATCGTAGCCGCGGATGTAGCCGGGGACATTGGTCATCGAAGCCGGCGCGGTGCCGGCCAGCAGGGCGGCGCCCACGACCACGACGTCGCGAATGACAATCGCAGGCGAACTGGAGCCGATGGTGCCAGGCTTCACTACCTCGCGATCGAGGCCTTCGGTCAGTTCGACCAGGCCGTCCTTGCCAAAGTGGGGAATCGCCCGGCCGGTTTTTGCGTCCAGCGCGACCAATTGGAAGCCGGGCGTGATGAGAATGATCCGGCGGTCGTCCTTGCCGTCGGTCCAGTAGGCGAGGCCCCGGTTTTGCGTGCGCACCGCGCGCTCGCCGCGTTCGCCTTCGTCGAGCCGATACATCCAAAGGGTTTCACCGGTGGCCGCGTCGACGGCGACGACATCGCGGCGACCCCCCGCGGTAAAATAAAGAACCCCGTCCACCATCAGAGGCGTGACCTCCCAGAGATAATCCGGGCGCGGGCCAAAGTTCTCCGACTTCCAACGCCAGGCGATCTGCAGTTCCTTGACGTTCGTCGCGTTGATCTGGTCGAGCGGCGAATATTTGGTGTTGCCGGCGTCGCCACCGTAGTAACGCCACTCCCCCTTGGTGGCGCCTTGCTGGGCGCGCAGGCCTACGGTGAGCGGCAGGAGCAGCGTCAGAGAAAGGAGGAGTCGCGTGGGCTTGAGTTTCATTTTTTTGGGGTAATTAGAATTTGGTTCAGCGCCTCGAGGTTGGGCTCGAGTTCGCGGGACCCGGCGGGGAAATCATTCGCGCTGAGGACGAAGGCCGTGATGTCCGTGCTTTGTTTGCGGGTGACCTTGCCCGGGCCGTCCGACGGCATTTCTTCCCGGGTGTACTCCACGAGTTCGCCGATGGATTTACCGTACCAATCGTTGAGGAAGTCTTCGTTGACGAGGGCCGGGGAGTCCTCGCCGCCGCCGAGGGCCTCGCCATGGCAACGGGCGCAGAGGGAATCGTAGGCTTTTCGGCCGCGGGTGACTTGGGCGGCGGAATAAACTCCGTCCAGAATCGAGCGCGGAGGAGAGGGGGATTCCGCGCCGGAGAGGAGGGAGAGGGTCAGTCCGGCCGTGAGCGTGACTCCGAGGCAGGCCGTGAGTCTCTGGCGGCGGCGTGGGTGGGGGCGGATTTCAGATCTCAAATTTGAGATTTAACGTTGAGGCAGTCAGTCCGGTTGCGGGTGGTCTTGGCGAAAACGCCCAACTTCTGAGGCCTAGCCAATCGCCAAGAATATAATTGCGGCGGTGACGGCCAGGCAGGGCGGGACCTGCCGGGCGACGACGGAAATGCCCGTGAATTCAATTCCGGGGGAACGAGCGTGTTCGGCCCGGTGGGTTGGGGTAGGGTTCATTGTCACAGAAATTTTGAAAGGGGCTGGTTGCCTTCGCGGTGGAGCCGCCGGCACTTGGACAAGGGCGGCAGGCTATTTCCAGCCCTAGTCGCCGGTCAAGTGCGGGGGGGAGCTAAACAAGGAAATTCCACGCGGCGTCCTGACGCCGCCGGGGGATTCGGCGCCAGTCGGAAACCGACGCTACTCGAAGCTGTCCCGGCTTTCGACATTGGCTTCGACCTCGGCGCGGGTGCGGAGGGCGGGACGGAGTTCCTTGCGGCTCAGCAGCGGCAACTGGTCCTCGGCATGAGGCGAGCCCGGTTGCGAGGAATTGCCGTAGCTCATCAGCACTTGGGCGCGGACAGGAGAACCAAACTCGACCGCCGCGACGAAGGTGTCGCCGAAGTTCGCCTTTTGCTTCGGGCTATCTTTGGCGATGGGGGTATAGCGCATGACGCGAAACGCCCCAAGAAATCCGTCGGAGCCGTTGCCCGGGAGATCGGTGGCTCCGATCTTAAAACGCATGAAGTCGCCAAACGCGGCATCGAGCGATCCGTAGCGTTGCTCCACTTCGCCGGCGGCTTCGTCGAGCATACGGGCGGCGGTCGCGGGATCCTTCAATCCGCGCGGCGTCATGAATGGCTGGGTCGTGTCGAGCGGCACGGCGAATTGCGCGCGCGAGGTAAAGGCCGGGCCGGCGAACCGCCCGGCCCAGGCGATGAAGAGCAGGGCGCCGCGGCTGTTGCTCTCGGTGGCGCGATCCCACGTGCGCAGAATCGCGGCGGCGCGCTTCGCCCGCTCGGTTCCGTTGGCGTCGGTCGCCGCGAGGAGGTCGTCGAGAATCCGCACGGCGAACTCGAGCCGCGTGACGCGTTTGTCCGCGAGGAGCTGATCGAACGTGAAGTGCGCGTTCTCGTGCAACATCCGCAGTGAGGCGACGGTGCGAAACGAGAAATTCAAATCGACGGCGGGAAAATAGGCCGGAAAATCGCGCGGTTGGAGCGGGCGCGGGTAGGTGCTCGACCACGGGGCATCGTTCGTATTTTGGACCCAGCCGGTCGACGGATCGATGACCTTCGGCAGTTCGGCGTAGGTGTGGACCTCGGTCCAAAGCGTCGCCGACGTGTCACCCGGCACGATGCCGGCCCAGAACTTCACGTCGCCGGACGCGCGCTTGGGCAGCGCTCCATTATAGAGGTACATGATGTGGCCGTCGCGATCGGCGTAGGTGATATTGAACGTCGGCACCTGCAGCCGGGCGACCTGCGTCTGGTATTCGGCAAAGTTTTTCGCCGTAGCCATGAGCCAGTATTGTTCGAGGAGGTGCGGGCGATCGAGGCCGGCGGTGCGCTGGGCGAGCACGAGGCCATTCTTGTCCCACACGACCGGACCGTGGAGGGTTTTTCGGAGCGACAGCGCTTCGGTCCGCATCGAGCCGTCGGCCTGGCGAATCTTGAGCGTCCGGTTGGTTTGCTCGAATTGCCGCACGGCGCCGTCAAAAACATAGCCGCCGTCTTTCAGTGTGAGCCGGTAAAGATCGGTGCCGTCGAGCCCGTTGACCGTCTGCGTGAAGCCGAGGATATCGCTGAACACGAAGCGGAGAACAGGGAAACCAACCTGCGTGGCACCGGAGAGATTCTGGCCCGGCATCACCAGATTACTCTCGTAATAGGTCGACCAATCGCCCCATCCGAGGTGGGGATTCATGAGCAGGAGGGTTTTGCCGTCCGCCGTGCGACCCGGGGCGATCGCCCACGCATTCGAGGCGCCGGCGGCGTCGCTGGTCGGATTCGCCGCGGAGGTGACGCGCGCGGCCGCGCTCATATAGGTGAAGTGGACGATCCGATGCACGTGCTGCAGCGGATCAATACCCGTGATGGGCAACACGCGGCGGCGTTCGGGATCGAGGGCTTCCGGGTGGCGTTCGGCGTACGCGTTCATGCCGGCGGCGAAGGCGTCGAGGTCGCGCCGAAAATCCGGGTGTTGCTGCTCGTACCAAACGGCGCTGCGCTCGGGGACTTCGTTGAGTTGCACCCAGCGATCGTTTTCGAGGTAGGATTCGCCCCAGTATTCGGCGGCGCGGCCGCGGGACTCGCCGTACAATTTCAGGACAAGATTCCCGTGGCTCTGCATCTGCGCGTAGCCGAAGCCGAAGAAAAGCCCCTCGGCGTTGGGCGCGTAGACGTGAGGGACGCCGAACTTGTCCCAAAGAATTTCGACACCGCGCGGCGGAACCGCCGCGCCGAGGTTAACCGCCGCCAGCAGGACGAGCGGCCAGAGTAGGCGCCTCATGGGGCGTAGCTGAGGACAAGGCGGAATCCGAGCCCGCGCCCGCGAGCTCCCGGCAGGCTCCAGTGGCGGTCGGCGGACCGGCCGTCGGTCGCGACGCCTTTCCAGCCGCCGCCGCGCCGCGCGTGTTCGGTGCCCGAGGGCCCGCCGCGCGGATCAGTCACCGAGCCACCGGGCAGGGTTTCCCTTTTCCAATCGACGCACCATTCCCAGACGTTGCCGTGCATGTCGTAGAGTCCCCACGCATTCGGCTTCTTCGTGGCCACGGGCTTGCTGGAGCCATCGTCGTTGTAGCCGGTGATTTTCTTCGTGACCGGATCGATAATCGGCGTGCAGCCGCTGGTGAGTTGATACCAGCTCATCTCGTCGATCGGGCCGGCGAAGGGCCCCGTCGTCCCGGCGCGGCAGGCGTATTCCCACTGCGCTTCGGTGGGCAGCGCGAACTTGACGCCGGCGGGGAGTTCGGCGGCGAACCGCTGGTTGAGTCGCGTGCAAAACTCCATCGCCTCATCATAGGTGGTGCGATCCACCGGCAACTTCGGCCCCCGGAAATTACTCGGGTCGGGAACGCCGGTCATGACCGCGGCCCACTGCTCCTGCGTGACCTCCGTGCGGCCGAGCCAATAAAATTGCGTGAGGGTCACGCGCGTCTGCGGGCCTTCGCCGTCCGTGCGATCGAGCTCGTCGGCCGGCGACCCCATGGTGAAGGTGCCGGGCTTGATCGTTACGAAGTCGAAGGCGACCTCGCCACCCCCGGCGGAGGGCGCCTGGAAGGACACACTCTTTTGTTTTTCCCATGGGGGCGCCCCGTGCACGGCGGGGGCAAAGGCGACCAGCAGGAGGAGCAGTGACGAGCCGAAGCGGGGAAACGAAGACATGGCAGGGGGGGGTTAAAATTCGCGGGTCAACTGGAGCGTCCACGTGCGGCCGACCAGCAAGTGGTTGTACACCGTGGGTGTGTAGGCTTGGAAGTCCGAAGTCAGCGGCGGCTTCTTGTCCGTGAAGTTCACGACGCCGACGCGAATAGCGGTCCTGGCCAACAGCCGGTTGGCTTCGCGGCCGAACTTGTAGCCGACCGTGGCGCTTCCCGTCAGGGAGTCGGCAACGTGGTAATAATAGAAGGTGGTGTCCCGGTCATTGAGAACCTTGATGTAGCTCGGGCGGCCGAGGCTCTCATAGACAGCGGCGGTCGTGGTGGCCGCCGTGTCGGCGTAGTCACTGATATAGTAGCCGCTGACGGAGGCGCTCCAGGCCTTCTTTTGCCAGGAAAGCACGGCCGTGCCGCGCCACTTGTTGAAGCCGGGCTCGCCGATGCGGTAATCGCGAACGGTGGAGCCGGGCAGCGTGTTGTAGGAGTCCTTCAACATCGCCCAGTCGGTCGAAATCGTGAGGCGGCCGAAGCGGAATTCGGGCAGGCGCCAGTTGATCCCGAAGTCGAGGCCGGATGAGGCGCCTTGGGTGCGATTGGTGTAGGCGAGCAGCACGTTTTGCAGTGAACCGACGGCGCCGAGCTGCTGCGCGGCGGGGCGCGAGGCGTTGTAGTTGGCGAACAAGGTCGTCTCGGCGGCCGATAGTGTGGCCGCGCGCACGACGCGCGGGTCGCCGAGATAACCCGCGGAACCGCTGGTGAGGTTGATGCTGCCGAGGGCCGTGCCCGCCTTGAGTTGCGTCTGCGTGGCGGCGGCGAGGAGGGACGAATCGTTGGCCAGAATGTCGGCCACGGTGTCGGCCGCGATGATCCCGCGCTGCTTCACCTGCCAGTAATCCACCGAGACGGTGAGCCCCGTGAGGCGGGGAACCTCGATGACGATGCCGGCGCTGGCGCCGTTGGAATTCTCCGGACGCAGGTTGGCATTGCCCGCCACCAGCGTGTTGCGAGTGGCGTTGCCGTCGGCCGGCAGCGCCGTGATGGGACTGCGATAGCTGTCGGAAAAAGTCGAAACGACTGTGCGTCCCGCCAGGCGCAGCATGGCGAGATTGGGCGCACGAAAACCCTGGTTCAGCGAACCGCGCAAGAGCAGGCCTTTGACGGGTTTCCAGCTCAGGCTGAACTTGGGCTTCGTCGTGCTGCCGAAATCACTGTAGCGCTCGAAGCGAACCGCGGCGCCAAGCTCGAGGGAGTTGACGAGGGGAAAGTCGTTCCGCGGGGCCGCGAGCGGCAGGGAAAGTTCGGCGTAGCCGCTGGCGACATTGCGGTCGCCGTGAATGTTGGCGGTCGGGGAAGCCTGGATGAAGTCGTTGTTGTTCGGGTCCAGGCCGGAACCGGCCGGGTTCAGTCCGGCGTAAGGCGCGCGCACGAAATCAAGGGTTTCGCGGCGAAGTTCGCCGCCGGCGGCGAGCGCGAGGCTGCCGCTCCAGAGGCTCAGCAGATCGCCCGCCACGCGGAAGTCGACACTCGCGAGCGACGAATCGGAATCCGTCCGGAATTCGTCCGTGACGTCATCGGTGAACGCCTGGGAGTGCTTGTACGGTTGATCTGCCACGACGGCGCCGTTTTGCACCTTGAACGTGTAGCCGAAGGGATTGTAGGCCGTGGCGTCCGTGCGCAACCCGGCGGCAAGGAGGAGGCTTTCGCGCAGGGAGTTCTTGGCGATGTCGCGGGCCTTGTTGCCGGACCCGAGCGCGGCGGCTTCCCAGGTCCAGCCGCCGGACAACTTGCCGCGAAGGCCGGCCAGCGCGCGATAACTGTTGGACGTCACGCGCGTTTGCTCGCGACCCATTTCCATGTAGCGGGCGGAGAGGAGCGTGAGCGGCTGCGGCGTGCCGGTGAGGCGGCCCGTGCCGTCGGAATTGGCGCCGCCGGTCGGCGAGAAGAAGCGCGAGCCGTAAGGATTATAGGGATTGTCGGCGGCGATGATCAGCGCGCGATCCGTCGTGGAGGAATACGGAATCGGATAGCGGGTGAGGGCTGAGCGGGCGTTGTAGTAGACGATTTCGCCGAAGGCCGTCAGGTTTTCGTTCAGATCGTATTCGACCTGATTGAACCAATTGAGGCGGTTGGTGCGCGGAATGCCGGTCAGCTCGGGATTGATATTGTAATAGAACTCACCCTGAAGACCCGTGCGGGCGGGGGTGGCCGTCGAGAGTGTCACTGGACCGGCCGCAGACGGAGCGAAATACGTCGTGGCGGCGGCGGTTCCGACGCGGAAGCTCGGATACTGGCTCTGGCCGACTGTGTCGTTGAACGCGCCGGTGATGTTGTTGAACGGCGCGGGCACGAGGTTCACTTTGTTGGCCTCGGCGGAGAACTTCCGCTGTCCGTAATAAATCGCGTTGCGGTTGTAGTAATCGAGAGCGGTCAACCAGCGCCCTTTACCACCGGCGAAGGTGCGGCCGTGCGTCAGGGTGCCGCGGACATCCTCACCGGCGCGATGCTCGGGCATGCCGAATTGAACCGAGACCTCGGTGCCGACGTAATTTTTCTTGGTGAGGTAGTTGACGACGCCGGCGACGGCATCCGACCCGTAGATCGACGAAGCGCCATCGCGGAGGACATCAACATGATCGAGGCCGCGACTCGGCAACTGGTTTACGTTTGTCGAGGCGGCGGGGACGCTGTTCTCCGACGTGAAAGTAGGATAGGCCGCCAGCCGGCGACCGTTAAGGAGCACCAGCGTGTTGCCGGAACCGATTCCGCGGAGGTTGACGGCCGCCATGTCGCCGCGCGCAGTGGCGCCACCGGCGGCAGTTTCATTGAGCGGGACATTCAGCATCTGGGGGAGCGCGGCGAGCAGCTCGACCGGAGTGGCGGCGTTGCGCGCCTCCATGAACTCGGTCCCGACCATGGTGACGGGCAGGGTTTTCTCTTCGTCGAGTTTGCGAAGGTGCGAACCCGTGACGGAAAACTGGCCGAGGACGATCGGAGACGGTTCCGCTGCCTTGGCGGCGTTGGCCGGTTTGGGAGAATCGGCGGCAGCGACGGCGACGGAGACTGCCAAGAGCAGAGCCCCGAAGGAAACAGGCCGGCGCAAGGCGGCGGCGGACGGATTGGGTGGGAGGGACATGCGGTCGGTTGGTTGTTTGTGTAAGAGTGGCCTGAAAATGGAGCCTGCTACCCCGAGAGGAACGGAGCGAAGTTTGCGAGGGAGGAACCTTGTGAAGTGAGTCTAGCAGCTTGGCAATCCCTGGCGTAAATATCCGGCATACCGCTCGCTGGCGAGGGACCGTGAATCCCGCTTGGATTTCCCCGGGCAATCAGCTCCGGCATTCGCGGCGGACTCAGTCCACCTGTGGAGACGACGGTGTACCGAGGTAGCTAGAAATTCTGGCTCAACCGCGCGCGATGGGTCGGGTCGGATCGGCGATCCACTCGCTCCAGGAGCCGGGATAAATTCGCGAACCGGCCAGCCCGGCATATTCCATCGCAAGCAGATTGACGCAGGCGGTTACGCCTGAGCCGCAATGGTGAACGACTTGTCCGGGCGACTGCGGGCCGAGTAGGGATGCGAATTCGCTGCGCAGTTCCGCGGCGGGGCGCATTGTCAGGTCGGGATTCAAGTTGGCCTTGAAGAACCGGTTTTGCGCCGAAGGAATCCGGCCGGCGATGCGGTCAATGGGCTCGACTTCGCCACGGAAACGCTCCGGGGCGCGCGCGTCGATAACCAGAAAGCTTCGCGAGTTTACGGAAGCGAGGACCGCGTCCGAGTCCACGACGTGAGTGGGGTCGGGCCGTGCGCGTACCGTGCCGGCCCGGCGTGGAGTCGGCACCGCTGGCGTCATCGGATGGCCGTCGGCGAGCCATTTGGGCAGTCCGCCGTCGAGCACGGCGACGCGGGTGAGCCCAATCCAGCGCGCGAGCCACCAAAGTCGCGCCGCGTACTGGCCGCCCACATCATCGTAGGCGACGATTTGGATCTCGGGGGTGACACCGTGGCGGTTGAGAAAATCCGCGAAGTCGTCCGCCCGCGGCAGCGGATGCCGGCCGTTGGTTCCAGTCTTGGTGCCCGAAAGGGCGGTTTCGACCGGGGCAAAAAAAGCGCCGGGGATATGGTTCTCCGCGTAGAGCCGCGCGCCTTGCTGGAAGTCGGCCAAATTATGCCGGCAATCGAAGACCACCCAGGCTGGGTCCGAGGTGTGCTGGAGCAGGGTCGTGGCATCGATCAACATGCGGTCAAGGTAGGACTCGACGGACCCGGTGCAATCTTGCGTTACGGCAGGGCAGCGTATCCGCGTCCGTAGGTCGGGAACATAAGAACCGTTGCGGTGGAGCGGCGCGTGTGGGGTGACCGGGCCACCGTGGCGGAAGTGCGGTCAGGTTTTCCGGCGATTCCGCTAGAAATTTGTAAACCTGGCCGTTCGAGCGCCGCCGGCGCTGAACGGGATTGCACTGGGCCCGCGCCGACACCACTTCATCCGCGCCCCGTAACCAGGTAGTCCAATCGCTCGGCGAAAATATTCCCACTCATGAGCCAACTCACCCTTAACGTAAACGGACAGAATCACAGTGTTACCGTCTCCGATGGCAGCATGCCCCTGCTTTGGGTCCTGCGCGATCTCCTCGGACTCACCGGCACCAAGTATGGCTGCGGCATCGAAGTCTGCGGCGCCTGCTCCGTGCTGATCGACAATCAGGTGGAGCACGCCTGCGTCTTCGACGTGACCTCAGCGGTCGGAAAGAAAATCGTGACGATCGAGGGACTCTCGCCGGACCGCAGCCACCCGGCGCAGCAGGCGTGGATCGAGCACCAGGTGCCGCAATGCGGCTACTGCCAGTCCGGCATGCTGATCTGTGCGGCCGGCGCGATGAAGGCTGGCCATCACGGGGCGGCAATTGCCTCAGAAATCCACAATCTGTGCGTTTGCGGGACGTATCCGCGGATCAAGCAGGCTGTCGCCAAACTCTAAAATTCGAAGCCCCCCCACCGTGAAAACTTCCTCGCCCCTCGCTCCCGTTCCCACCCAACCCCTCAGCCGCCGCGACTTCCTGGTCCGAAGCGCCGCTGGATTGACGCTGAGTTTTCTTCTGCCGGAATTCCGTGGCTTCACCGATCTCCGGGCGGCTCCTGCCTCTGGCGGTCCAGCCGTGCCCATCAACGCCTGGCTGACGATCGGCGCGGACGAGAGTATCGCCCTGACCATCGGTTCCTCTGAAATGGGGCAGGGTTCATTTTCCGGCCTGGCGCAGATTCTCGCCGAAGATCTGATCGTCGATTATGATCGCGTGATTACCGTCCAGGGTGGTCCGACCACCGCAGTGCCGGCGCCGATTGGCACCGCCATCAACACGGTGGGCAGCGGGGTGACGCGCTCGAATTTCTGGCGTTTGCGCGATGCGGCCGCGATTGCCCGCGAGATGCTCGTGCAGGCGGCCATGAATGCCCTCGGCGATCCGACCCGCGCGAACTATGTCATCAACAACGGTGTCGTGACCCACGTGCCGTCGGGTTCCGCCCAGACGTACGGCCAGTTGGCGGGTGCTGCCGCCATGTTGCCGGTGCCCGTTTCGGCCCCGTTGGTTCCGGACAGTGAATTCCGCCTGATCGGCAGGACCCAGTTGCGAAAAGATATTCCGGCGAAAGTCGACGGCAGCGCACGGTATGGTCTCGATGTCCGGCTCCCCCATATGGTTTACGGGGTGGTCCGACACTGTCCAACCTTCGGCGGTACGCTCGCCGCCATGCCGGCCAAACCGGCGGGAATGATCGCCGTCGTGCCGACTCGGGTGGTGGCGGGAACGAATCGCGGCCTCGAAGCAGTCAATAACTTCAACGCCTTGGTCGTGGTGGGGCCCAACACATGGGATGTCTGGCAGGCGTCGAAGCGGCTCTCCGTAAAATGGAACCTGCCGTCCAATGTGGCATCCCTGAACACGACCCAGTTTGTCAATGAGGCCAAGGCGCTCGCGAGTGTCGCGACGCCGTATGTCGCGGGTGGGGCGAATTTGCCCGGCACCTTGTATACCGTGGAGGGAAACGCGACCGCGGCGAATGCCGCCATTTATCAGGGAGCCGCGGTGGTCGACGCCACCTACACGCTGCCGTATGTGGCCCACGCCTGCATGGAAGTGCTGAATTGTACGGTTGATTACGTGGCGGGTGTGAAATGCGACGTCTATGTGCCGACGCAATCGGCCAAGAGCGTGTTGACCCTTGTCCTCAGCCTCACCGGTCTCAGCGCGAGCCAGGTCAAGGTGTACACCACTTATCTTGGCGGCGGCCTCGGGCGAAAATCCGAGGTCGATTTTGTCAGTCAGGCCGTGCAGGTGGGAATGGCCGTGGGGCGGCCGGTTAAGGTGATGTGGCCGCGCGAAGAAGATTTCACCCATGACCAGTATCGCCCGATGGCCGTGATTCATGCCAAGGCGGGCGTGAAAGTCGACGGGAGCGTCACGGGCTGGTCCTACCGTAATGTGTCGCCGTCGATTCTGGGCCAGCGGGGAGCCGTGCTCGGCGCGAAAGGCGACAGCCAGGGGATCGAAGGTGCGCAAGCGCTGCCCTACAGTCTCGGCGCGAGGGTCACGGAATGGGTTTCCCACACGGCGCCGATTCCCGTGGGCTTTTGGCGCTCGGTCGGGGCATCGCTGAATACCTTTGGGGTTGAATCAATGATCGACGAACTCGCGGCCGCGACCCTGGCCGACCCGTATCAATTCCGCCGTAATTTGCTGACGGATCCGCGATGGATCGCCGTGCTCGATGCCGCCGCGAATTTGGGTGGGTGGAATACGCCGCTGCCGGCGGGCCGGGCGCGCGGCATCGCGATCGGCACGGCCTTCAACAGTATCGTCGCGGAGGTGGTGGAGATATCGGCCGCGACCTCGACGAGCCTGAAGGTGAATCGCGTTTCGATCGCGCTCGACTGTTATCTCGCGGTCAATCCGGGACAGATCGAGTCGCAGTTGACGGGTGGGGTCGTTCACGGGCTGAACGCCGCGCTTTATGGGAAGCAGACCTTCGTCGGAGGAGTGGCGCAGAGTAAGAACTTCAATGCCAGTCGCATGATCCGGATGAACGAAATGCCGGAGGTAAAAGTGGCCCTGATCCCGAATCCGGCGGCGGCGGACCGGACCAAGCCCCTCGGGGGCGTGGGTGAATTGGGCGTGCCGACGTTCGCGCCGGCCCTCGCCAACGCCTACTACAAACTGACGGGGGTTCGCCTGCGGTCTCTGCCGCTGTTCCCGAACGCGACGATGGGCGGGCTGTAAATGCGGCCAGGCACTTTTTAGCCGTTCCCGTTGTTCGTTGCCCGATGGGGCGTCCGACATGGGGCGCGGGTGTCGTGGAGTGGGCCTGAGTGTCCGCACGAATATTGCGCCAGTGTATGGGCCGAGGCGGAGAATCGCGTTGGCAAGGCGGGGCGACCCGTTGTCATGGCGGGCATGACGATGAGCGACGAATATCTTCCCAGCGCGGTGCGCGAGTTTCGGCGGCTCAAGCAGCTGGCCGACCGGTCCATCGCGCAGAGCTCGAACGAATCGTTTTTTGCGCGGCCGGCCGCCGGCGACAACAGTATCGCGGTAATGGTGAAACATCTGAGCGGAAATCTCCGCTCCCGCTGGAAGAATTTTCTGACCGCAGACGGGGAGAAGCCCGACCGCGTGCGCGATCAGGAGTTCGTGGTGACAGACGCGGAGACGCGGGAGGCTTTGCTCGTGGGCTGGGAGGAGGGTTGGGCCATCCTCTTCCGGGAAATGGAGCTGCTGACGCCCGCCGATCTCTCGCGGGTCATTACGATTCGCCACGAATCAATGACCGCCCTGCAGGCGATTCAACGGCAGTTGACGCACTATGCGTATCACGTGGGGCAGATTGTCTATGTCGCCAAACATTTCGCGGGAGCGAATTGGCAGACCCTGAGCATTCCGCTCGGGAAGTCGGAGGAGTTTAATCGCGTCCTGGCGGCGAAAGCGAAGCGGGCGACGGGGTAGGACAGATGATCGTATCCGGCCGCGCGGCGGAACCCTTCGACGGGCGCAGAGCAGGCGCGCGGCCCACCCGCTCGATTGAACTGATGGGGTGGGCCGCAAAATTCGGCGACTGCGAGCATGCGGCAGCGTGGCGAAGAAAATGCGATGCCGGCGATAAGC
Organism: Opitutaceae bacterium; assembly: GCA_947474995.1. Taxonomy (GTDB): domain Bacteria; phylum Verrucomicrobiota; class Verrucomicrobiia; order Opitutales; family Opitutaceae; genus ER46. The sequence continues at coordinate 12,337 of CANJNJ010000062.1, read as the reverse complement.
CTTGCGGCGCCCATGGCGCGCTCTCTTGTTCCGAACTATCTCCATGCCTCCCTTATCCGCGCCCCCGGAATCCGCCTCGGCCCAGTCTCCCACCCGTGTTCGATACAAGGTCGTTTCTCTGACGCTGCTGCTGGCGATGGTGACCTATCTGGACCGATCGTGCATCGGCACCGTGGCCCCGGACATCATGCGGGATTTGTCGCTCAGCAAGGAACAGATGAGTTGGGTGTTCACGATCTTTGCCATCGCCTATGCGCTCTTCGAAATTCCCACGGCGTGGTGGGCGGATCGGCTGGGCACGCGCTCCACGCTCACCCGGATCGTCCTGTGGTGGTCCGGCTTCACGATGCTGACGGCGGCGAGCTTCAACTATGCGACCATGCTGGTGGTGCGCTTTCTCTTTGGGGCGGGTGAGGCCGGCGCGTGGCCCTGTGTCGCCCGGACGTTTGCCCGCTGGATTCCGCTGTCGGAGCGCGGTCGGATTCAGGGGATTTTCTTTGCCGGAGCCCACCTGGCGGGCGCCGTAACGCCGACGCTGGTGGTGGTCCTGATGGCGCACATGAGTTGGCGCAGCATTTTCGTCTTGTTTGGGGTGATCGGGGTGGTTTGGTCGATCGTTTGGTATTGGTGGTTTCGCGACGAGCCGGCGGACCATCCCAGTGTGAACGCCGCGGAGGTCGCGAAGATCACGGCGGGCCGGCAAATTGGCACCGATCATCACGCCGGGCTGGCTTACTGGAAGCGGCTTTTTTCGCACCGCAACACCGTGGCGCTTTGCCTCGCCTACATGCCGACGAGTGCGGCCTTTTATTTTTGCATCACTTGGCTGCCGACGTTCCTCAAGGAAAAACATGGGTTTTCCTCGGTGACTTTGGGCGTCTTCGCCGGCCTGCCGCTTTTCCTCGCGGTGTTCGGGGATATTTTTGGCGGCGTTGCCACCGACACCGCGGTCCGGCGTTTCGGTCTGCGCTTGGGCCGTGTCGGGGTCGGCATCGCCGGCAACGTGCTGGCGGCCGTCGCGATGTTTTTTGCGGCGTACGTGTCGCAGCCGATGCTGGCCGCGGTTCTGCTGTCGGTCTCCGTCGCCATGGCGATGTTCACGCTCGGCGCCGCGTGGGGCACCTGCCTCGACATGGGGGGCGAGCATGTGGGCGTGGTGAGCGCTGCGATGAATACAGCCGGCCAGGTGGCCAGTATTCCCACTCCGCTCCTTGTCACGTTTTTGGTGTCGCGGCTCGGTGATTGGAATGCGCCGCTCTATGTGATGTGCGGCTTCTTCACCTTCGGCGCGTTTTGCTGGCTTTTCATCGATCCACGGAAGCCGGTCTTTGGCGCCGCGTCGGTGTGAGGGGTTTGGCACGGAGCGCTACAGTTGACGGTTGGAAAGACCGGCCGCGTCGACGACGGCTTCGGATGCGGTCGGCGGAGGTGGGCCCAAGGGTGGGTGAGGCGCGGATGCGAGCCGTCTTAAGCGAAAGCGTGCGGGCGCACATCGCTTTCAATTTTCACCGTTCAACCATCAACTACATTGAGGTCCTCGTCGCAACAAAGGGCCCGGACGCCGGTCAAAGAATGGCGCCACTCTCACCATGTTTTCCAACGCCAAAGACTTTATGGCCGGTAAGGCCGCCAAGGCCTACGTGAATAGCCTGATTGCCCGCTACGGCTCGGTCGAGACGCTGAAGATCGACTCGAGCCATCACCGGATCGAAGTGGTTTGCCAGCTGACGGGCGAGGGGAGCCCGATTGGCGTGACGATTGAAAAGTATGTCGTCGAAGACCAAGGCGGAAAAAAAATCATCCGGATCGTCGAAAGCAGCGCGACGCGCCCGTGGTTGCAGGCCGTGATTCGGGATCACGCGCACGGCCGCTCGATCGAGGTTCCGGCGTGGGCGGCGTCCGCCCTGTGAGGCTGAAATCGGCTATGGGGCCACAATTCGGTCGACGGCCGCGAGCTCTGCCGTCGAAAAGGCGAGGTGCTTCAGCGTTTCGACGTTTTCCTCGATTTGACTCACTTTGCTCGCGCCGATCAGCGCGGAAGTGATGGCGGGATTGCGCAGCACCCAGGCCAGCGACATCTGGGCGAGTGATTGGCCGCGGGCTTTCGCGAGTTCGTTGAGCCGGTGGAGGCGGCCCAGCTTGTCCTCAGTCAGGTGTTTTGGCTTCAGGAACCGGGGATCGCGGGCGGCGCGGGCGTCGGCCGGGATTCCCGCCAGATAGCGATTGGTGAGCAGCCCCTGGGCCAGGGGGCAAAAGGCGATCCCGCCGATGCCTTCGTCAATGAGCACCCGGGCCAGGCCCTGTTCGATACGGCGTTCGAATAGATGGTAGCGCGGTTGATGAATCAGGCACGGCGCCCCGAGCGTACGTAGAATTTTGGCGGCTTGCGCGGTCTGTTCGGCGTTGTAATTCGAAAGGCCGGCGTAGAGAGCCTTGCCGGAACGAACGATGTCGGCGAGCGCCCCCATAGTTTCCTCCATGGGTGTGTTGGGGTCGGGGCGGTGCGAATAGAAAATGTCGACGTAGTCGAGCCGCAGCCGCCGCAGACTCTGGTCGAGTGACGAGATAAGATACTTGCGCGAACCCCAGTCGCCGTAGGGTCCATCCCACATCGTATAGCCGGCCTTGGTCGAAACGATTAACTCATCGCGATAGCCGGCGAAATCGTCGTGCAGAATACGGCCGAACGTTTGCTCGGCGGAACCCGGGGGCGGGCCGTAGTTGTTGGCGATGTCGAAGTGAGTAATACCGAGGTCGAACGCGCGGAGCACGAGCGCGCGGCTGTTCGCGTAAGCATTGTTTGCCCCGAAATTGTGCCACAGGCCCAGCGAGAGCGCGGGGAGTTGCAGGCCGCTGCGGCCACAGCGACGATAGAGCGCTGAATGTTGGTAGCGGGTGGGGGACGGCGCGTGCGGCATGGTGGGGGCGAATGTGTCCGCTGTCCGATGGGTTGGAGTGGGTCTGCCAGAGGCCTTGTCATTCAAGGCGGGCGTCATGGATAAACCCTCCCGGATTGTCTTTCTGAGCGTTAGCGAAGTATCCACGCAAACGGGCAATCGTGCCGCATGGATTCTTCGCTTCGCTCAGAATGACATGATAAACAGTATTTGAAGCCACGTTCTCGTCCAGACTGACGCGTGGCACCGGAACCGGGGCAAACAAAAACCCGCCGGAGTGCGGCGGGTTCGGAAATTAACGCGGAAAGGGGTGGGAGTTAAACGCCCTTGGGGATCGCGGAGTCGATTTCGACTGCGTGCGGATGGTTGCGTTTGACTAGGGTGAGCTGGTGGCGTCGCTGCAACATGCGGTCCAGTTTGTCGACCAGCATGGAAATCGCTTGATGGCACTCGTCGGCTTCGACGGCGGCGTTGAGGTCAGGTCCATGAATCACGACATGGCCCTTCGCCTTGAACTTCGCGCCGACCTGTTCGGCCCGATCACATTCCAGTTCTACGCGGATCCGCACGATACGTTCCTCGTGTCGAAACAATCGCTCGGCCTTTTCGTGAACGAAAGTCTTGAGCGATGGGGTCAGCTCAAGATGGATGCCAGAGACGATTACTTCGTGGTTGTTTTGGCTGTTCATGTTTCTGTGTTTGGGTTGGGTTGAACCAGGGAACGGACCGATCCGCACCCGGAGAAATTTATTCGTGCCACCATCACCCGTCGTGCCCTCGTCAAGCGAAGCGCTCCAACTGTATTCAGCGGTCATTGTGACCGGCGGATCTTCCGGCATTGGAAAATCATTCATCAAACTGGGGCTCAGGTTGAGTCCAGATCTGGTATTTTGCAACCTCTCGCGCCGGCCGCCGGAAGAAATAAGTGAGTCACCTTCGAGGGGAAGATTGAACCATTTTGGCTGCGATTTGTCCCGGCCGTCGGAGGTCGACCGCGCGGCCACCGAAGTAATAGGCTGGCTTGATCGTAACGTGCCCGTCGGTCGCATTCTGCTCATCAACAACAGTGGTTTCGGCTCATTTGGTCGGTTTCCTGAGCCCAATCTCGCACGGGAATTGGAAATGATTGAGGTCAACGTGCGGGCGGTGGTGCATCTCACGGGCCGGCTGCTGCCTCTGTTGCGAGCGCGGGGCGGCGCGATTATGAATATTGCCTCGGTCATGGCGTTTCAGCCGACGCCGTTCGCCGCGACTTACGGGGCCACGAAGGCGTTCCTCCTTCATTGGACCCTGGCCCTGAATGAGGAATTGCGCGGCAGCCCCGTGCGGGCAATGGCGGTCTGTCCCGGAACGACGACCACGGATTTCTTTCGGCAGGCGGGCCTGAAGGACGGCAGCATCGCGCCGTCTCTAAGCATGAGTCCGGATGCGGTGGCAGAAATCGCGTGGCGGGCGTTGGCCGCCGGGCGGAGCCAGGTTGTGCCGGGGTGGAAAAACAAAATGTACACTGCTATCGCGGCCGCCCTGCCGAAACCGTGGGCGGCGTGGATCAGCGCCAAGGTGCTGGCCAGGTTTCGCCTCAACCAGGCGGCGCCATGAATCCGGACGCGGTCGGAGTGGGGTTGCCTGACGATGATTTTTCCCGCCGGGCCTGCGCCTGGCCTCGTCGCCCGAGGGTGCAGGGACCGGTCCGGATGATTGAACCGGCGGAAGTCCCCCGGTGGGTGGTCTATGAGGATGCGCGGTTGCTCGTGGTGAACAAACCGGGAGACGTGGTCTGCCATCCTTCGAAGGCCGGGCCTTGGTCGAGTCTCGTTGGCGCCCTGCGCGAATACTCCGGGCTGCCGACGGTGCATCTCGTTTTTCGGCTCGATCGCGAGACCAGCGGCGTGGTCGTGCTGGCCAAGGACGCCAGGATGGCGAGCCGGTTGCAGCAGGCCATGCAGGCGCGCAAGGTGGGCAAGGTCTACGATGCGATTCTGACGGGCGAACTGGCCGCGCCCGTTACCGTGAACCAGCCGCTGGGCGACGACGTATCGAGTCCGGTGTTTTTGAAATCCGGCGTGGTCGAAGGGGGGCAGGCGGCCGTGACCCATTTTACGCCGATCGTGGCACGAAACGGGTTCACCCTGGTGCGCGTGGTGACGGAGACGGGGCGAAAGCATCAAATTCGCGCCCATGCGCAATGGCTGGGACATTCACTCGTGGGGGACAAAATTTACGGGCCGGACTCGCGGCTGTATCTTGACTTCATCGATCACGGCTGGACCGACGCCTTGGCCGCGCGGCTGCTGCTGTCGCGGCAGGCGCTGCACTGCGCTGAAATTGATCTGCGGCCCGCGGGTTTGGAGCATGTCTTCGCCGTCCCGCTGGCCGAAGATTTGCGGGTATTTTGTGCCGAACACGGTTTGGCATAGCGCCGGTCTCTGATCGGCGTTGGGCCGAATCGCGGCAGCAAATTCAGAAGCCAGGAAACCAGGAGGCGGAGCCTGAGGTGGCTGGCGTCTTTTCCTGGTTTTCTGGCTTCTGATTTTTTTCGACGCCTGAAAGTTTGGACGCCGGTCGGAGACCGGCGCTACTTAGGTCACCGCGGCGATGGCGGTTTCGAGCGCGGCGACGTGGGCGGCGACCCGCTGCTCGAGTGGCAGGGCCGAGGGCGACTCGATCGTGTAGCCGAGTTGGGTGTGGTGGGCCTTGAGGTAAATCGACTCCGGCCAGTCTTCGCGGAGGGCCGGATCACTGTTGGGTCGGATGATGCCGGGTTCGGAGACCTCGCGGCCATCGATGATGGAGGCGGTCTCAATCGGGCAAACCTTGGCTGCGGCCGAAATCATTCGGGTGGCCAGGCCAGGTTGCCGGGTGGCATTCACCTCGTAGAGATAGTAACCCTTGGCCTCCCAATCCTCGTGAACACAGACGGCCAGGTCGAAATTGGGTTGACGGCGCAGCTGCGGTGCGGGAATGGGCCTGAATTTCATGCGAACGCAGCGCCTTGTAGTCGCGATTGAGGTCGACGCCGTCGGCATTTTCCCGCGTGCGCCGGACAAAGCCGATGGGATTTAGCAGCGGACAGACAAACCACACGGCGCGTTGATCGAAGAGCCCGCGGTCGAGCAAGGTCAGGAGCGCCAAAGGGGCCGCCGGCTCGTCGCCGTGAATTCCAGCGGACAGGTAAATCCGCGGACGTATTCCGGAGGAGCGCTTGGTGAGCGCGCAGAGGGGGAATTCCGCGGCGACCCCAAAAGTTTCAATGCGGAAGCCTGCCGTTCGGGCCGCGGCCTGCAAGCGCGTGGTGAACGCGGCGGGGTCGAGGAAGTTCGGCAGCTCTTGGGACACGCAACGATTTGTGCCCGCCAAAAAGCCGACGCAAGCCCCGGTCTTGGCCGCGCGCCGTGGGCGAACCCGCCGGCAGGCGGCCAAAATTCCGGTTCAGAGGATCAGAGCGGCTGAATGGTAATGTTCCGCCAACGGGTGACCGCTCCGGGCGCCCACCGATTACGTCCCATGCCGCTCGCCGGTGAGTTGTGCACTTCCAGTCCGATGTGCCCCGGGGCACCGAGATATTTCGCGGCCCTTTCCGGAGTGTACCCGGGCATGTTGACATTGGCGTAATTCAACGACGCGATTTTGAGGCCGTTAATCCACGACGTGAGTACGGGAACCTTGCCCTCACACCGCAGGCGAAAACGGTTCCAATCGCTCGCCCGCCAGATTTTGGCAAAGTCCTCGAAGTGGGCGGCGTAATCGAGCGGCCAGAAGGGGCGGCTGTCATGCACGCCCTGGGTCACCTGCGTGTACTTGAAATTGGGCAGTTCCAGCGCGTCGATGTAGAAGGGCGCGGAGCGGAAATTGCCGATCCCATTGACGTAGAATCCGCCGTTGTTTCCCCGGGGGCGGGGTTCGACGGAAAACTGGTAGCCGAACGCACCGAGCGGATGCTGCCGAAACAAGACCCCGCTGTCGACCGGCCAGTCGTGATTCGCTTCGAATTCGAGTTCAAAGTTCTGGAATTTCTCCTCGGTAATGAGGTAGGCGCCCTGTCGGGAACCCGGCGCCTGGCCTCCGACGATGGCCCCATCAATCACTTCCCACTTCCCGGTGTGCTCGAGCATTTCCTTCCCCTCCGGACGGGCGCGATAATAGGCGAGGGTCTTGGCCTCCAGTTCCTCCGGCGGGACGTCTCCGTTGGCGAGCAAGGGACCGGGATCGATCCGCGGGATGGCCCGCCAGCCCTTGAGCGAAACCCCGTCGAAGAGTCGGCGTTTTCCGTGGGTTACGTCTTCGGTGCTGTACAAACGGTCAGGCAGTGCGCTTTCGGCCGAGGTCAGTCGGCGCGGCAGGGCGCCAGCAGCCATGAGCATCGTTCCCAGCGCAGGGATGAATTTGCGGCGTGTGTAGTTCATAATGATAGTTTCCTTCGCCTAACGAAACGGCTCTGTTGGTTTTTATTTTGCGGGCTGCCGTCTTATCCCGATGGAATTATTTATTGGACCCCGGCCGACTTAGCCGACGCGAACCCCCGCATGGGCGGAACCCACCGCTTCGCGGACGTTGCGGAATCCGTCACGCTGCAGAAGGCGACTCAGGCCTTCGTTGATCCGGCGAATCACCCCGGGACCTTCGTAGATCATGGCTGTGTAAATCTGCACGGCGGAGGCACCGAGGCGGATTTTTTCGTAGGCGTCCTCGGCGGAGAAGACCCCGCCGACGCCGATTATCTCAAAGCGCCCCGGGGGCAGGCGGGGATAGAGTTCGCGGATGCAGGCGTTGTGCGACTCCGCCACCGGCGCCCCGGAAACCGCGCCCGGCATCTTTTCCCAGACCGATTTCGGAGTCTTGAGCCGAAGCCAGGCGGGCTTGCCCGGCGGCAGGTTGAAGAGAAACCCGCGGACAAACGCATAGGGGGCAGCCTGCTCGATCAGGCCTTCGAGAAAGGCCGGATCGGCATTCGGAACCACCTTGAGGAACACGGGCGGATTTACACGCTCTGGCGCGAGGCGCGCCAAAAGACGTCCGATATTCGCGGTATCCGAAAAGAAATCCTTTCCGCCCTTGGCGTTGGGGCAACTGAGATTGAGCACGAGGTAGTCGGCGTGCGGTGCTACCGCGCGCACGCTGCGCACATAATCATGGAGCGTATCCTCATCAGAGTCGTCCGGTGCGTCAGGACCGTTGTTCGTCTTGACGATGTTAACGCCGAGCGGGACCGCGCATTTGCCGGCCATCTGCAGCCGGCGGGCAATGACCGTGGCGCCGTCGTTTTGGAGTCCGTAATAGACGACGATGGCCCGATCTTCGGGCAGGCGGAACAGTCTTGGTTTCGGATTGCCCTTCGACGGATTGGCCGAGATTGACCCGATTTCAGCAAAGCCAAATCCGAGGTGCCCTAGCATCCGGGTGGCATCGCCACTTTTGTCCCATCCCGCGGCCAGACCGATGGGATTTTTTATCGGAATTCCGCCAATCGTCGTGCGCAGGGACTCGTCGGAAACTTCCAGACAGCGATCGAACGCCGCGCGCACGGGCGGAATCATCCCGGCGAAGCGGCAGGCGCGGATGCTGCACGCGTGTACCATTTCGGGATCGAGCCGAAAGAGGGGCGGGCGAAGCAGGCGCGTATAGAAGGACATGAGGTGCCGCGGCCGGGGCCGTTCGCCAGTGGCCCGAGTGGGATGTGCCCAGTTGCCGATTACCGGGGGGGCGGGGCGTTAGAGGGCGGAATTATTTCCCCGTTGTACGTGCCCGGCTCCATGACCTCGAGACGGGAGCCATCGGCGTCGTAAAGATTGATCTGCCATTTGCCGTTCTTGCCAATTTTCATTGGGGTCGGGTGGTGGCAGGCCGGGGGCAACGGACGACCCTCGAGGAGGCGGTGCGCGACCATGATGTCGTCTACTTCGAGACAAAAGTGATGTGAAGTCAGCAGTTGGGTCGGCGAAAAGGGGGCATCGTAAAGCATGAACTCCACGTAATCCTCCCCGTCGGGCACCCGCAGGTTCACCCAGCTGAGGGTGTTTCCGTCGGCGCTTTGCCGGTAAATTTCCTTAAATCCGAGGATGCCCTGATAAAATTGCATGGCCGGTTCGAGCCGACCGACCTTGACCCCGACATGGCTCATCCGGTTCGACACGCGAGTGTCAGGCAGGAACTTGCCCTTTTCCCGTGCAGTCCAGCCCGTCGGCATGTACTCCACGATTTCGACTCGATTGCCGTCGGGGTCCGAGATCGTGAAGTTCTTGTTGCCACTTTTTCCCACGGGAGTCTGGTCGGGCACGTCGAATCCCTTCGACTTCAGGTACAGTCGCATCGCATCCGCGTTGTCCGTTTCCACTGCAATATGGGCGAGTCGATCGGAGCCGCGCGCGACGGCCCCACCGGGAAAAAGCTCCACCGATTGACGCTCGTTGATTTTTATCCAGACGAGTTCGCCACCGGTCGGCATCGGCAGGGTGTACGGCGAGGCGTAACCCAGATATTTGGTATAGAACGCAATGGCCGCCGGCATGTCGTCGACGTAGAACGCGGCGTGCGCAATCCCGAGAATGCGGGGACGCGCGAGTTCGGCGGCGGTGCCGCCGACACTGGCCAGGGCCGCGACACTGGAAAACAGAAGAAGAGTGCGTCTAAAGTTCATAGAGGGAATTCCGGCAGCGTGAATTAATTGGGGGTCGGCGGCAGACCACCGACCGGAGAGGACACGGGGGGCAGTTGATAAGCCCCGGGGGTAACTTGCATCAAATTGGGCGTGATGACGGCTTCCGCATTGTGCACCGCCCACGCCAACCCGCCGAAAATCATCTCGTGAAACAGCGGGTTCGTCCACGTGTCTTCCCGATGGCCGATCGCCGTGAAAAAGACCCGTCCCTTGCCATAGTTGTGCGCCCACGTCGAGGGATAGGGCGGACGGTGATAGGGGATGTAGCCACCGGGCGGCGGCCAGTTCGGTCCGGCATTTGGGTCGCGCATCGAACCGGTTTCCACGACGAGAAGCACATGGAGGTCAGGTGAAAAGTCGGTCAACGAGTACCATTCTTCCATCCACTGAAAAGACTTGCCCTGATACGCAAAGCCGGGGAACCCGGGATCGACCACGCGGGACTCCGCAATTTGCTGGGTGCCGTGAACGATAAGTTCGCCGCCGAGCATGCGGATGTAAGGATCCGCTTTTTCCCCGTTGAGGGCGTACCGCCAAGTCCGGGCCTGGCTGGTGTTGGTATTGACGGTTTCTCCGGTGTGGAACGTATCGGCGGCGGAATGCGTGCCGACAAAACCCTTGCCGTTTTGGATGGCCTCCAGAAACGCGGCTTTGCCGGCCGGCGTCATGGGTGGATTTCCATCCTTCCCCGGGGCGGTCAAATCACCGCTCGTGTAGAACCAGAAGGCGTCGAACTGCGCGACGTACTCCGGGGTGAACAGGCTGCCGTCCTTGGAGAAAACAAACTCGATGCCATGCCGGGGACCCTGTTCCTTCAGGACCTGCTCGACCCAGCTCGGCTGGCCGTTAACCCGCTTGACGACTGCGTGCTCGTAGTTCGAGCACTTGCTAAAGAACAAGACCTTCTTTAGCGGGGCCGAGGCCGCCAAAACGGCCGGCGCGCTGACTAGACCGAGCGCCATCAAAATAATCGGCAACCATGACCGAAGCAGGGAAAACGTTTTGTTTTGCATAGGGATAGTTGGGATTGGTGGGGGCGGGCGCTTATCCGGCAGCAGGTTTGGCGGCTAATGGTTTCGCCCCGCCTAGGGCGCAGATTGTCACCCGACCTCATTAACTGATTTCAATTGTTTCGCGCGGTGGCTTTTCCTGAATATTTCAGCCCGCCCGGGCTCCTCCGGGAGCGGACTTGGTTGCGTGTCTTGGCTTCCTTCCGCCATCCAGCCGACAGTGAGCGGCGGTCGCGATGGCTTGGCATCGGGAAGTTGCCCCGGCGGCCAGGCGGCTGACCGCGCGGGCGCAGCTTTACTTTGCCTTGGAACTCCCCTTTTTGGCCTCGGTATATCGACCGTCGTTTTCAAACATTACGCCCAGTCGGTCCAAAATCAGGCGGCGTAGCGGCACGGGGTCGAAGCCCGCGCCGGTGTAGCGCCAGAGCACCTCGCCACCCGGGGCGATCAGCACGGTATGGGGCAGCGGGGCTCCCGGCCATTTGGGATCGAGGGCTTTTGCGACGTCCGCGGCCATCTTGCCAGAGTAGCGAAAATTGTTGGTCGCTCGTCCTTCTTTTTCGATCGATTCCTTGATCCGGGTCGGCATGCCAACGTGCGCGTCCTGGAGATGCTTGAGCGCGGTCTCTTGGCCAGCGGCGGTGTCGAGGCTGATCGTAATCACTTCGAAGTCGCGGCGATCCAGTCGCTGCGCGAGCGCCGAGAATTCCCCCAATTTCTCCACACTGTTTATCCCGGTGCTGGACCAAACATTGAACAGGCGGAGTTTTTGAGTGGGATTTTTGGCCAAGGCGGCGACGCCGGCGGCATCGATCGTTCCCATCGTGATCGGTTCGTGCTTCCACTTGGACTTATAGCCGGCCATGGCCTTCTCGTCGGGGGTCGTCCACTTGACTGAGCAGCCGTAGGGCTTCGTAAACGGCACGGCGACGGGCTTGCCTGCCATCATCGCATCCAAGGCGTCGCGCGTCGCGTGATTGGTGACCGACTCGGCCTCCTCGAAACGGCCGTCGTCGAAGCGTCCCGCGTAACGCAGCTTGAGGTTTTCGTCGAAAAGGTAGACGTGGGGGGTGGCCAGGGCGCCGAAGGCTTTCGACGTTTCCTGCGTGTCGCCGTCGTAAAGATAGTCGAACGTGAATTTGTTTTCCTTCGCGTACAGCTTCATTTCTTCGAAGGTGTCGTTGTACTTGCTGTACGCCAAGCCGGTGGCGTATTCCGGCAGGGGCGTGTTGGGCTGAATGGCGACGACTTTCAGGCCCATCGGTTTCAGCTTGTTGATGAGGGGAATCATCCGCGCTTCTTGCGCGTGCGAGTAGGGACAATGGTTCGAGAGAAAAACCACCATCAGGATCTTGCCGCCCTTGTATTCGGAGAGAGTGTGGAACTTGTCATCGACCCCGATCAGATTGAAGTCGGGCGGCGCGTCGCCCAAGGCGAGACGCTGAAAACCCTCGGGCACCTCGGATTCGTAGTCGGCGCCCGGGCCTTTCAGGCCAATGGGCAGCACTCGTTCTGCCGCGAAAACCGGGCTCAGCACGGTCAGAAGTACGGGAATAATAAAACGCATATTCATGATTTGATGGGGTTGACGTAAAAATCTACGGGATATCAGAATTGATCTAAAACGGGATCGAGAGGGTGGCGGACAGTGCTCACCGCCGCTGCAATGAGACTAGGCCGACCCTTCCGCTTCTTTCCGTCCACAAGGGCGAAGCATCTGGTTACGTCTGGGCAAAGGCCGCTTTGACCTCGGCATGGAAGCGCGGAACGGACTT
>CANJNJ010000061.1 GCA_947474995.1 Opitutaceae bacterium | reverse complement strand
GCCGGGACGCCGGTGGCGCTCGGTCACGAGGAATATCATCTCGAACTGGTGCGCGACGCCGCCAGCGGCAAACTCACCGCCTACGTCCTCGATGGCGAGATGGAGGAATTTATCCGCATCAAGGCCCTGGCTTTCGACGTCGAGGCGACCGTCGCCGGCGAAAAGCGGCCACTGCAATTTCAAGCCGTCGCCAACAGCGCAACCGGGGAAACCGTCGGCGATACCTCGTGCTTCGAAGCCCAAGCGGATTGGCTAAAAGTCACCGCCAGTTTCGACGCCACCCTCGCCACCTTGAAGATCAAGAACACCACCTTCCTCAAGGTAGCGTTCAATTTTCCCAAGGGGAACGACTAGACCGCGGCTGTTGGTTCGTAGTTCCGCCTTCAGGCGGAATCCGAATGATTTCCCGGTGGAAGTTCCGCCTGAAGGCGGCACTACGAACTCGAGCCATCCCGCTCACGCCGGATTTGCGTTTCCCCCAGCCCCCTGCAATATCGAACTTCCGTACTCAATATCCTGGCTCCTGGCTCCTGGCTCCTTCCCTCCTCCGCCCTCCGCATGATTCCCGTCACTGTCCTCACCGGCTTCCTCGGCGCCGGCAAGACCACGCTCCTCAACCGAATCCTCACCGAACATCACGGCAAGAAACTCGCCGTGATCGAAAACGAATTCGGCGAGGTCGGCGTGGACCACCAGCTTGTCATTCAAAGCGAGGAAGAGCTCTTCGAGATGAACAATGGCTGCATCTGCTGCAGCGTGCGCGGCGACCTCATCCGCATCCTCGGCCGGCTCCTCAAGCGCAAGGACAAGCTCGACGGCATCCTGATCGAGACCACCGGGCTCGCCAACCCGGGACCCGTGGCGCAGACCTTTTTCACCGATGACGAGGTAAAGCAGAACTTCCAGCTCGACGCCATCGTGACCGTCGTCGACGCGAAGCACGTCAGCCAGCACCTCGAGTCCGATGACGAGTCAGTCAAGCAGCTCGCGTTCGCGGACGTGATCCTGCTCAACAAAACCGACCTCGTAACGCCGGCGGAACTCGACGCGCTGGAAGCCCACATCAAGCGCATCAACGCGGTCGCCACGATTCACCGTACACACAATTGCGACTTGCCGCTGGACCGCGTCCTTGATGTCGGCGGCTTCAACCTGAGTCGCGCGACCGGGCTCGATCCCCAATTCCTCGAGCCCGAATATCCCTTCGAATGGGCGGGTGCCTACGCCCTGCCGGCCGGCACCCACGAACTCGCGATTGGCCACGACGATGATGATGGTCACTATCACACCGGACACGACCACGGCGATGGCGACCATGCGCATCACCACCACGGCAACCCCAATGAACTCGATATCGTCGTCATGCCGGTCAAAGGGCTCGCCGAAGGCGCCCTTTCAGCCGCGCGGAGCGCGGCTGTCCTGGTCTTTTCCGATTGGGAATCGCGCACGAAGGATGGCGACACGATCGTACCCGGCGGCACCCTGCACCGCCTGCTGCTCAAGGACGGCCACGGGCACTACAAACTTTCGATCAAGGAAGCCGGACATTATCTCGTTTTCGAGGCCTGCGGTCACGATCCCCTGCACCTCAACGTCAGCGGTGAGATCTCGAAGCCGGTCTGGCAGCAGGATTTTCACGGTGCCCACGAGCACAACGATGCCGTGACATCGGTCGGCATCAGCGCGTCCGGCGATCTCGATGGCAAGAAGCTCAACGACTGGATCAGCACGCTCCTGCGCGTGAAGGGCGCCGACATCTACCGGATGAAAGGCGTCCTCGCCGTGAAAGATTCGCCCAAGCGACTCGTCTTCCAAGGCGTGCACATGCTCTTCGACGCCAAGTTCGATCGTGAATGGGGCGCCACGCCGCGGACCAACACGCTCGTCTTCATCGGCAAGAATCTCGACCGCGCGGGGCTGACCGACGCCTTCAATTCCTGTCTGGCGTGAGTTCAAGCCTGCCCCGGTAGCCCGCCTCGAGCGAGGCGGGAGTCGTGGAGGGCCGAGTTCCGCCCAGTTGCCTGTTGCTCTTCTCCTGCGACCGGTCCAAGATCTGCTCGTTGTTCAACGAGTGAATTGCTTCTTGGGCAATTGAAGTGAGGGCGCCACCTCCCGCTACCTTCTAGGCCACGATGAAAATCAACATCTGTTCCGCGGTTGCCCGCCTGGTGTTTCTTCTCGCGTCCGTTCCGACAGCGAGCGCGCAGACCACCTTCTCGTTCACTAACCTCGGGACGCTTGGGGGCATCGAAAGTTATGCCCGTGCCATCAATGCCTCCGGGCAGATCGTCGGCATCTCCGCCGACGCCAGCACCGCAAACCACGCAGTGATTTGGGAATGGAACGGATCCTCTTACAACGCCGCCGTTTCCCTGAGCGCGGACAATAGCGGCGCGCAGGCCATCAATGCTTCCGGCCAGATCACCGGCTTTGGCAACCTTACCATCAACACCCACGCCACGATCTGGGCCAACGACGTTGGGCACACGGCCACGGAGCGCCCCTCCCTTACCGGCGTAAAATATAGCGCCGGTTACGGCATCAATGCTTCCGGCCAAGTCGTCGGCCAAGCCCACAACGCCAGTATTCAATTCCGCGCCGTAAAATGGAATAGCGCCAATCCCTTCGCCATCACCGAGCTCACCATCCTTGGCTCTGGCAACGAAAGCGGAGCCAGCGCGATCAATACGTCCGGTCAGGTGGTCGGATACTCACGTGCCACTAACAATGGGCCATTCCGCGCCGTACTCTGGAACGGCGTCACGCCCACGGACCTCGGGGCCCTCGGCCTCGGTGGCAATTTTAGCGGCGCGAACAGCATCAACGACTCGGGTCAAATCGCCGGGTGGAGTTATATCCCGGGCGATACGGCCCCCCATGCCGCTTTCTGGAACGGGGTCACCACGGCGATCGATCTGGGCACGCTCCCCGGTGGCACCACGAGCTATGCCATGGGCATCAATACCTCGGGCCTGATCGTCGGTTATTCCGACACGCTGGCCAGCGGCGGGGACCACGCTTTTCTCTATTCCAACGCCACGTTGTACGACCTGAACAATTTTGTCACCGGCGCCAGCGGTTGGACGCTGCGACAGGCGAGTGCAATTAACGACCTCGGCCAGATTATCGGGTACGCCTCGGACGTCGACGGCAACAACCACGCGTTCGTCCTCACGCCGGTCGCGATTCCCGAGCCTGCGGCCTGCGCCGCCGGCTTAGCCGCCGTCGCGCTCCTCGCCACCGCCCGCCGGTGGCGAAAGCGGGCCGCCAAATTCTCGTGACGCCTCCCCGCTTCTCTCGAAGCGGGCTACTTCGTGGAAATTATCGTTCGGGAATTCGTTCCCTGTAGCCCGGCTCGAGAGAGCCGGGACGGTTCGGTCGATTCGACCAACCGATTAAATAACTTCCAGTAATGATCCCAAAAATCCGAACGACGCGGATCAATACCGGGATAACCAGGCACCATCGCCCCCAGATACGGCCAATCCTGCCCAGAGGTCACAAGACCGGCGCGAACCGGATTCTCCCGCACATAGTGACACGCCGCCATGAAGGCATTTCGGCCACACTCCTCGTTTCGCAAAACGTGATCGTAGGCGCGATCCTGCAGCGCCCCAACGCGAAGTTCAGTCGCAAGGTGTTTTCGAAGAAAGCGATTGGCCAACCATTGGTCGGATGATTCCGCCCATCCCATCCAAACGAGATGCCAGTGGTCCGGCATGAGCACGTAGATCGGAGACGCCAGAGCATAGCGTCCACCGGCATGGAGCAGCACTTCGCGGAAGCATTGATGGAATCGGTCGTGCAACCACCCCGTGGCCCGTCCCTCGAAAGAGTGCGTCCAGAAGACGATGGACCGGCCTTGATATGATTCCCGGGACAGTCGAGGGAGATTTGATTTTAGAACGAACGCCATGATCGAAGTTTCCCGCTTCTCTCGAAGCGGGCCACGCGCCTTTCACCCTAATATTGGGGCTGCAGGTTCGAATTGCCAAAGTCCCGCTTCTCTCGAAGCGGGCGACATCGTCGGGATGATCTATCGTGATTCCGCTCCCTGTGGCCCGGCTCGAGAGAGCCGGGCCCGCCCTGCGAAGAGCGCTTGCCGCGCGGGTTCAGTCATGACACCGCTTTCGTCGTACCGGATTCCCCGCCCCATTCCGTTTTCTAAATTCCCCCCAACCCTTCCATGCTCCCGCTCACCCGCCTCCTGACCTCCGTCGCCGTCACCTTCCTCGCCTTCGCCACCACGCTGGTCGCCGCTGATCGTCCCAAGGTGCGCGTCATGCTGCTCACCGGTGAATCAAACCGCTATCATGACTGGACCAAGAGCAGTCCGCTGGTGAAGACCTATCTCGATCAAACGGGACTCTTTGCCGTCGATGTCGTGACGGCCCCGCTGAAGGGCGTCGAAACCTCCGACTTCAACCCGAAGTTCTCCGACTACGCCGCGGTCGTGATGGATTACGAGACGATGGACTGGCCCGCGGCGACCAAGCAGGCGTTCGTGGCGTACCTGAAGAACGGCGGCGGCCTCGTGACGATTCATGCGGCGGACAACGCCTTTCCGCATTGGCCCGAGTTCAACGAGATGATCGGCATCGGCGGCTGGGGCATGACCCCCGACGGCAAAGTCAACGCCCGCACTGCGGAATCGGGCGTGAAAATTCGTTGGCGCGCCGGGCACAGCATGACCGACAATTCGCCCGGCACGTACGGCCATCCGCCGGCGCACGAATATGCCGTGGTAACCCGCGCCCCGGAACATCCGATCATGAAGGGGCTGCCCGCATCGTGGCTGCACGCCCAGGACGAAATCTACAGCCAGCTGCGCGGTCCCGCAAAAAACGTCGAAGTGCTGGCCACCGCGTTCGCCGACAAGTCAAAGTTCCCCACCGCGAGCAACGAGGATGAACCCGTCCTGATGACGATCACCTACGGCAAGGGTCGCATCTTCCACAGCACGTTTGGCCATGTCGCGCCCGCCAACACCCCCCCCTACCCCGCGCTCACGTGCGCCGGATTCATCGTCACGCTGCAGCGCGGCACCGAATGGGCCGCCACCGGCAAGGTGACGCAGAAGGTGCCGGCGGATTTTCCAACCGCGGAAAAGATCTCCGCTCGCAGCCGCTGAGCCCGAACGACGCGGTGGGAGTTGGAGCCCGTTGTAGCCCGCTTCGGGAGAAGCGGGACTCTTACCAATTGCTGATCGCATTTGGACTTTCCGCTCAGCAACCGGGTAGGGACGCCTCTCCGCAGGCGTCCGCGGACGGCTCGGAGAGCCGTCCCGACCTCTTCAAGAGTCCAATTCCTAACGGTAATTGGTATCAGTCCTGGACCGAAGGCCATCCCTGCTCTCCCGAGCAGGGCTACAAACACCGACGTTCATCCCGTCACGAGGCAACACGGCTGGGGCTGCATGATTCCGGCAGAGCGCGGCCGCGCTGCGTGGTACCTCGAGTCGTCCTAGCTCCTCCGTAACTATTTCTTCACCACGAGCACACCCTTCATCCCAACGGCGCAGTGCGCCGGAAACGTGCAGAGGAAGGGATACTCGCCGGGGACCGTCGGCACTTTGAACGTGACTTCGCCCGTCTCGTTGGGTCCGAGCAAGCCCACGAAGGCCACGATTTTGTCCTTTTGCTTTTCCGGAATGTAACCACTGCCCGCCTCGGGGGCCGCCGCCGTCGCAAAGGCAATCGGATCGGAACCCGCGGTGAGCAGCACCCAGTTGTGGCCCATGACCGCCTTCGGCAGCACGCAGGCATTCGTGAGGACCACCGTGATCGTTTCGCCGGGCGCCGCGGCAATGCTCGCCACGTCAAATTTCATGACGTTATCCGTCCCGGCCTTGATCTTGACGACCCGCGCGGCCGGGGCCTCGGCGGCCGGCAGAAGCGACTGAGGGGTGAAAAGCGCAACCGCTATAAAAAGTGAGACGACAAAACTGAATTTCATTTCGAGGAAAAAGAAGGATTGGTCGGAGGAAAAAAGCAGGAAATCGCCCCCGCGCTAGAGTTTGATTTCGAGCATCACCCCATACCAGTTGACTTGATAGCCATACGGGCCCCCGTCCAACTGGATCGAAGTCGGCACCGCTGCGGCGCCGTTGTTACCGAGCACGACCGCCGAGCCATTCAGATTCTGGTAATGCCAGTCCCGGATAACCTCTTTCTGGTAGCGGTAGACCAAGCGCGCCGCGAAGCGCGCCGCGAGCGGGACACGCAGAGTAGCATCGAGGTAATTGGTGTCGGTTGCCATGTCCGGCATGCGGGTCCCGGCGAACACGGCGTTGGCGGCATTGATGGCCCCGCCAACCGTGTAGCCATAGTCGATGCGCGTCCGCCCCGTCGAATAGGAGTAGTCGACGTTCAAGCTGGCCTTTCCGAAATCCTGCTTCACGCCGAGACTTAGCACGTGATTGCGATCCGCTCCGTCTGACGTCCAGGCGTTGAGCAACGGGAACACTGGTCCGCCCGCTGCCGCACCGATGGCGATCGCGTTGGCCGGCGTAACGGTCCCGAGCGGCGTCACCAGTCCGATGGTGACCGTGTTATTGGCGGTCGAAATGGACGCCTGCCGATATTTTCCGATCTGGTAGGCGTAGGAAAAGTAAAGCGTCCGCTGTGGCGAAGGCTGGTAGTTCAGATCGATGTTCGCCGAGCGCTGTCCCATCTGGCTGCGACCGTAAGCTGCGTCCGGGTACTTGGACTCTTTGGCCTGCAGCGAAACGCCAGCATCAAGGTTGGGGCGCAGCATCGTGTCGAACCGCGCGTTCACGATGTGCTGATTGCGATCGGACAGATCCAGCGCACGCATTCCGGTCAGCGTCCGCACGGCCCAGCTCGTGACGTTGGCGCCCGCCGTCGTAGGCATCGGCACCAACGCGGAGCTGAACGAACTGTCGTAAGTCGAGGAGACATAGTCACTGCCGCGGCGGACGTCATATTCGTAGGAAAGTCGCAGGCTGGAGTCGGGCAGGCCGCGATTCACATAACCAACCTTGGTGCGGTCTTCCCAAGTCCGGTTGCGCTCACGGTGCTCCCGCAGCGTGATCTCGCGCTCAAACGTGGCATTCACCGAGGATACCTTGCTCAGACGGTAGTCGGCCGCCGGCCCAATTCGGTACTGCTTGCTGTCATAGTAGCTGCTCTTGATCGGAAGATTGCCGGCCGGCGTGGCGTTCGCGCCCATCAGGATATTCTGGCCGCTACCGTCATTCAGGAGGCGACCCCAGACGCCGGTGACCCCATCGAGCGTGAGACCCCGGGTTTGATTGCCGGCCGTACCGGCATCCGTGTCGATATAGACGGCGTTGGGATTCACCGCGAGAAACGGATTGGTGTTATTCTTGGTTTCGTTGAAGCGGGCCTTGGCCTTCAGTTTCAGGTCGTCGGTCGGATTCAGCGAGAAAGTCAGATCGGCCAGGCGCGTGTCGATCGTGGCCGCGGCGGTTTTGCGGCTGAGCGCCCCGACCGTGTCCCAATTTCCACCGGGCAGTACCGTGACATTGGTCAGCACCAGATTCGGAATCGAGGTGTAGGGAATGAGATCGTCGTCTTGCCGCCATCGGCCGCCCGACACCACCGCGGTGAGCTGACTGCGGTAGAAATCCGGAAACGAGCGCGTGTATTCCGCCCGGGCATTGTAAGCACGATTGTTTGGTGCGAGGTCGAAACGTCCCTGCGTGTAGGCGCCGGCCGCCGGCGTGGTGGTAACGCCACCGGGCGGGGCGATGCGATAGGGCTCCTGAAACGTAAGCGTATCGATGTTGTTATCGAAAAGAGAGGCGGTCAGCCGAAGATTGAACGCGTTCACGCCGTCGGCATACAACATGCCGGCGAGGATATCCTGAGTCTTGTAGTCGATCGGCTCCGCGATTTCGATGGGCGCGGTGCCGCCCGCATTGCCCCACACGGCGCCAAAGGGCCGGGCGCCCTCGCGCTTTTCAACTGAGTAACCAACGTAAGCCTTCCAGGTACTCGACAAATCAATATCGAGCCGGGCACCGCCCTTTTTCCGGGTCAGGCCAAGCGTCGTGGCCGGTTTACCCGTGGCCGCGGCGGCGACGTTCGC
Source organism: Opitutaceae bacterium (assembly GCA_947474995.1). Lineage (GTDB taxonomy): Bacteria > Verrucomicrobiota > Verrucomicrobiia > Opitutales > Opitutaceae > ER46. The sequence goes on along the minus strand of CANJNJ010000061.1, from coordinate 21,906 downwards.
GTTGTCCGTCGGCGTCGAGGCAGTACCCCCGGGCGTGAGTCCGGGCAGCAGCGTCAGGTTGCCGGTGCCAACACCGTTCCAAAGTGACTTATACCGGTCAGTAAATACGTGGGGAATCTCGCTGAAGAACACCTTCAATTTCCAGTCATTCGTTCGGCCGAATTGCAGACCGTAATATTGATCATGGCGCCCGGCGGCGCCGCCCGTCAGCTCGAAATATTGCCCGTCCCCGGGCTGGCGCATCTGCAGGCTGAAATTATTCAGGTAGGCCCCGTTGTCGACGTCCTGATAGGTTCGGTATTGGGCATTGCGTTCGTCCGCGTCGCCCCCAATCACGCCAAATTCCAGTTGGCCGGAATATTCCCAGCCCGAGGCCGACTTCTGAATGTCCTTGGCGCTAGGCATCGCAAACGGCCATTTGAACATCTGGCCGGTCGGCGTGTGCTTCGCTTTCACCCAGTCGGGGTCGAGGGGTCGAGAGGCCTGGGCCGACGCGGTCAGGCTATCGCCCACGACTGTGCCCACCCCGACGGCGGTGTCAGCAAACGGCGCGGCAAAGACCGGTGAGAGGCTGAGACCGGCGCACGTGGCGAGCGTGCGCCAACGGAACCGAAGTGGCGTTTTCATGCTGGGTATTGCGCGGGGAAAAGGGAGCGGGTTCATCGCTGGAACCGGGCGCCACCCGGATGGTTGCTACCGTGAATCTGCGAATGGCAGTTCTGACACGACCGGCCCATAATGCGGGTGCTGGGCGCAGCGCCACCTCCCAAGATCTGCCCGGCATTGTAGAGCGTCGTCTGGTGACCCGCGCCGTTCCCGTGGCACTGCTGGCAGAGGAAAGGCCGGGCGACGGTGAGCAGTTTGTCCTGATTCGAACCGTGGGGACTGTGGCAGCTCAGGCAGTTGTCACGGACCGGAGCGTGTTCCCACAGGAACGGACCCCGCTTCTCTGCATGGCAGTTGTAGCAGGTTTCGTTGACCGTGTCGGCCTTGAGGAGGGATTTCGAAGTCGAGCCGTGGGGATTGTGGCAGTCCACGCAGGTCATCTTGCCCTCGTGCAGCGGCATGTGGGAACGTTTCGAGAACTCGGCGCGCTGCTGCTGGTGGCAGCTCTCGCAAGTTTCATTGATGCTCGGCTTCCGGAGGAGGCCGGTGGCAGTCACCTTGGCCATCGGGTTGTGACAATCGCTGCAGCTCAGATCGTTGGTCGCGTGGGTCGAGCCCGGCCAGAACATGTGCTGGCCGCCCTGGTGGCAGGTGAGACACATCGCGTTTTGCTGCGCCACCGGCGTGCCCCATTCTCGGGTAAAGCCCACGAGTGACGCGTGATTCGCCGGGCTGGCCGGATCCTTGAGGTGATTCGAGCCCGGCCCATGGCAGGCCTCGCAACTCAGTTTCTCGCGCTCGTTCTTCGGATTCAGCCGAAAGGCATTCGCGTGCTGGGTGTGTGTGAACTGCGCGTTCTGCGGCGCATGGCAGGCGATGCACACGGCCTCGCCCACGTAGATCGCGCCACCATTCAGAGCGGCGGCGGGAACCGGCGCGGCCGACTCGGTCTTCGCGAAAATCGAGGTGACGAGTACAATCGCCGACAGACTGCCCGCCGCGACGCCAAGTCGCAGGGCTGACAATCGGCTCAGATATTTCATGAACATGTTATTTTCCGGGGTCGGTTTGCTCACAGGGAAACGGATTCAAGGGGCGATGGATTCTTAGTGACGACACCGGCGCGGGCCGTGGTCCGCCACAATCCCTGCACGCAGGAGCGGTGACGAAAAACGACGGCGGGGAGGCCAACGCGGATTTCCATGCAGTCGATAACGCTTCCAATCGAAACCGGTGCGAAATCGAAACAGTAACATGGCTGTTACGAATCGTCGCCCAAGCAAAACCGCCGCGGTTTTTCCAATAGCCCGGACGCTCCAGGCGGCTAAGAGAAGCGGGTGCTAATATCGGTTCGGATCGTTCATTCGCTTTGGGTCCGATACCTCGAAGCTTGCTTCGGCTTGGTTGGCGTAGCTGCGAGCGCCAGCGAGAGGACGGCAGACCACTCGCTGGCGCTCGCAGCTACCTGAATGCGGCGCATGGGGCGATCGATGTTTGGCAGGGGTGGGATTGTTCAAATGCCCCGGGGATGTTTACGTTTGCGACGATTTTTTGGAGGGCCGAGCTCCGACGAGGCCAGACTACTGATTTCGGCAAGGCCGGCCTCGGCGGAGTTCGGCCCTCCCACTTTGGATGCGGCATTCGCCGTGGCAGGACGAATGCAGGATAACATTGCCTGCCGGATCAGCGCCCGCGAAACTTTTGCGTTCCACCCCAATCCCCATGCCGACTCCGTTTTCCCGCCGAAATTTCCTCGCCTCGACCGGCGGCGCCTTGCTCGCCGCCGCGCTCATCCGCAATCTCTCCTGCGCCGCCGGCGTCGCCACCACCACCCCGGCGAAGCTCGCCCGCCTTGAACTGCTTCCCGTCCGCGCGACCGATCGCACGGTCTGGCTTTTCGTCCGCCTTCACACCGACACCGGCGAAACCGGGCTGGGCGAGGCGTCCGACGCCTTTGGTTTTGCCAACACGAGCCGCGCGGACGTCACCCGCCTGACGTCGGAGCTCAACGCGTTTTTCGAGCTCGTCCGCGGCCACTCGCCGCTCGACATTGCCCGGTTCCGGCAAGCCGGCCTGCCTCGCGCCAGTGCCGGGAAACTGATCGCCGCGACCGCCTACAGCGCCATCGAGCAGGCTCTCTGGGATCTCGCCGGGAAACTGCTCAATCAGCCAACCTACAACCTGCTCGGGGGCAAAGTCCGCGACCGTTTGCCCGTCTACGCGAACATCAATCGCGTGACGCAACCGCGCACGCCCGCCGGATTTGCCGCCACCGCGAAGCAGGCCGTCGCCGAGGGCTTTCGCTCGGTCAAGCTCGCGCCTTGGGATGGGTTCAAACGCGCCGATTTCACGGAGCCGGCCAAGTCCCAGCCGGTCACCGACGGCATCGCCTGCGTTGCCGCCGTGCGCGAAGCGGTCGGCGACGGTGTGCAGGTGATGGTGGACGCCCACAGCCTCTTCGACGTCCCGCTCGCCATCGAGGTCGCCCAGCGACTCGAGCCCTACCGGCTCACGTGGTACGAAGAACCCGTGGCCCCACTGCTGGTCCCCGAAACCGTCAAGATTCGCCGCGCAATCAAACAGGACATGGCCGGCGGCGAAACCCTGTTCCAGATGAAGGGCTTCTCCCCGTTGTGCCGCGAACGGGCGGTCGAGGTCATCATGCCGGACGTGAAACATTGCGGCGGCCTGCTCGAACTCACCCACATCGCGGCCATGGCCCAATTGGACGGCGTCACCGTCGCCCCGCACAATCCCAGCGGTCCGGTTTCCACCGCCGCGTCGATCCAGGTTTGCGCCGGGATGAGCAATTTCAAGATCCTCGAATTGCAGTGGGGCGAGGTGCCGTGGCGCGGGGAACTCGTGTCCCCGGTGGAGAAATTTGAAAACGGCGACATCACCGTGCCCACCCTCCCCGGCCTCGGCGTGACTCTGAACGATGCGCTGGCGAAAAAATATGCGATGTAGAACCGGGCCGGTTCGCTCGTCTTCCGATCGCGAGCCGCGGCCGACCCGGTCAATCCAAGGCGACAAATTGATTCAAAAACCAGGAACCGCCTTGTTCGTAGTTCCGGCTTCAGCCGGAATCGCAAAACTTTCGCCAACCGCCTGAAGGCGGAACTACGAACAAACGCGGCCGGCAAAAAATGAGATGCGCCCTCGTCGACGCCGGAGTCTCGTTTCAATTGGACATCTCCCCCGGGGAATAAGTAGGTTCCCACTAATCTGGAAGCGGGTTTCCTTCAAAGTGCGGGCTGGCTCGCCTCCCCGCTGGATGCGGGGAGCCACCAAGTCCAAGGTGAACTTCAACTCCTGCTCAACCCCTACTGAAACCACAATCCTGTCCCCCATGATCCGCATCTTCCTGCTTCTCCTGGCCGCCGTCGTCAGTCAGCCGCTTTTCGCCGCAGACTCCGGGCGCAAGTTTCAGCTGACGGCCCTCTACCACGTCGGCTACTGGGTTCACGACGTGGAGAAATCGCGAAATTTCTACCATGACTTCCTGGGCTTCGATGAACCCTACGTGCTGAACCGACCCGACGGCAGCCTGCAGATGGTGATCATGAAAGTGAACGAGCGCCAGGTGATCCTCCTTTTCAACGATCCCAAGATGATCCTGCCCAACGGTGACAACCTCGATCACCTCGGGCTTGAGGTCAGCAACAACGAGGCCTTGCGCGAATATTTCCTTTCGCGCGGCATCGAGACGGGCACGGTCCATCGCGCCCGCGTGGGCGACCTGCTGCTCGGGGCGAAGGATCCTGATGGCAACGTTTACGAGGTCACGCAGCTCGAAGCCCAGGGCCAGTTGATGAAGCATCAGGGCATGAGCCTGCCGGCGACGCGCATCTCCGAACGGTTGCGCTCCGCCTCGCTCATGGTCGCAAACCTACCGGCGACACTGCACTATTATCGGGACATCCTCGGGTTTAAGCAGATCGATGCGGACAACCCCGGCCTAGCCGCGGCCCACATCGTGCGCCTGCAGGTGACGGACAGCACCGACTATCTCGACTTGGTGAGCTACACCCACAAGCCCGGCACCGACGCCGCCCGCCGCGCTCCGGAATATAGCCTTGAGGTGCCGGACGTCGCCAAAGCTCTGGCGACACTCACGGCCCGGGCGAAGACCCTCTCACTTACTCCGCCCTCGCCCATCGCCATTTCGGCCGACGGCAAGCGTCAGATCAGCATGATTGATCCCGACGGTGTCCGTGTGGTACTGAAGGAAGCTGGCCTGCCGAAGTAGAGTCGGCCTGCGCGCGCCAGTCCGGCATTGTTTTTGTCGGATTGGTGAATTCGTGCGGTCCACCAGTTCGTCGCTTGTCGGCGCGATAGTTTTTCGGCCTGGCTGGGCGTGCGAGAGCCGCCCGGTTGGTCGTTCCGCCTTCAGGCGGAAAGATTGCCCCACCCGGATTCCGCCTGAAGGCGGGACGGCGAACCGGGAACCGCGACATTGGCGGGGCCTGCCCTTCGCGTCGCTTCGCGGTTTTGCACCGCGGTGTTCGGCTCGCCCCACGGTTACCAAATCGGCTTGAGCTTGTCCTACTCGCTACCCACGACTCACTACTCTTTCATGCAACTCACCAAGCACTGGGCCACGATGCTCGACGACTACGCGATCGACCTCGCTTGGTCCCCGGATGGCGCGACGCTCGCCGCCGCTTCATCCGCCGGCCCCGTTACGCTCTTCGCGACCGCCGACGGCACGCGGCGTCATGAGTTGCCCGGCCACGAGAACGGCACCAACTGCCTCGCGTGGCTTCCGGGCTCGTCACTCGTCACGGATCACTCGTCACAACTGCTCGCCACCGGCGGCCAAGACGGCGCCGTAAAGTTCTGGGACGCCACCGCCGGTCAACATACCGCCACCGCCAAGCTCGGCTCCACGTGGGTCGAACATCTCGCCTGGCGCTCTTCGCCGGTTCCCACCTCTCCCCTCGCAACTCGCCACTCACCGCCGCTGCTCGCGGCGGCGGCCGGACGCGATCTCGCCCTCCTGAATCCCGACGCCTCCATCCGCCACCGTTTCAAGCCGGCGCCGAAAACGATCACCGCGCTCGCCGCCCAGCCCGCCGGCGGTTGCTTTGCCGTCGCCTACTTTGGCGGAGTCGTACTCTGGGATGCCGACGACTTCGTCGTGCAGAAGGAGTTTCCCTACGCCAACGGCATACACGCGCTGGTGTGGTCCCCCGACAACAAATGGCTCGTTTCGGGTAATCAGGATTCTTCCGTTCATCTCTGGATCCCAGAAACCGACGTCGAACTCAACATGAGCGGCTACGAGACCAAGGTGAAGTACCTGTCCTTCGATCAGAATTCGCGTTGGCTCGCCACGAGCGGCGGTCGCGATGCCTGCCTGTGGGATTGTACCGGCGAGGGCCCCGAGGGTCGCGAGCCCACGATGTTACCGCACGCCGCCCCGGTCTGCGCCGTGGCGTTTCAACACGGGCACGGCCTGCTCGCCACGGCGTCGCAGGACGGCGTCGTCCAACTTTGGAGCCCCGAGCGCGCCAAGCCACTTCGCGCCACGGTGAAAATGCCCGCCGCCGCCACCAAGCTGGTCTGGTCCCCCGACGACCGCTTCCTCGCGATCGGCTCGGAAAAAGGCGCGGTGTACGTGCTGAAGAGCGAGTAAAGCCGGCGGTTTCTGCTGCCGGATGGAAGGCCGAGATCCGTCGGGGCCGGAATGTCACGTGGGAGTCCGGCCTCGCCGGAGCTCGGCCCTCCACCCGCCAAACCCTCCCGCGGCAAAACGGTTCAAACCTGCAACCCGCGTTGGACAAGCTGCAAAAAATAGTTAGCGGTTTGGGACTTAGGGCACTTCACCTCTTAAACCTGACTTCTTATGCCTGAGAAAAAAATCATCGCAGTACTCGGCGCCACGGGCGCCCAAGGCGGCGGTCTCGTCCGCGCCATCCTGAACGATCCCCTCGGTGGCTTCACCGTCCGTGCCGTCACGCGTGACGTCAATTCCGACAAGGCCAAAGCGCTCAAGACCCTTGGCGCAGAGGTCGTCGCCGGCGACGTCGACGACGAGGCGAGCCTCGTTCGCGCTTTCACTGGCGCGCATGGCGCGTACTGCGTAACCTTCTTCTGGGCCCATTTCTCGCCGGAGAAGGAGCTCGCCGAGGTCGGCGCGATGGCCCGCGCGGCCAAGACCGCCGGCGTCAAACACGTGATTTGGTCCACCCTCGAGGACACCCGCAAGCTCGTGCCGGTTTCCGACAACCGGATGCCGACGCTGCAGGGAAAATACAAAGTGCCGCACTTCGACGCCAAGGGCGAAGCCAACGCCCTCTTCGCGAGCGCCGGCGTGCCGACCACGTTGCTGCACACGTCGTTTTATTGGGACAACCTGATCTATTTCGGCATGGGCCCGCGCAAAGGCGCCGACGGCAAACTCACGTTTGCCCTTCCGATGGGCGACAGGAAGCTACCCGGGATCGCCGCCGAAGACATCGGCCGTTGTGCGTACGGCGTCTTCAAGCGCAGCGATTTGATCGGCAAGTCCATCGGCATCGCCGGCGAGCATCCCACCGGCGCGCAGATGGCCGCCGCCCTCGGCCAAGCCTTCGGCCAGCCGGTCGCCTACTACGCGATGCCCTTCGACGCCTACCGCAAGCTCGGCTTTCCGGGCGCCGACGACCTCGGCAACATGTTCCAGTACAAACACGACTTCGAAAAGGAATTCTGCGGCGCGCGCAGCGTCGAGTTCTCGCGCTCGCTCAACCCGAAGCTGCAGAACTTCCCGCAGTGGCTGGCCACGGCGAAGGATCGGATTCCGATTCAGTAGGTTTTTTGCCGGGCAAAAAACCTTGAAGGGAACGCCGCGGGTAATCGCGGCGCCCCATTTTCCTAGGTGGCCAGCCCCGCGCTCCAACGCCGGAGGTCTGGAACGACCTCCGACCTTGAACTGGCGGGCGTTTGCCCAAACGCTCCCCCAATATTTTCCCGGCTTGCCGCCGATCTCTGCAGGCAGCCCCTGCTAATCGCCGGGGGGATCCTGCTCGTCGGGTCCGGTCCGTGCCTCCACGCCGAGGAAAAGAACCCCGCGGCCCCAACCATCCTGCCGCAGATGGTGGTCCGGCCCGCCGCGCAAACGGATACCAGCCGCGGTGACGTCGAGACGTTCGCCAAGGTTCGAACTCGCGGTTCAATCAAGTGATGATCCGGGTGCTGGGGGTTGCCCAGGAAAGCTCGGGGCAGGTGCCTTTTCGTCCGGAAGACCCTTACTATCAGCGACACGGCCTGGGAGCGCTCCCACAACCACGTCGCCGTCTTCGCGGCGGAGGACGACGACGTGAATCCCGCCAACGGGAAGTCAATCGCCCAGGCGCCGCCCGTCACCATTGTGGACAACCACCAAAAGCGCGGTTTCGGCTCGACCCTCTACTTGCAGGACCAGTGGAAGACCTCGGAGCGAATGACGCTCAACTTCGGCGGCCGCGTTGATCACGTCAGCGCCTACGTCCACGAAGGCCAGTTCAGCCCCCGCCTCAGTGCCGTGTTTCAACCCCTCCGCGGGACGATGCTGCACGCCGGTTACGCCCGCTATTTTATCCCGCCGCCCCTCGAAAACGTCTCGCCCACGAGCGTGGAAAAATTCTTCGGCACGACCACCCACTCCCCGGACGTGGCCACGGATGACCCCGTGAAATGCGAACGCTCGCACTACTTCGACGTCGGGTTGACCCACGGGTTCTCGCCCGAATTCACCGTCGGAATCGATGCCTATCTCAAGCGGGCCACGAACCAGATCGACGATGGGCCATTTGGGGCCGCGAACATTTTTTCGCCCTATAATTTTGCGCGAGGGACGACGCACGGCGTGGAAATCTCGGCAAGCTATGTGCGGCGGGGATTCTCGGCCTACGCCAACTTCGCCGCCTCGCGGGCCCGCATGCAGAACATTATTTTCAGCCAGTTTGAATTTGAGGCGGACGAACTGGATTACATGGCCAAGCACGACGTCTAAACCATGCCGGCCAATTATCCGGCCAACGTCGGCGTAGAATATCGCAGCAAAGTTCCGGGACGATCCCGCCTGAGCGTACGCCTTGATCTCATCAATGCCGTCGATCAGAGCTATGCGCTCAACGACGGCGCCGGCATCGGCGCGCCCCGCTTCGGCGCCCGCCGCGGTTGGTTCGGCGGGATTTCGTGTGCGTTCTAGCTGACACCAAACCGGCTTGCGCTTCCGCCCATTTTTCCAACCGTCATCGCAGGTGCGAAAAAACATCTCCATCGCCGGTCTCTGCTTCGCGTGGCTTTGCGCCAACGGGGCCATTTGGGACGCCGTGCAGGTTTTCGCCTGGGGCCGGATGTTCACCGGCTATGCGCAAACCCAAAATCTGGCCGAGGCGTTCCGCGCGACGTTTGACCCGGAAAAGCCCTGTCCCATTTGTGTGACCGTGGCGACGGCCAAGGATTTCGAACAAAAGCAGGCGCCCCTCCCCGGCGAGAGCAGCTCGCTCGAGAAACTCCTCCTCTCTTTCCATACCCCGGCGAAATTGTTTTTTGCGCCCGCTTCGATCGACTGGCCAGCCGCGCTTGCGAGCGCGGGGCCGAGTCGCACCGAACCGGTACCGTTCCCGCCCCCGCGCGTCTGACGCGCCATCGCCGTCCCGCGTTTGCGGCAAGTGCCACCCAGGTCGAAGACCTGGGTTCCCCGTGACGCGCGTCCCTACCGAAACCGTTCGCTCCATGCGAACCGCCCTGAGCGTTCGCGTGCGCCCGGGGCGAGGACCTCACTTCACGCGGCTCTATCATGACTCTCGCGCCCTTTCATTCTCAACTCATTCTGCGTGGGTGCATCCTCGCTGCCACCATCGCCCTGCCGCTGGCCGTTTCGGCCGCCGCTCCCGTCGAAAAGCTTGCACCCCTTATCGTCAACGAGACTCCTTCCGTCGCGGACCGCTACCAGCTTCCCCAGGTGACTGAAAGCACCACCGCCCTTCGCATCGAAGAGACGGTCAACGCGCTCGATCCCGAGGACGCGGTCAAATACCTGCCGAGTATTTTTCTCCGCAAGCGCAACTACGGCGATACCCAGGCCGTACTGGCCTCGCGGGTGTGGGGCGTGAGTTCGAGCGCCCGCAGCCTCGTCTACGCCGACGGCGTGCCGCTCACCGCGCTCATCGCCAATAACAACAACATCGGCGGACCGCGCTGGGGCCTCGTGGCGCCGGCCGAAATCGAGCGGGTCGACCTGATGTACGGCCCGTTCGCCGCCGCCTATCCCGGCAACTCGATGGGCGCGGTCGTGGAAATCACCACCCGCCAGCCCGAGAAATTCGAAGCCACGCTCAACCAATCGATGGCCTGGCAGAACTTCTCCCAATACGGGACGCACGACATTTACCGCACGGCGCAAACGGCGGTGACCGTTGGCGACCGCCTCGGAGAATTTTCGTTTTGGATCAGTGCCAATTACCAGGACAGCCACAGCCAGCCGCTCAGCTATGTGACGAGTGTGGCTTTTCCGGCCGGCACGAACGGCGGTTTCGCGGATCGAAACAAGCTCGGCGCCGCGGCCAACGTCGTCGGCGCGAGCGGACTGCTCCACACTCGGATGGCCAACACCAAGATCAAGGCGGCGTACGATTTCAGCCCGGTTTTCCGCGCGACCTACGTCTTTGGCGCCTGGCGTAACGACGCCGACTCCGCCGTCGAATCCTACCTCACGAACCCCGCCGGCCAGCGCACGTTCGCCGGTCTCGCCGGTTTCGCGAGCGGCTACTACGCGCTGCTCCAGGAACACGTGGCGCACAGCCTGTCACTTCGTTCCCATCCGCGCGGCGACTGGAAGTTCGAGGCCACGGCCTCGCTCTTCCACATGAACACGGATCGCCAGCGCCAGCCAACCACCGCGTCGGCCACGGCCGCCCCAAACCCGACTTTCGGCTTCGCCGGCCGCGTCACCGAGTTGGGCGGCACCGGCTGGGCGACGCTCGACACCAAGGGCACCTGGCTTCCCGGCGGCAAGACCGCCCAACATGTCGTCAGCTTCGGCGCCCACGCGGATCGGTACCAACTCTACAACCCCACCTTCAACACCGCGAACTGGCAGGCCGGCGGACCTAGCACCGACATTGCCACCGAGGGCGACGGCCGGACCCGCAGCCAGGCACTTTGGCTCCAGGATGCCTGGCGGCTCACTCCGGCGGTTAAAGTCACGCTGGGCGCGCGCTACGAGGAGTGGCGCGCCTACGACGGCCTCAACCTCAATGGCGCCATCACCGTCCACCAGCCCGAAGTCCGCGCCTCGGGTTTTTCGCCGAAAGCGACGCTCGCCTGGATTCCCTCGCTCAGCGCTCAACCCTCAACGCTCAACTCGTCCTGGCTCGTCACCGCGTCTGTTGGCCAGGCCCACCGCTTCGCCACCGCCGCCGAGCTCTTTCAACTCGTCTCCACCGGGACGACCTTCACGGCGCCGAACCCCCATCTGAAACCCGACGACGTCCTCGCGACCGAGCTAAAAATCGAGCGCCAGCTTCGCTCGGGGCGGATTCGGGTCTCGCTCTTTCAAGACGATATTCGCGACGCCATCATCACCCAGTTCAATCCCCTGCTGCCCGGTTCGACGCAGTTGTTTTCCTTCCTTTCCAACGTCGACCACGTCCGCGCCCGCGGCGTCGAGTTCGTCTACCAGCAGGATCACGCGTTCATTCGCGGCCTCGAACTGCAAGGCGCCCTCACCTATCTCGACGCCCGTACACTGGCTTTGTCCGGCCGCGCGAGCGCGAACGCGTCGGCCGCCGCCGCCCTCGGCAAGCACCTGCCCAACATTCCCGACTGGCGCGCTTCCTTTGTCGCCACCTATCGCCCGAACCAACGTTGGGCCTTCACGCTCGCGGGTCGCTACAGCGGGATGCTTTGGACGACGCTCGACAACACGGAGGTCAATCCGAACACCTACCAGGGATTCGCGGCGTGGTTCGTCGCCGACATCCACGCCAACCTCCGCCTCAACCGCCATTGGTCTTTCGGACTCGGGGCCGACAATGTGCTCAATCGAAAGTATTTCCTCTTTCATCCGTTTCCCAACCGAACCGTGGTGAGCACGTTGAAATACGCCTTCTGAGCCGGAAAATTTGGTTGAGAGTTGCAGGTTGAAAGCCTGGACGGGGAAAGAGGCACCTGGCAGGGCATGATGCCGAACCCCAACGGTCGCGGCCGTGCCGGTCTTCGCCGCTTTCAACCTGCAACTTTCAACTGTCTGGGACCAACTGGTTCGCCCGGGAAGGCGCAGGAAAAAAAGGCGGTGACCCAGCCACGGCTCCGTGCCAACGTCACGGCATGCCCCGCCCGGCCCCCGAACTCCAGCCCCGCCTCCGCTTTCCCCATCCCGGGGCGCACGCGTTTGGGCCCGGCAAGGCGGAGTTGCTGCGCCACATTGCGGCCACGGGTTCCATTCGTACCGCCGCGAGCGAGCTCGGCATGTCCTACAATCGCGCGTGGCAGCTGGTGAACGTGATGAACGAACTGTTCCGCAGCCCTTTGGTCGAGGTCGCCCGGGGCGGCGGCACCGGCGGCGGCGCGGCCCTCACGGCGCTCGGCGAGGAAGTGCTCCGGCGCTACACGCGGATGGAAGCGGCCTGCCGCCAGGCGACGCGCGCGGACTGGGACGCCCTCGTACGGCTGCTGAAATGAGCCCGGCTCGCGCTCCGTGGCGAGCGGCTTTCGTTCTAATTGACAAAAGATATCGCTCCCGTTGGCTCGCGATGCCATGAGGTCCATCCATCGCTGGCTCGCGCTGCTGCTGCTGGTTTCTGGGCTACGAGCGGCCGATACCGTCTCCATCGCCGCGGCCGCCAACCTGGTCTACGCGCTCGACGCGCTCACCGCCGAGTTCAAGCGAAGCGTGCCCGGGGTCGAAGTGCCGACCACGACCGGCGCCTCGGGCAGTCTCTTTGCCCAAATCAAGAATGGCGCACCCTTCGATCTTTTTCTCTCCGCCGATACCGACTATCCCACGCAGCTGGTCGCCGCGGGCCTCGGCGACGCCAGCAGCCTGCGAACATTCGCGACCGGGCGGCTGGTCTTCTGGACCACGCGTCCGGACTTTGATGTCTCCGATCTTAAGGCCGCCGTACGGTCGCCGCGCGTGAAGAAGCTCGCGATTGCCCAGCCGCGCTCCGCGCCCTACGGCCGGGCCGCCCAGGCCGCGCTGGAAAATCTCGGCGTGTGGGCCGAAGCCCAACCCAAAGCCGTCTTCGGCGAAAACATCACCCAGACGGCACAGTTCATTGAAACAGGTAACGCCGACGCCGGCTTCGTGGCGCTTTCCCTCGTGCTGTCGCCGCGCCTCGCCCACGTCGGACGTTGGCTCGAAGTTCCAGTCAACCTTTACGCCCACGTGCCGCTAGACCACGCCGTGGTCCTTACCAATCGCGGCCGGACCAACACCGCGGCCAAGCGCTACCTCGACTTTCTCACGACCGACGCGGCCAAGAACATCCTCCGCAATTTCGGTTACGGCGTGAAGTAAGGACGCCGTAAAGGGTCGACCAAAGGCCAAACCAAATCTGGAGACAGAGAAGACAGCGTTCGAGCCCGAGGCCCGGAGTCCAACCCGGTCATGTCCGCCGCGGCCTCTGCGATCTCTCCGTGCACTCCGTGTCGAAAGAATTGCACGGCATCGCGCTTCCGCCCAACCCTTATCCCACCTTGTCGGATCCCGTTTCCACTTTCCTCGGCCTCCCCGCCCCGCTCTGGCAGTCACTGTGGCTCACGCTGCGCCTCGCGGCGATCACCACGGTCGTGCTCGGTCTCCTTGGCTTGCCCCTGGCCCACTGGCTGAACACCACCCGCCAGCGACTCGCTCCCGCCATCGAAGCCCTCGTCGCCCTGCCGGTCGTCCTTCCGCCCACCGTCATCGGATTTTATCTCCTCGTCACCTTTTCGCCCAATCATCCGCCGGGGAGTTGGTGGCGGGCGTTGTCCGGGGCACCGCTGGCGTTTTCGTTCACGGGCCTCGTGATTGCGTCGGTCTTCTACTCCCTGCCTTTCGCCGTGCAGCCCTTTCAAGCCGCCCTGCGCGCCGTGCCGCGGGAACTCCTCGACGCCGGCACCGCGCTCGGCGCCACCCCGGCGCGCGTTTTCATCCGGCTGCACGCCCCGTTGGCGTGGCGCGGAATCGCGGCGGGGCTAACCCTGGGGTTCGCCCATACGCTCGGGGAATTCGGGGTCGTACTCATGATCGGCGGTTCCATCCCAGGCGTAACCAAGGTCGCCAGCATCGCGCTCTACGACGAGGTGCAGGCCCTTGCGTACCCTCAGGCCCACGCCTTTGCGGCGACGCTGCTGGGCCTGTCGTTTATGCTCCTGCTGGTCGTGACCCTGTTACAGCGCCGGCGCACCTGAAAGGGCACTCAAAATACCCACCGAAGGCGCACCGGGTGGGCCGTGCACTCCGTGCGCGGCCAGCGAACGTGAGATCGCGCCCAACTCTGACCGCGCGCGGAGCGCACGGTCCACCTTTCGGCGCCTTCGTGACCTGTCTCAGAATGACAAACATTGGTTTTCCGACAGGCTCTGCGTAGCCTATATTTCATGAGGATTCTTGTCGCTGGCATCCTGTTCTTCGCCCTCGACTCGCTGTCGGGCGCAAGCCCCGCCCATCCCGCGCCGGAAATTCGCGTGAGCAAAATTGTTTCCCCGGCGGCGCCGAACTCCCTGGGCGCCTCCTTCACGACGGCCCCGAATGGCGAACTCTGGCTTTCGTGGGTCGAACCCTCGGCCATGGCCAGTCACGCGGCCAAACCAGCCGCCGCTCCCGCCGAGCATCACCACGGCGAGACTCCCGACAGCGGCCAAAACACGCTGCGCTTCGCGATCTTCGACGCCTCCACGCACCAATGGAGCTCCGCCCGCACCATCGTCACCGGGCACGGCGTACCGACGAGCAACGCCGATTTCCCCCTGCTGGCGATTGACGGACACGGGCACGTCTTCGCGCTGTGGCAGGACGGACACGGCAGCGCGTTCCTTTCCGAGTCGCCCGATCGCGGCGTCACCTGGAGTGCGCCCGCGGCGTGGACCAAGGAAAGTGAGGTCGTCGAAAAATTCTCCCTCTGCCGCCTCGCGGACGGACGCATTCTCGCCGCCTGGCTCGATGGCCGCGGTCGCCAGCCGAACGACGGCTCGACGCAGAAACTGCATGCCCGGATTGTCGGGGCCAACACGCCTGACGTCCTGGTGGACCCCGCGGTCTGCGATTGCTGCCAGACTGCGCTGACGGCGTTCCCCGACGGCACCGCCCTCGTCGCGTATCGCGGACGAACCAAGGAAGAAGTGCGCGACATCCGCACCGCGCGCTTTCGCGGACAGACCTGGGACCAGCCGCGAGGGCTCAACGACGATGACTGGCGGATCAATGCCTGCCCGATCAACGGACCGCGACTCGCCAGCGACGGCGGCCGCATCGCGGTCGCCTGGTTCACCGCCGCCAATTCCGAGCCCAGCGTTTTCGCATCCTATTCACCCGACGCCGGCGCGCGTTTTATTATTCCCCTGCGGTTGGACCGCGGCAAACCCATGGGCAACGTCGACACGCTGATCCTTCACGACGGCGCCTTGCTTGCCACCTGGCTGGAAATCGATGGCAGTTTTTGGCTGCGCCGGGTGAGTCCCGAATTCGCCGCCGGCGAGCCGGTCGCGCTGAACGCGAGCTTCGGCGCGCGCGTCAAAGGCTTCCCGCGGCTCGCGCTGGTGCGTGATTACACCGGTGGCGAGGGCACAGCCGAGTTTGTCACGGCCTTCACCCTCGATGGCCCCGGCGGCGGCGTGCGCACGGCGCTCGTGACCGTACCCGAAGGCAGACTGCTCGAAGCGGAGCGGAGCTGCGACTGCGCCCCCACCTCCGAGCAGTTGCAGGGCTTTTCGATTCGCGGGACCATTACGAGCGCGGCGGCCGGCAGGCTCACGGCGAAGCATTTCGAAGTGCCCGGAGTTTTCGCCGCCGGCACTCGCGAATTCAAAGTCGCGCCCGGCGAGGCGGCCCACCTGCAGTCCGGCCGGGAATTCCTCGGCCGGATCGAACGCCGCGCGGGTGTGTGGTGGCTGTTCGACATCAGGCTGGTCTCGATCGCGAAGTAGTTCTGCTCGGCAAAGACAGGGTTGCTCGCGCGGAGACGCGGAGGCGCGGAGAAAGGCAGGGAAATCTGGCAGTACGGGATCGCTGCTCGACTCCGATCTCTGCGGCTCTGCGTCTCAAGCGAAGCGGGCGGGAGTGTTGCTTGGTCAAGGCAGCGCTGCGCGCGGCGGTTTTTGCTTCGGGAGCGACCCGAGCACGACGGCCCGCGCCACTTGACGTCACGGCTACATTTGCCACCTTTGCCGACTGTGTCCGCGCGTCGCCCCAGTTCGTCTGCTGATTTTCTGCGGCGGCTTTTTGCCGTCGGCGGTGTGGCGATCGTTCTGGCGCTCGTCGTCCTGACCGCCAGCCCCGCATTGCACCATTGGCTGCATGATCAGGGCAGCACCCCCGGCGATGACGTTTGCGCGGTCGAACTCTTTGGCAACGGCGTCTCGATGCCGCTGGACCGGATTGAGGCCGCCGCGCCCACGTCCGAGCCTCACACCCCGTCGGCCACGACAGTGACCAAACTTTGGATCGTTTCGCCGCGTTACCTCTGGCAGCCGGAGCGCGGACCGCCGGCGGTTTGATTTTCAATTCTCTGCCGGCCGCGGATGCGGCGGCATGATGGACGCGGCGAAGCCCGGGCGATCGGCCCGACGGACTTCGCCTGTGGTAATGCGATCGCGAACGAAACGACAAAAACCTGTTTGGACACCCGTATGAAACTAATCGTCAAGATGGCCCTGACCCTCGCCCTGTGTTTCGGTGTGAGTACTCTCGCCGCCGAGGAAAACGCGCTGGCGGAACTGAAAACCCAACTTCAACAACTGCAGCAGGAATTCGACCGCAGCCGCCACGAGCAGCAACGGCAGATCGAGGCTTTGACCAAGAAACTCGAGGCCCTGACCGCCGCCTCGCCGACCTCCACCTCAGCCGCAACTTCAAAGTCGGCCGCAGGTCCGGATCTCACGCAACAACTGGCGGCCGAACTCGGCACCCAGCCCACGACGGCCAACCCGCCCGCGCGCGGGAGCACGTCATCAGCCGCCGCGGCGTACGATTCAAATCGGCCGGCCGTTCCGGTGGCGCGGGCCGGATCGACCTACATGAACGTGAGCTACGGCACGCTGATCGACGCGGGGTGGTCCTCGATCAAGGACCCTTCGGCCCAGTTGCAACTCGGCGATCACGATCCGGCCAAGCGCGGCTTTTCCCTGCGAAATGCGGAGATCGCCTTCGACGGCGCCGTCGATCCGTACTTCCAGGGTTTCGCCAACATCGTGCTCAAGCTCGATCACAACAACCAGACCGAGATCGAGTTGGAGGAAAGTTTTCTCCAATCCACCTCACTGCCGGGCAATCTTCAGCTCAAGGCCGGCCAGTATTTCGCCAATTTTGGCCGGCAAAATTCCCAGCACCCGCACACGTGGTCGTTTGTGGATCAACCGATCATCCTCGGTCGCATGTTCGGCCCCGACGGGCTGCGCAGCATCGGCGCCCAGCTCTCGTGGCTCGCGCCCACCCCGTTCTACACGGAGCTCTTTCTCAGCGTGCTCGATGGCCAGGGCGGCACGGCGTTTAGTTTTCGCAATCCCGGGGAGCCCGACGCCAGCGGCGTCGCTCGGTTCGCCGGTCGCGCGACGGTGGACCGCCCGCTGCAAGGCGGCCGCGATCTTCTGTTCGTGCCGCGCATCGCATTCTCCACCGAACTCACCGACACCCAGACGCTGCTCGCGGGATTCTCGGGCGCATTCGCGCCGAACGCGACGGGGCCGGACAACCGCACGACCGTCGTAGGCGCCGATCTCTACTGGCGCTGGAAGCCCGCGAACGCGACCAACGGCTTTCCGTTCGTGTCGTGGCAAACCGAAGCGCTCTATCGCCGCTTCAGCGCCGCCGCCGACCCACTCGCGCCGTTGGGTTTGCCTTCGGAAAACCTGCGCGACTACGGCTGGTATTCCCAACTGCTCTACGGCTTCGCCCCGCGCTGGAATGCGGGCCTCCGGGCCGACTTCGTGGATGGCAATCGCGGAGCCTTCGACTCCACGGACCCGTTCCGCGGCAAGCGCCACCGCATTTCTCCGGAACTCACCTTCCGGCCCAGCGAGTTTTCCAAGGTAAGGCTGCAGTACAATTACGACGAGGGCGACCTCTTCGGCACCGCGCATTCCTTGTGGCTGCGGCTCGAATTCGGCCTCGGCGCCCATGGCGCCCACAAGTACTAAGCGCCATCCCCGTCCAACCGAATTTCCCCATGAATTTTTCCCTTCGTGTCCTGCTCATTTCCCTCCTCGCGCTCTGCGGCCGGCCCGCCCAAGCCAAGCTCAATGTCGTCGCCACCACGCCGGACCTCGGCGCCATTGCCCACGAAATCGGCGGCGACCATATCGACCTGACGGTCCTCGCCAAGGCCACGGAAGACCCGCATTTCGTCGACGCGAAACCTAGCTTCATCGTCAAACTCAATCGTGCGCATGCGCTCATCGAGGGCGGCGCGGAACTCGAGGCCGGCTGGCTCGCCCCTCTGCTGCATGGCGCGCGCAACCCCAAGATCGCCGCCGGCCAACCCGGACACATCATGGCGTCCGAAGGCGTGTCGCTGCTCGAAATCCCCGCGGTGCTCGATCGTTCGCAAGGCGACATCCACGCGTCAGGCAACCCGCACTTCCTGACCGACCCGCTCAATGCCAAGATTGTCGCTGCGCACCTCGCCCAAAGTTTCAGCCAGATTGACCCCACCTCGGCCAGTTTCTACGCGGCCAATTTGCAGCGCTTCAACGGCCAGCTCGAGGCGAAGCTGGTCGAATGGCAGAAGCTGCTCGCGCCCTATCAGGGACGGCCGCTCGTGACCTACCACAGCTACTGGATCTACTTCGGCCGGCGCTTTGGGTTTCCGATGGATCTGTATCTCGAGCCCAAGCCCGGTATCCCCCCGACTCCGGCCCATCTGGCCGAGGTCATCGCCGCGATGAAAGCCGCCAACCTGAAGGTGATCGCCGTGCAGCCTTATCAGAACCGCAAGACCGCGGAAACGGTCGCCTCGCACGCGAACGCCGTCGTCGTCGATTTTCCGTCGTTCCCCGGCGAGCCCGGCCCCGTCGGCTACCTCGCGTGGCTCGACCTCCTGGTGAAAACCGTGGCGCGCGGGTTTGGCCAGGCGCATTGACCACGTTTTTCGCCCAACCTCCCCACCATGCTCGAAGCCCTTGATATCATGACCTGGCCGCTGATCGCGTGCCTGCTGCTGCCCGGCCTGCTCGTCTACCTCGGTCTGCACATCGTACAGCGGGAAATTATCTTCGTCGACCTGGCACTGGCGCAGGTAGCCGCGCTCGGCGCCTGCGTCGGGATTCTGCTGCACTACGAAACGACCTCCGGGGCCAGCTACGCCCTCTCGCTCGGCTTCACGCTGGTCGGAGCGGGCATTTTCACGCTTACGCGCACGGCCAGTCATCGGGTGCCGCAGGAAGCGCTCATCGGGATCATCTACGTCGTGACGGCCGCGCTCGGCATCCTGCTCCTCAGCCGGAGCCCCGAAGGCAACGAGGAACTGCGCCGCACGTTGATTGGGGAGGTCCTGCTGGTCACGCCGGGCCAGGTGCTGCGCACCTTTGCGCTCTATGTGGCGATCGCGGCGGCGCACTTCATTTTTCGGCGACAGTTTCTGCTGCTTTCCTTCTCCCCGGCCGAGGCGGAAGCCAAGGGACTTTCCCTTCGCGCGTGGGATTTTCTCTTTTACGCGCTCTTCGGCTGGGTGGTCACCAGCTTCGTCCAGATCGGCGGCGTGTTGCTCGTGTTCTCGTTTCTCATCGTCCCGGCTGTCTGTGCCAATTTTCTCGTGAATTCCCTGCGCGCAAAACTTCTCGTGGGCTGGGTGATCGCCACGCTCGCGAGCATGGCCGGCCTGTACAGCTCCTACGAACTGGATTTGCCGACCGGCGCGGCGATCGTGTGCACGCTTGGCGTGGCTCTGCTGATAGCGATGGCGATTTCGCGCTTCCAAGGCCGGGCAGCTTGAGCGCCGCGGCGATCGTCGCTGGCCGGTTTTGAGCGATCGCCGCAGAGCGGAAAGCGAACGGCTATCTTCTGCAAATTAAATATTTATGTTATTTGTAATAAATATTTTATGTAATTGATAGCCCCGTCGATTCCTTAAAGGCTACTTTCGCAAGCTGCGCAATATTTGTCCTTTACGCATCAGTAATCACCGCAGAGGAAGAATTTGCCATTCCCGGGGTGAATTCCCTAGCATTTTGACCGATTTAGAACCGGCGTTCGGCCAGCGAATGTCACCGTGAATTTCTCACCTAACCCCACATGAAGCCAGCGCGCCGCATTATGGTGGCGCTCAGTTTTACGTTAGGGGTTTTTAGTGCTGCGGTAGATAGGGCCGCGACCATTGTATGGCTTGATTCGGGCGCTGATTTTGCCACGGGAGCCAACTGGTCTGGCGGCGTCGCACCCGCCAATAGTATCACGACGGACATCGGACAATTCAGCGGGGCCACCCCGCTCGACCCGGATTTGGCGGCCGCTCGCTCCATCGCCGGTATCGTCTTCCTATCGGGCGCTGGCAGTTACACTTTAGGCAGCGCCAACAGTAGCGTTCTCACCCTTGGCGCGTCGGGCATCGACCAGCAGAGTGCCAACATCCAGACCTTCGCCTCGACGATCGGGCTGAAACTCGGCGCCGCTTCAGCGCTTACACTGACCGGAACCGGCGCGCTGGACATCAAGAGCGCCGTCAATAACAACGCCTTTCTTCTCACACTCAACGGTGCGGGCGGCGGCGGGGGCACGGTCTCCGGAATCATCAGCGGCAGCGGCGGTCTCACGAAAGCGGATGCGGGATCGTGGACGCTCTCGGGCACCAACACTTACACGGGCGTGACGACCATCAATGCCGGCACCCTGAGCGTGGCGACGATCGGCGACGGCGGCGTAGCCGGCAACCTCGGTCAAGCCTCCGCCGCCGCGGCCAATTTGGTACTTGGCGGCGGCACCCTGCAATACACCGGCGCGACCGCCTCCACCACCAGGGCCTTTACGTTGACCGCCAGCACCACGTCGACGATCGACGTCACGGCCAACATTCTCACGATCTCCGGCGCGAGCGCCAATACGAGTGGCGCGCTCAACAAAATCGGAGCCGGCACCCTTGTCCTCTCCGGTGCGAATACTTTCTCGGGCGGCACCGCCATCAAGGCCGGCACCCTCAGCGGCACGACCAGCGCGAGTGCATTCGGTTCGGGCACCATCACGCTGGGCGACACGAGCGGCAGCACCGCTGCCACGCTCAACGGTGGATTCGCAGGACCGTTCACCAATCTCATCACCGTCGCTTCCGGCAGCAGCGGCACGCTCAGCATCACCAACTCGGCCGCGAGTACTTTTAGCGGCGCGGTTACACTCAATAACAATCTTACGCTGGCGCCCACGTCGACTTTCCTGCTGACGCTCAGCGGCGGCATCAGCGGCACCGGCAACCTCATCATCAACGGCAGCGGCACCACCGCCGCGGTGACGCTTTCGACCAACGCCGTCAACAACGCCGGCACTATCACCAACCAGGGTACCAACACCGGCACGACTACCATCAGCGCCGGCGTGGGCGCCAGCGTCACCAACCTCATCCAAAACAGCACGACCTCGGCCCTGACGGTCAGCGGGCTGCTCACGGCCAATGCCACGGCCACCACGCTCACGAACACCGCCGGCACCAAGGCGCTCACGCTGACCGGCGGCGTGACCGGTACGGGCAACCTCATCCTCGACAACGACAGCACCATGGCCGCCGGCGTCACGCTCACGACCACATCCGTCAACAACACCGGCACCATCACCAATTCTGGATCCGGTACCGGCTCCGCCGTCATCACCGCTCCATTGGGTGCCGCTGTAACGGGCGTGACGCAAAACAGTGCGACCAGCGCGTTGACCCTGAGCGGCGTCAATACCAACTACGCGGGCCCGACGACCCTGACGA
This sequence comes from Opitutaceae bacterium, assembly GCA_947474995.1. Lineage (GTDB taxonomy): Bacteria > Verrucomicrobiota > Verrucomicrobiia > Opitutales > Opitutaceae > ER46. Next base: position 229 of record CANJNJ010000061.1, on the reverse strand, counting down.
GCGGCACGCTGAACCTCGGTTCGGCGACAGCGCTGGGCGGCAATGGCAGCACAACCGGCACTGGCGGCACCCTCACCATCGCCGGCGGCACGACCCTCGACGCTTCCGCCACCACGACCATCTCCACGGTCAACGCCGAAACCTGGAACGGCGACTTCACGTTTGGCGGCAGCGCCGCCTTGAACACCGGCACCGGTGCCATCTCGCTCGGCGCAGCGACCCTGCAACT
>CANJNJ010000060.1 GCA_947474995.1 Opitutaceae bacterium | reverse complement strand
GTCGGAGCACTGCATCAACTCCACCTTTCACTGCGTGCGGGAAAACTGCCGGTACCTCGACGGCGCCGAGCAACGCTGGGCCCAAAGCGGCCTCGCGCGCTTTTACCTCGAGGAAAACCAGGCCCGCGACCTCGACACGCTGCGCGCCGCGGGCCGCGATGCGCGGATCTGTCCCTACGAAATCACGCGCGCGGCGCTGGCGTTCAACGACGTCTGGATTGGCGACTACAATTATGTTTTCGCCCCGCGCAATCGCACGCTCTTCTACGAGCAACCGGGCTTCGTCGCCGCCCGCACGCTCCTGATTGTCGACGAGGCGCACAACCTGCCGTCACGCGTGGCGGACGCCCACTCGCAGGCTTTCTCCGCGGCGGACGCCCTGACGGTGCGGGATGAACTGCATCGAGTGCGCCCGCTCGCCCAGCTCGTGACCGCGTGGGACCATTGGTGTCACTGCCTCCAGCACCTGCGCGCCACCAACGCTCTCCCGCCGGCCGATGAAGACGACATCCGCCACCTGCTGACCAACCTCGCGCAATTGATCCCGACCGTGTCGCTCGATTTCGCCGCCCTGGGGCCGCGGGCCGCCGAGCTGCTCTGGCAACTGCCGGCACTCGCCGACGAACTCGCCGCGTCCGAGCTGCCGCGCCTCTGGTGGTGTCCGCGCGATGGCGAACTTGCCCTCACGTGCCTCGACGCCGCCCCGGCCGTTGGCGCAACCCTGCGCGAATTCGGCGGAGTCGTGCTCGCCAGTGCGACGCTCACGCCCGTCGACGGATTTGCGGCGGCGTGCGGTTTGGATTTTCCCGCGGGCGCGGCCGCCCCCGGTCGCAAGAATGTTCCGGACACCGGCGGGGGACGGCCGCGGCCCCCGGAGGCAGCCCCGCCGTTGTCCGAGCGACTCGGCGAACTCAACAAGCGCGACACCCGCAAACTCTACCGACAACTGACGAGCGCGGCCGAGTTGCTTCGCGTCGAGGAAGCCCGCGAGGCGGCCAGCCCGGCGCTCCTGCGCGCCCACACCCCGTGGCGCGAGGGCGCCTACGACATCGCCTTCGATACGCGGGTCGACACGACCTTCCAACATCGCACCCAGCATTACACCACGACCGCCGCCACCGTCGCCGCCCTCCACGCCGCTGCCGTCGACGCTCAACCCTCAACGCTCAACGCTCAACTCCCGTGCGTCGCCGTCTTCTTCCCCAGCTACGCCTACGCCGAGGCCATCACGCGCGAGCTGGCCGACGTCGCCCCGGACCTGCGGGTCGCGCTGCAACCGCGACTGCGCGACCTCGCCGCCCAAACGGCCTGGGTCGAAGAGGCGATGCGGGCGGGCGGCGCGCTTTTCCTCGTACTCGGCTCGAGTTTTGCCGAGAGCATCGACGCCCTCGGCGGCCGCATTGGACACGCGATGGTCGTCGGACCCGCGTTGCCCGAAGTTAACGCCGTGCAACACGCGCGGCTGGCCGAAGTCTTGCACGCCGGCCTCACGCGCGAGGCCGCGTTTCGCCGCATTTACCAGGTTCCCGGAATGACCAAGGTGAATCAGGCGCTCGGCCGCCTCGTCCGCGCTCCCGGTCACGCCGCGCGCGTGCTCCTCCACTGCCGCCGCTTTCTCGAACCGAGCTACACCAGCCTGCTGGCGCTCGAATATCGCAGCGGGACGCGGCTGGCCGACGATGACCAGCTTTCCTCTTGGCTGGAACGCCGCTAGTTCAGATTTCGCGCTCACGCGGCTGGTCGCAGCCCTGCCCGGATCCGATCGGGTGAAGTCTAAAAATGGGATTCCTTTTGTCATCCTGAGCCAGGTCGCGAAGACGCCGAAAGATGGACCGTGCGCTCCGCGCGCGGTCAGCGTTGGCCTCGATCTCACGTTCGATGGCCGCGCCCGGAGTGCACGGCCCACCCGGCACGTCCTCGATGGGCTTTTGTCTGACGTATGCCGAGACGTCATCAGGAACAAAAACGAAAAATCCATGCGGTCCGGGGTCCAGTTTGCGTGACTTCTTCGCTAGCGCTCAGAATGACAGTGGTTTTCACCCACACTCGGAACGCCAAGAACCTTTGACTGGCGGAGCGTCGAGAAATCCCGCTTCGCCCGAAGCGGGCAACGCCGGCAATCGCGAAATCCGGGGAATCGACGCCAATCAAATCCGCCGCGTGATTCGCTGCCCGCTCGCGCTTGCCCCGGCCCAATCATCGGCTTTTGTTTCCGGCTCATGCGCCGATGGGTTCTTCTCCTCTTATTAGGGTTGGGCCCAGCGCAGCTGGCGGCCCAGGTCGCGCCGCGGTACTCGATCGATGGCACCGATGGCCCGCCAACCGACGAGGAGACCTTCTACGTGGAGCTGATCAACCGCGCCCGGGCCGACCCGGCCGCCGAGGGTGTGCGACTGCGCACCACCACCGATGTCGACGTGATCGCTGCGGTGACGTTCTTCAAGACCGACCTGGTCCTCTTTGCGCAGGAGATGGCGGCGCTGCCGCCCGCGCCCCCCCTCGCGTTCAACGCCAGGTTGCTCAACGCCGCCCGCGGCCACTCGCGCGATCAATTCACCAACCAATTCCAGGGGCACACCGGCACCAACGGCTCGACGACCACCACGCGGGTCACGGCGGCCGGCTACTCCTTCCAGACCGTGGCAGAAAACGTCTACGTCACGGCTTCCTCGGTTTTCTACGGCCACGCCGGTTTTGAAATCGACTGGGGCAACGACGTCGGTGGCATGCAGACCGGGCGCGGCCACCGCGTGAATATCCACAACGCTGCGCTGCGCGAAATCGGCGCCGGAGTCGTACTCGGGACCAACGGCGGCGTCGGCCCCCAGGTCATCACCCAGGATCTCGCCACGCAACTCAGCGCGCCGCCCCTGCTGACCGGCGTGGCGTATTGCGATTTTTCGGGCGACAATTTCTATACGCCCGGCGAAGGCTTGGGCGGGCTGAGCGTCGCGGTGACGGGCGCAAATTTTTTGGCACTCACCGCGGCATCGGGCGCGTTTACGGTTCCGCTGCCGGGCAACGGCACGTACTCCGTCCGCATCAGCGGACTCGGGATCGACGAGACCTCGAGCGTCACAGTCGCCTCGGCTCGCAACGCCAAGGTCGATCTCAAGCGCACCTTCACGACGCCCACGCTTTCCGGGCCGGCCACCCCGACGGCCGCGCAAGCCGCAACGTATTCCGTGGCCAGCGTGCCGGGCGCGAATCGCTACGAACTGCAGAGCTATCGGCGTGAGTCGGCCACCCCAACCGAGCCGGCGGAAGACGCCACGCGCGTCACGCTCGCCACGACCGCGGGTTACGATGTCGTGCAGACGGCGGTGCGATCGCTGGGAGCGGCGGCCTTCAATCTTCGCACGCTTTCCGGCGGTCAAAATCAGTACATCACTTTGAACCGCACCTTCTTTGGCCGGCCGGGGGCGACGATCACGTTCGCAAGTCGGCTGGCCCTGGCCACGCCCAGCGAAAGCGCCCACGTCCAAGTCAGCACCGACGCAGGCGTCACGTGGAGCGACGTCTTTGCCCAAACGGGATCCGACGGCCCCGGCGAGGCGACTTTCGTCAATCAAAGCCGCAGTCTCGCCGCCCTAGAGGGAAAACTCTTTCGCGTCCGGCTGTTCTACGCGTTCAACAGCGGCAGTTTCTTTACCGGCGGCGGCGCGGTGGGATGGTACCTCGACGATCTCAAGCTGCCGAATTGCGAGGAATTGACCGCGGAGCCGGTCGCAAACCTCGGCGCGTCGACCAGCTTCACGTACACTCCCGCCACCGCCGGAAACTATTTACTGCAGGTGGCCTGCTACAATTTCGCCCATCGGCTCGGCGCCAGCGAAATTCGACTCCTCACCGCGGCCAATTCCACGCTGCCGGCCTTCACCGCGCAACCGACGAGCCAAGCGGCCGCGACCGGTGGCTCCGTGACCCTGAGCGCCGCCGCGAGCGGTAGTCCCGCCTTTCAATGGCTGCTCAACGGCACCGCGGTGGGTGGCGCGACCAGCTCCACCCTCACCCTCCCCAACCTGCAGCCCGGCACGACCGGTCTCTACACGACGGTGGGCACGAACAGCAGTGGCTCGGCGAACAGCGGCGCCGCGATTGTCGGCCTCAGCAGTGCGGTGAAACTGGTCGGCAGCGGCACGGAGTTTGCCGATATTTTCCACGCCGGCACCGGCTTCACGTACGACCAAATCCTGCTCGGCGGCGCGGCGGCCAGTGTCACGGCGGATCCCGGACAGATCCTGCGCATGTCGTACATCGACCTCAACGATGACATCGTGCAGGTCGAGTTCTCCGGCGCCGGGACGCTCTCGCTGGTGCTCGACGCGCCAAGCGGACCCGCCACCCCGCAAAAGTACAACCAGGCGTCGACGTCCTACATGAAGGGCCACGCCGGCATCGTCCTCAGCGGCGCCAACGCGACCACGAATCTTTCCGTCTTCAGCGTCGGCCGCGCGAATGCCGCCAACCAGGCCCTCTTCCGCAGCGACGTCACGTACGATGGCTTCGCCGACCTCGCGTTCATCGCCATCACCAGCACGGACGGAAAGTTCGGCGGCCTCCGGGCGGCTAATGCGAGTTTCTTCGCGGCCAAAGGTTACACCGGCATCTACGCGCCCGGCGTCCAGTTCACCGGTCCCGTCTTCGTTAGCGATATCAGCGCCTCGACCGACGCCACTCCCGTCCTCGTCCTCGGCTCGGGCACCGACGTGCGCATCACCGGCGGCGACCTGCTGCAGGCGAACGGCCGCGCCGTCCAGGTCAGCGGCATCGCGCAGCTCAAGTTCACCGCGGGCAGTAATTCCCACGGCACCCTCTTCAACGCCCAGAACAACCGCGCCCGCCTCGAGCAGAACGGCGTCGACGTCACCGCCCAAATCGTCGTCAACCCGACGCCGTAGCAAATCGCGTCGGTGGGCGACCGGCGTCGCCGGTCGCCCATGGGAACCGAGGGGCCAACCTTCACGCACCGTTCATACCGCGTGGTGCGAGCGCTCCGCCCGAAGCTCGAAAGTGTTCGACGCTTGCCCCTTCCCTGTCTTGAACGGCAACGTCCCAAGCGAGACTCCACGGGGCGTAACTGGAAAATTACGTGCACCGTTGCGACACAAACCAACACCATGAATTTTACCCCTTGGCGCAAGCCCGTACCCGCGCTCATGGGGTTGCTCGTTCTCGCCGGCAGCCTGTTGTTCCTGCAGTGCAATTTTGTCCCGAGCGAGGAATCAGGAGCGGCTCGCGGGTCTTCGGCTGGTTCAACGCGCGCGACGAAATTCGCCAGTACGGATCCGGCAGTGTGCGCCCCCGACTCCGTCGCAGCCGGCACCGGCATCGCGGCCCAACTAGCCGCAAACCAGGCGCGCGAAAACGCCCTCGCCGGGAGTCACGCCTTCACCGACTGGCTCACGAAGTGGCGGCGCGCCGACCAGGCCGGCCTTCCCGCTCTCGTCGGCGCGGGAGTTCAGGTCGCCGCCGACCGACGCGCCGGTCTGAAATATCTCATCCAGACCGACCCGCGCCGGGCCCTCGATCTCGCCGTGCCCGTTGGCCTGCGCGCCGAGTTGCCAGCGGAAGTCCAGGCCCAACTCGAACAGCGGCTCGACGCCCGCGGCGATCTCGAGGTCAGTGTCGCGTGTCTTGGCACCGAAACCTGGACGCAGCGCACCGTCAAAATTGCCGACCAGTACTACCAGGCCTACGTGTTCGGCCGCCGCGAACAGCAAACGACCAAGTATGGCCTGCCCCTGCACGGGATTGCCGTGGATGGCGTGGCCGCGTTCGAGGAAACGCCTTACCGCGTGTTGGACGACGGCGAGAAATCCAGCCGTGGCGTGCTGCGCGAAAAAATCGCGATTCTCATCGGGAGCGAAGTCAACCTGTTCGACACGCGGGCCGAGTTAACCGCGCTCGAGCAGCGCCTCATCGCCGCCGAGTCCGCGCCCGGCCCGCACTTGCTGCCATCCTCACGCGACGCGGGCGACCACGAACACGTTCCCGGGACCGCGGCGGTGACTTCGCCGGCGAGCTGGATCATCGGCGACAAGCGCGTGCTCTGGATTAACGCCGAATTTGCCGATGACCCGGGCGCGGCTGCCGTCGACACCGACATCACCGCCACCGGCACGGCGGTGAATACCTTCTACCAGGACACCTCGCACGGCCGGACGTCGATGAATGTCACGATCCTGCCGGCGCTCCTCCGGCTGCCAAAGGACAAGGCGTACTACAACGGTTCCAGTTCGACGACCGGCGAACTGCAGGATGCCGCCAAGCTGGTGGCCAAACAATACGACGCCGCCAACGGGAATACCGGAGCCTACGATCCCGACCGCTTTGACCGCTACATCACCCTCATCAAGAAAGTGCCGGCCTACACCTTTGGCGGAATCGGAAACCTCGGCGGGCCACGGATTTTGTTGAACAACGCGTTCGGGGCCAGCACCGCGGGGCACGAGCTGGGCCACACGCAAAGCCTCGACCATTCGCACGCGTGGCTGCCGAGCACCTCGTCTCCCATCGGCCCGGGTACACACGTCGAATACGGCGACGTGTTCGACCGCATGGGCACTTCCGGCAGCGGTTCGAACAACTTTTTCAACGTCGCCCAAAAGGTGAAGCTTGGTTATCTTGACGATGCCAGCGTTACCACCGTTACCGCCGCTGGCACCTACCGGCTCACGCGCCACGATCACAAGGACGCCATCGGCATTCGCGCGCTCAAGGTTGGGGCAAGCAACGTCGAATACGAGTACTGGATCGAGCACCGCCAGCTCGGGCCCGCCGCGCTTACCGCCGCCCAGCTCGACCGCCTGCAAAAAGGCGTCATCCTTCACTGGGGGCCGGCCAAGCTGCCGAAATTTGTCTCCGGGCCCGGCAGTTACCTGCTCGACATGACGCCCGGCTCGGCCGCCGGCACGAATGACGCCCCGCTCCGCATCGGGGAGACCTTCACCGATCCCGACGCGGGCATCACGATCCAACCTCTGGTCACCGGCGGAACCGCGCCGAACGAATACATCGATGTCCAGGTCTCGTTCGGCGCCGTCAACGGCAACCGCAATCCCACTCTCATCGCCGACCCGCCGGTCGGTCCAGTCGCCGCCCGTACCAATCTCGTTTTCACGGCCAGCGCAACCGACGCCGACGGCGATCCCGTCTACTACCGCTGGGATTTCGGCGATCGCAGCATGCAGCCCAATCTCGCCACCGTCTCGAACCGCTACCTCAAGGGCGGCACCTATCCCGTGAACGTCTCCGCCCACGACGGCAAAGGCGGCATCACCGTGAAGAGCTACACGCTCAACGTCACCGATCCCCTCACCACTTGGACCCGCCGCGGGGCGAGCGTCTCCACCATCTTTCTCAACGACGTCACCTTCGCCGGCGGCAAGTTTGTCGCCATCGGCGATTCCAGCGCGAACCTCACTTCGCCCGACGGCATCACGTGGACGCGCGGCACCGCCCCCAGTGGGTTCAATCTCCGGGGCGTCGCCTACAGCGGCTCGCGGTACGCCGCAGTCGGTTTCCTCGCCAGCAACCCCGCCACCGACAAAGGCGTCGCGCTCCGCTCCGACGACGGGGTCACGTGGACCACCGCCACGATTCCCTCCGGCTCCGGGCAGCTTCTCGGTCTCGCTTTTGGCGCAGGCCGCTTTGTCGCCGTCGGCGAACTGGGTCGCATCTACAGTTCGACCGATGCGATCACCTGGTCCGCCGCGCCGACACCAGTCACCAGCACGCTTCGCACCGTTATATTTACCGAAGGCCTCTTTGTCGTCGTCGGCGACGCCGGTCGCGTCTTTACCTCACTCGACGGTCTTGGCTGGGCCAACCGGACAATCGCCAGCACCGCCAACTTTGCGGGCGTCGCGCGCCACAACGGTGCCTGGTATATGAACGGCGGCGCGACCGTTTACACCTCCGCCGACACCGTCACATGGAGCCGCGTGGCCACCTCCAACATGATTAACCTCGGGAGCTACAAAGCCTACTCCGTCGGCGGCGTCCTCCTCGGCGGCTTCAACGAGGGCACTGTCCAGTTTTCCGAAAACGCCCAGTCGTGGGCGAGCGTACAGATCGACGCCACCGCGAACTACACCATCCGCGGCGCCGCCGAAGGTAAGGGCGTGATCGTTGCCGTCGGCAACTCCGGCATTATCTACACCGCTTCCTCGCCCGCCCAGCTCAGTCCTCCGCTGGCCGCGCCTTTCCTCCGCCTGGAAGCCGATTCGCTGAAACTTTCCGTGGGCCGCAAGAACATCATCCCCGCCAGCGGCAGCGGGTACGCCAAACTCGAGCTCTACGCCAACGGCACCAAGGTTAGCGAAATCTCCGGTCAGAGCGGCTTCTTCACGTGGACCCCGTCCGCCATCGGCAACTATGCCCTTACGATTCGCGGCGTGAACATCGACAGCACCAGCGCCGTCTCGGCCTCCTATCCCGCGCAAGCCGCGCTCGCCAGCTGGAACTGGCGCAACCCCGCACCCGCTGGCGCCGACTTGAACGGCGCGGCCCGCGTGGACGGCAAATGGTGGATCGTCGGCAACGCCGGCACCTTCTTCACCCTCGACACGGCCGGCAACGTCACGCCCGTCGACTTCTCCACCACGCAGCGCCTCACCTCCATCGCCTACGCCAACGGCCGCTTCGTCGTGACCGCACCCTATAGCGACGCCGGCGCACACGAAGACATCGGCTCCATCTGGACCTCGACCAACGGCTACAATTGGACCCCGCTCCTGACCACCACCATCGAAGCCATCAACCTGAACTACGTCACCTACGCCGGCGGACAATGGCTCGCGCTCAGCACCGGCGGCACCGCGTTGACCTCGACGGATGGACTCGTCTGGTCGCGCCAGAATACCACGCTGACCGTCGGACTGAACGCGGCAGCTTATGGCAATGGCCTCTACGTCATTGCCGGCAGCAGCGGCAAGATTGCCACCTCGCGCGACGGCTTCACTTGGACCGAGCGTACGAGCGGAGTCACGACCATCCTGCGGGGTCTCACGTTCACCAACGGAAACTTTGTCGCGGTGGGCGACAGCGGTGTCATCCTGACGTCAACCGACGGCGTTGCTTGGGTGCCGCGCACGTCAGGAACCACCAATAGCCTTTTCGGCGCCGGAGTGGTCAAGGGCGCTTACGTCGTCGCTGGCAACGCCGGAACCGTGCTCACCTCGGACGATGGCATCACCTGGGCCGCCGCGACGGTCGAGAATCGCTTGAGCGCCGCGAGCGTGGTCATCGGCGCCGAGGGCGAAGGCCTGATCGCCGGCCGCGCGGGGGAATTCTATACCTCCAGCTCCGCGTCCGTTTGGAAGCGCGCCAACTTCGGCACCAGCGACGCCCGAACCGCCGTCATCAACTCCGGCGGCAGGTTCGTGGCCGTCGGTCAGTCCACCGACCTTCTGGCGCGCAATGCGCTCGTGCCGCCAGTCGCCTTTTCCGCCGACGGCGTCACTTGGACGCGCGCCAACGCGAACCCCGCCTTCGGCAATCTCAACGATCTCACCTACGAGCAGCAGCTCTACGTCGCCGTCGGGGACGGTGGACGCATCTTCACGTCGCCCGACGCGCAAACCTGGACGCAGCGCACCAGCGGTTCGACCGCGCAGCTCAACGCCGCCGGTGCCAGCCCCACCACTTTTGTCGCGGCCGGCGCGGCGGGCGCGATCCTCACTTCGGCCGACGGCATCGCCTGGAACGTCAGGACCAGCGGAACCACGAACCCGCTTCGCGGCGCAGCGTTCGGTGGCGGTCGCTTCGTCGTCGTCGGCGACAACGGCACCGTCCTCAGTTCCGCCGACGGCACCGCCTGGACCGCCGCCACCAGCGGTGTCACGGCCAGCCTGCTCAACGTCTCCTGGTTCGACAACCTCGGCTTCCTCGCGGCCGGCAACAGCGGCACGATGATTGGATCGACCGACGGTGTAGTCTGGCGCACGATCGAGAGCGGCATCACTGACAACATCACCGCCATCGCGCAGACGCCGATCGGTTATGTCGCGCCCGCCGGCACAAGCGGAACACTGCTGGTCTCGCTGGACGGCAACAACTGGTCCATTGCTACCGTGCCCGCCGGACAAAACATTCGCGGCATCGCCGCCAGCGCTTCGAGCATCGTGGCCACGGGCGACAACGGGGCGTTGCTCACCTTCGACCTGGTCGATCCCACCCCCGCCCCGACCATCACCAGCCAGCCCGCTTCGCAGGCTGTGACTCCCGGCTCCACCGTAAGGCTTGGCGTCTCCGTTCAAAACTCGTCCGGCGGAAGCTACCAGTGGATCAAGGACGGCACGCCGCTGGTCGGCGCGAACAGCCCGACCTACGTCCTCTCGGTCAACTCGCCGGCCAACGCGGGCCTCTACGCCGCCGTCACCACTAACGTCAACGGCTCGGTGACCAGCCAGCCCGCCATTCTCGGTCTGAGCAGCGCCGTGAAACTCATCGGGACCGGCACGGAATTTCCGGACATTTTCCACGCCGGCACCGGATTCACTTACGATCAGGTGTTGCTCGGGGGCGCGGCCGCCAGCGTCACCGCGGATCCGGGCCAGATTCTACGGATGTCCTTTATCGATCTCAACGACGACATCGTGCAGGTCGAGTTCTCCGGCGCTGGTACCTTGTCGCTGGTACTCGACAGCGCGACCGGGCCTGCCGCGCCGCAAAAGTACAACCAGACCACGACCTACATGAAGGGCCACGCCGGCATCGTCATGAGCGGCGCCAACGCGACCACGAACCTGTCCGTCTTCAGTGTCGGGCGGGCGAACGCCGCCAACCAGAGTCTTTTCCGCAGCGACCTCACCTACGACGGCTTCGCCGACCTCGCCTTCATCGCCATCACCAGTACGGACGGAAAGTTCGGCGGCCTCCGCGCGGCCAATGCGAGTTTCTTCGCGGCCAAAGGCTACACCGGCATCTACGCGCCCAATATCCAATTCACCGGCCCCGTCTTTGTCAGCGACATCAACGCCTCGAACGAGGCGACGCCCGTCCTCGCCCTCGGCTCGGGCACCGACGTGCGCATCACCGGCGGCGACCTGCTGCAAACCAACGACCGCGCGGTCCAGGTCAGCGGCATCCCGCAGCTCAAGTTCACCGCCGGCAGCAACTCCCACGGCACCTTCTTCAACGCCCAAAGCAACCGTGCCCGGCTCGAGCAGAATGGCGTCGATGTGACCGCGCAGATCGTCGTCAATCCGACGCCGTAGTCCGGACCCTCGAGGCTGCGATCCCTCGGATCGACAGAGCTCCGCCCTCCATCTTCGGTTGCTGCGAAGCTGTTCGATAAAATAATCGGGCTAGCACCTCAACCCACCCGTCCAAAACGTTTTACGGGAGGAATCCCAAGGAGGAGCCGAGGATAAGACCTTTCTCTGATCTCGGCCTCATGCTCGGATTGTACTCCTGTGAAATTTCGAGGATCGGGCTGTCCGCAGGAAAGTACTCGTTTCTCCTCTCGACGGGCACCGTGCGGGCCGTAACATTCCTGCCAAGTCTGCGTCTAACCGTCCGGCATGTTTTTCCCACCTTATCTTCACCGTCTGAATGCGCGGCTCACTGTGCTGGGGCTGGGTGCGCTGGTTTTCGCGGGTCACGCGGTGGCCCAGGGTAATGGCCCGGGCGGCGGTGGAGCTGGGGCTGGTGGCGCGGGAGCCGGCGGCGCCGGCGGCGTTTTTGGCGGCGGTGCGGTCACTATTCCGGGCGGCGGCGCGGGCGGAATCGGCGGGATTATCGGTGGCGTCATCGGCGGCGCCGGGGGCATTCAAATCAACCTGCCGATTGGCATCGTGCCCGGGGTACCCGGCCGGCCGATTCCCGGCGACAACAGCACGATAACCGTCCCGACCCTAAGAATTGTGGCGAGCGGCGGCGTGCTCGTCGGTGAAACCTCGACCGCGATCGTCGCCGGCCAGACCACGGGCGGAGCCATTCCTGGCCTCAATCTGGGTGCTCTCCCCGGCGGTACAACGGGTGGCGGTTCCGGCGGCGGCACGAGCACCACTCCGACCACGTATCAATGGACGATTAGCGGCGGTAAAATCATCGGTGACTCCACCCGGCAGACGGTTTCGTTCGCCGCCGACAACGCGGGCACCGTCAGCCTCAACGTCGTGGTGGTTGGCAGCGGCGGGACCGATAGCGCATCCACCCAGATTACCGTCATTTCGCCCGAGTCAGCCGGCGCCATCACCTCGCCGCCCACGGTGGTGATGAATTCCGGCAACTACACCGCGACCGTGCCGGCGGCGCAGAGTGCCGATCGCACGTTCCGGTGGACCCTCGCCGGCAATGGCGCCGGTGTCGTCAGCGGCCAGGGCACCAACAACATCACTTTCCGCCCCGGTAATCCCGGACTGGTCGAGGTCACCTGCGCCGTCACGCTCCAACGGTTGGTCACCGTCCCCCTGCACTCCTTTGTCGTCGTCACGGGCGACGGCGCGCCCACCGCGATCACGGTCAACGGCGGCAACGGCGGCGGAACCTACCCTACCGGCTCGCGCGTCGATATTTTCGCCAACCCGTCGGCCGCGGGCCAGGTGTTCGATCGCTGGACCGGCGACACCGCGGTCCTCGGCAACGGCGCCTTGGCGGCGGCGCTCCCCCACACCGTCATAACCGTACCGACGACGCCCATCACGCTCACCGCCACCTACAAGGCGGCGCCAGCGTGGACACCACGGACCATCAGCGGATTCAACCCGGTGACGCAAACGGGACGAGACAATCAGTCCACCACGACCAGCACGACCCTGATGTACTCGATTCCAGCGGCGGCGCAGGGGGTCGTGTTCCTGCTGCATGACACCGGTGGCACCGCCGCAAGCTGGTTCAGCGGCGCGGAACAGCTCACTCTTGCGCGGGATCTCGTGGCCGCGGGCTACGGCGTTGCCGCGCTGAACAGTACCAATCGCAATCCCGGCAACTGGAGCGCGCAGACCACGTTGGAAAACAATCCCGACGCCGCCAGCATCGTGGCCGCACTGGACCAATTTGGGCGGGAGCGCGCCATCAGCGATAACACTCCGGTCTTCCTGCTCGGTTTTGCCAGTGGCGCCGATGCCGCCGCCCGGGTTGCCGAGGCGCTCGCGTCCGGAACGGATCGCCCCATCAAGGGCGCCGTCCTCTACTGCGCGACCGGCGGCGGGGCCCTGGCCGTCACGTCGCGCGTTCCGCAATTTTTCGCGCTCGCGACCAACGACGACAACCTCGGCGCCACCGGCAACGCCGATGCCCGCACCAATTCGCAACTGCTGGCTGGCCGCGGCGTGGCCACCGCGGTCGCGATCAATGCCACTTCGCCGGTGCATGAGGGCCGGTTTCGTACACTGGGAGCGAGCTCGCCCACTTTCACGGCCGCGGACGCGCAGGCCGTTTGGAGCGCGATCAACAAGGCGGGAATGCTCGATGCGAACAACTACCTGAAGGCGATTCCCCCCACCACCGCGCTCACCGCCGTGCTCCCCGCGGCCCACAAGGCCCGCGCCGCCGACGTCGCCGCGGAGCTCGCCGTCGCGTATGCCGCGCAGGAATTCTACAGCGACGCCAACCCCCGCGTGATCAATTTTCTCAATGGCCGGGTCGCGAACACCCCGGTGCCCCAGCCCGGCCGGCTCGGGAATCTTTCGACCCTCGCGAAGATCGCCTACCTCGGCGACAGTTTCACGCTGGGCTTCACCCTGTCGGGCACCCAGCCCGCCCGGGTCCTCATCCGCGGCATCGGGCCCACCCTGGTGAGTTATGGCCTGCCCACCGCGCTCGGCGCTCCCCGCCTAGAAGTGAACCGCGGCCCCACGCTCATCGCCGCCAATGAGGGTTGGGATAAGCCCGCCGCCGGTGCGGGCGGCACTGCCGACCAGATCACCGCCGCGGCAAACTCCGTCGCGGCCTTTGCGTTGACGCCCGGCTCTCTCGATACCGCTGCCCTCCTGACCCTCGAGCCCGGTACTTATTCCGTGACGATCAAGGGCCTCAACGGGGCCACCGGCGACGCACTCGCTGAAGTTTGGGACATCAGCAAGAACGGCACGCGTCTGACCAATCTGTCGACGATCGCCAAAATCACCAACGAGGGCGACCTGCTGGTCCCGGGAATTTCCATTGCCGGCAACAACCCGCGCACGCTCGTGATTCGCGCCGTCGGGCCCGGACTTGCCGACGTCGGTTTCGCGGCGAATTCGGTCCTGGGCGACCCGCGGATTTCGGTCCTGAACCGGGACTCGGGTCAGACCGTCGCCGCGAACAACAACTGGATTCAAGGCACCAGCCTGAACGACGCCCTCGCCCTGAATGCGGTCTTTCCCGCGATCGGCGCCTTTCCGTTGCGCATCAACAGCGCGGACGCCGCCCTGATCGCGGCGATTGCGCCGGGGAATTTCTCGCTCCAAGCCGGCGCCGCGCCGACTCCCCCCGGAAATCCCAACCAACCGCAAGGCGCCAACCCCAACGCCCCGAGCCCGATCGGCTCCGTGCTGGTCGAGGTCTACGAAGCGCCCTGACGCGCAAGGGTCGCAGATTTTCCGCTGCGCCGTTGCGCCGTGAGCACAGCGGACGGGAGTTTTGGCTTGGACCCAACCGGAGTGGCTCCCGCAGAGGCGCAAAGGCCGCAGAGGGGGATCACCGGCTCGCGGACCGGGAGAAGATTGTTAACTGCACGCGATTGGCCGCATTTCCACGAAATCGCCAAAATCCAGATGCGTCACTCTGCCGATGTCCGGCCCTTTGCGCCTCTGCGCCTTGAGCGAAGCGGGCGGGAGTTTGGTTTGGATCTAAACTAATTGGCTCCCGCAGAGACCGCGGAGAGGGATTCAGGGTGCGGTACTCTCGGGGAGATCGATGACCGGCCGAACGATTCCGCCGCGCAGCGTTGTTTCGCCACGCTATCGCAACCACTCCACTCGAACCGCTCCACCGAAATTCCGCCCTTTGCGCCTCTGCGCCTTGAGCGAAGCGGGCGAGAGTTTGGTTTGGATCCAAACTCATTGGCTCCCGCAGAGACCGCAAAGGCGCAGAGAGCCTTCAGACTTCCTCCACCTCAGTGTCGGTCGCTTCCGGGAGACCGTTGACCGAGCGGACGATCCCGTCGCGCAGAAGGGCCTCGCCGAAATTGAGCAGGTAGCCGAGTTTGTACCCCGACAGTCGGAGATAGGTTTGGAGTTGCTTGCGGTGCACCGGCGAAAGCTGGGCAACGGATTTCAGCTCCACGATGACGAGTTCCTGCACGATGAGATCGGCCCGGAAGCCTTCATCAAACGTCAGGCCATCATATTGAATCGGGATGGGAACCTGACGCCGCAAGTTGAGCCCGCGTTTCTGCAGCTCGTGCGCCAGCACCGTTTCGTAAACCGACTCGAACAACCCCGGCCCAAGGGCCCGGTGTACGTGAATCGACGAATCGATGACGATGCTGCCAACCTGGTTTTCGTTCATGGCCAACCACGCCATCCTCACCGAATGCCCCTGAGCTGCAAGGTACCGATGCCCGGCACCAGCCCCCAATTTCAGGGCAAAATTCTCTTTGCGTCTTTGCGCCTTGAGCGCAGCGTGCGCGAGAATTGGTTTGGTTTCAAACCGGAGACTCCCGCAGAGACGCAAAGGCGCAGAGAGCGATTCTGGGTGCCGTAACCTCCGTGAGTTCGTTGGCCGCCCGAAAGACCCCGTCGCACAGGGTTGTTTCGCCGTGCCAGCACCATCACTCCATTCGAATCGCTCCGCCAAAGTCCGGCTCTCCGCGCCTCCGCGCCTTGAGCGCAGCGGGCGCGAGAATTGGTTTGGTTCCAAACCGGTGACTCCCGCAGAGGCGCAAAGGCGCAGAGAGGATTCAGGGCCCGCGAACTGTTGAGAGATTGCTGCCTGCCCAGCGCGAGCCCGCGATCGGCCGCGTCTCCCCGCAATCACCAAAACCCGGTTGTGTCACCCTGCTGATGTCCGGCTCTTTGCGCCTCCGCGCCTTGAGCGCAGCGGGCGCGAGAATTGGTTTGGTTTCAAGCCGGTGGCTCCCGCAGAGGCGCAAAGGCGCAGGGGGAATTCAGGGCTCGCGAACCGCGAGGGGATTGTTGACTGCTCAGACCCGTGCGCAGTCAACCACGTCCCCGAAACCACCAAAACCCAGATGCGTCACTCTGCCAAAGTCCGATCCTTTGCGCCTCTGCGCCTTGAGCGAAGCGGGCGGGAGCATCGGTTTGGTCCCAAACAGGCTAAATCCCCCAGAGGCGCAAAGGCGCAGAGAGATAGGGACCCGGACGAAGTTCACGGAGCACCCTGAACCTTTGTGATTCACGGGTCGGGGACCATGTGCATGATTCCCGACCTTCCCCATGAATGCGCTTCCCGTCTTTCGCCTTGGATTCCTCATCTTCGGATTGATTGCCGCTCCGGCAGCCCAAGCCGCCACGGCGCCCACGTGGAAGGCCGGCGCCGCCTCCGTCGACATCACGCCCGAGTTGCCGATGTGGATGTCGGGCTACGGCAATCGCAACCGACCCGGCGACAAAGTGGATCATCCAATTCACGCCAAGGCGCTCGCGCTCGAAGATGCGCGCGGCCAGTCGATCGTCATCGTCACCCTCGATATTCTGGGCCTGCCCCGCCTCGTGCGCCAGGCCGTGGAGAAAAAGGTGGCGGCCCAATTCGGCCTGAAGCCCGCGCAGCTTCTACTCAATGCCTCGCACACCCACACCGGCCCGGAAATTCGCGTGGTCGACTCGCTCTTTGCCAAACTGGATCCGGCCCACACCGAACGCGTGCTCAAGTATCGCGCCGTCCTCGAGGACAAAATCGTGCAGGCGATCGGCGAAGCCCTCGCCCACCGGACGCCCGCCGCGCTCGCCTTTGGACAGGCCCAGGCCGGTTTCGCCATGAATCGCCGCGAAAACTACGCTTTGCCCAAAGGGGACTTTCGCAGCGGTAAAGTCCCGAACCCCGAAGGCCCGGTCGATCACGACGTGCCGGTGCTGCAGGTGAGCGACGCCACCGGCAAACTCGTCGCCGTCCTCTTTGGCTACGCCTGCCACAACACCACCCTCGACGGCTACGCGTTCACGGGCGACTACGCCGGCTTCGCCCAAAGCGATCTCGAGGCGTCCCACCCCGGCGCTGTGGCGCTCTTCATGCAAGGTTGCGCGGGCGATCAGAACCCTCACCCGCGACGCGACCAGATCAAGGGTCTCACGGGAGTCGAACTCGCCAGCCAGCATGGCCGGACACTCGCGATCGCGGTCGAGGCCGCGCTCCAATCCTTCCCCCGACCCATCGAGTCACAACTCGAGTCGCTCCTGGAAACGGTCGACCTGGACTACTTGCCGCCACCAACCCGCGAGGAATTGCAGGAGCGCGTGAAGTCGCCCACCCGCGCGATCAAGGAAAACGCCCAGGCCGTGCTCGAAGTGCTGGAACGCGACGGCCGACTGGCGACCAGCTACGCGTATCCCATTCAAGTCGTGCGCTTCGGTCGCCAGATGACCCTCGTCGCGCTGACCAGTGAAACCACGGTCGACTATTCGCTGCGGTTGAAACGGGAAATCCCGGGGCCGGGTCTCTGGGTGGCGGGCTACAGCAACGACTTTATCGGCTATATCCCGAGCAAGCGGGTCTGGACGGAAGGCGGCTACGAAGCCGGTGAGGCGCTGCAATTCGGGTCGACCACCCAATATCGCGGCGCCGTGCATCCGAATATCTGGGCGCCCACACTCGAGGAAAAAATCGTGGCGAAGGTGCACGAGATGGTCGGACGGCTCGGAAAGTAGCGCCGGACTCTGACCGGCACGGTTTGCTCGCTCGTAGTCCCGCCTTTAGGCGGAATCGGATTGAGCGACGACGACGGGCTATTTTCCGCCTAAAGGCGGAACTACCAACGCCGCCCAACGCCGGTCGAAGACCGGCGCTACGCTCTTCCCACTCGCCTTGTTTCGCCGCTTCCCCAGCGTCGAGCGCCATGAATGCTGCGGTACGTTGGGTCGGCTTGTGGTGCGCGGTCGTGACACCGCTGTTGGGTCAGGCAGGAGGCTTCAGCGACTTTGGCCGCAACTACGGCCGGTCGATGGTGATTTCGAAACAGGGCATCGCCGCCACCAGCCACGCGCTCGCCTCGGCCGCCGCCGCGCAAATTCTTGCCAAGGGCGGCTCAGCCGCTGACGCCGCCATCGCCGCCAACGCCGTGCTCGCCGTCGTCGAGCCGATGAAGAACGGGTTGGGCGGCGATCTGTTCATGCTCTATTGGGAAGCCGCGTCCGGCAAACTTTCGGGACTCAACGCTTCGGGCCCGGCGCCGCGCGAATTGTCGCCCGGGTTCCTGGCAAAAAAAGGCGTCACGGCGATGCCGCAGGAAGGCATCCACAGTTTCACGGTTCCCGGCGCCGTCGACGGCTGGGGGAAAGTCCACGAACGCTTCGGCAAACTGCCGTGGAAGGATTTGTTCGCCTCCGCCATCGCCTACGCCGAACAGGGCTTTCCCGTGACCGAAGCGATCAGTGAATCGTGGAATGAAGCCGAGAACGTCGCGAAGGTCCGCAAATATCCCGAGTCGGCGCGCGTGTTCCTGCCCGGCGGGAAACCGGCAAAGCAGGGCGACTTCTTTCGCAATCCCGACATGGCGCGTGCGCTGCGGCTCGTGGCTGACGAAGGGCGCAACGCGATTTACAAGGGAGCCATTGCGGCGGCGATTTTGAAAACCTCGCAGGCCCTCGGCGGCACCATGACCGCGGAAGACCTCGCGGCGTTTTCGTCCGAGTGGGTGCAGCCCATCTCCGTCGATTACCGCGGTTGGCGCGTCTACGAATTACCGCCGAACAGCCAGGGGATGGCCGCGCTGGAAATGCTGAACATCATGGAGGTCACGCCGCCCACCCCGCTCGGGGCGTTCAGCGCGGACGAAATGCACAAGCGGATCGAGGCGATGAAACTTTCCTACGCCGATGTCCGCCGTTACGCCGGCGATCCGCGCTCGTACGAGGCGCCGCTCGCCCGGCTGCTCTCCAAGGACTACGCCCGCCAGCGCGCCGCGCTCATCGATCCGAAAAAGGCGAAGGCAGATGTCGCCGCCGGCCAGGCGGTCGGAAGCGATACCACGTATCTCACGATGGTCGACAAGGACGGGAACATCGCGAGTTGGATTCAAAGTTTGTACGCCGAGTTTGGCTCGGGCGTGACCGTCGAGGGCATGGGTTTCCTGCTGCAGAACCGCGGCGGCGGGTTCACGCTCGAAGCCGGCCATCCCAACGTCCTCGCCGGCGGCAAGCGGCCCTTCCACACCATCATCCCGGCCTTCATGGAACGCGGCGAGCAGCACATCGGTTTCGGCATCATGGGCGGCGCCAACCAGCCGCTCGCGCATGCCCAGTTCGTTTCGAACCTCGTCGACTACGGCATGAACATCCAGGCCGCGATCGAGGCCCCGCGGTTCACGAAGCGCAATTCGACGGGAAATGACGTCTCGATCGAAGTGCGCACGCCGGCCGCCACCCTGCAGCAACTCTCCGCCCGCGGTCACCAGATCTCGATTCGCCGCGAATACACCCAGGAAATGGGGCGCGGCCAGGCCATCCTGCACGACTCGAAGACCGGGCTGAACTACGGCGCATCCGATCCTCGGGCCGACGGTGCGGCGACGCCTGAACCGATCGCAAGATAGTCCGTCTTTGTTTTTGTCAGTCTGAGTCGGACCAACAAAAGCGGACGTTGGGCATTCCTTCCCGATGAACAGCTTTCGTTCTGTCATTCTGAGCCAAGTCACGAAGGCGCCGAAAGGTGGACCGTGCGCTCCGCGCGCGGTCAGCGTTGGGCTCGATCTCACGTTCGCTGGCCGCGCACGGAGTGCGCGGCCCACCCGGTACGCCTTCGGTGGGCTTTGCCTGACGTATTCCGAGACGTCATCAGCAGCGGAGCGAAGAATCCATCCCCGTACGATTTCCCGTTCGTGTGGTTTCTTCGCTAGCGCTTAGAATGACAAACGAGGGGCATTAAACAGGAATTCATAAATCGACCGCGGCCCATTTTTCTTCGGCAATACCTTCATCATGACCAAAACTTTTGCCAAAAACTTCATTGGCGTCGCGACACTTGCGCTCGCCACCTTCCTCACTCCCCTGCGCGCGGCCGTCCCCGTCGTCGGCCAGCCGTTGCCCGCGTGGGAACGCGGCCAGCTCGACATTCACCAAATCAACACCGGCACCGGCAACGCCGCACTCCTCATTCTGCCCGACGGCACGACGATGCTCCTCGATGCGGGAGCCGGTTATCGCGAAGACAAAGTTAAGTCCCATTACGACGCGCCGCAGCGGCCGAATGCGACCCTCCGGCCCGGCCAGTGGATCGCCCGCTATGTCCGGCGCATGCTGCCCGAGGGTGAACGCGGGGCGCTCGATTACGCGATGCTCACGCATTTTCATGCCGACCACATGGGTGAAGTACGGAAGGAGGCGCCGAAATCGCCGTCGGGTACCTACGTGCTGACGGGCATCACGGACGTCGCCCAAGAGATTCCCATCCGCCGGCTGCTCGATCGCGGCTGGCCCAACTACGATTTTCCCGCGCCGTCCGGCGGACCGATCATGGTCAACTACCGCGCGTTCCTGAAATGGCAGACCGAGCACAACGGCCTGAAGGTCGAGCGGTTCGAGCCCGGCCGGGCCGATCAAATCGTGCTGCTACGGGCGCCGAAGGAATTTCCCCATTTCGCCATCCGCAATATCGCCGGCAATGGCTATGCTTGGACGGGCGCGGGCACGGCCACGCGCAATCGCTTTCCCGAAGGCACCATTCCCGTCGAGAACAACTGCAGCCTGGCGTTTCGTTTGTCCTATGGCGCGTTCAGCTATTTCAATGGCGGTGACATGGCCGGCGTGCCCGACGCGGTCGTGGCCGGCGCCCCGCCGTCCAATTCTGCGGCTTGGGCTGAAATGGAATCGGCCGTGGCTTGGGTCACGGGCCCCGTCGACGTGCAGGCGGCCAATCACCACTCGACCCCGGATACCGCCAACGCCTTTTTCCTCAGCGTGCTGCAACCGCGCGTGCAGGTCATCTCGACCTACGCCGCGAGCCAGCCGGGCCCGGACCTCCTGCGCCGGATGCTCTCGGACCGGGTCTATCCCGGCCCGCGCGATATCTTCATGACAAACTGGATTTGGCCCGGCCGCCGGGAGCACATGGTGGAACTTTACGGCGAGACGGACACCGCCTGGCTCGCGGAGCGGATAGGCCAGTTCGCCAGTTCGCAGGGCCACGTCGTCGTGCGCGTCGAACCCGGCGCCGCCACGTATCGCGTGATCGTGGTCGACGACAGCAAGGACAACGGCGCGGTTCTATCCGTCCACGGTCCGTATCAATCCCGCGGCCTGGCGGCCCGCCCGTAGGGTTGGTAGTTCCGCCTTCAGGCGGAAGGATTGATCCGTTCACTAGCGCTTTGCCTTCCGCCTGAAGGCGGAACTACAAGCTCAATCTGCAGCCAGCAGGCCATGCCCTAGTATTTTCCCGGCTTCCTGACTTTTGAATTCACCACCCTCTCCCTCACAGCTTCGGCAGCAAATCCACTAGGTAACGCCGCCAGTTGTACCAATTGTGCGCCCCGGTCGTCGCCACCCACTCGTGGCGGATGCCGAGGCGGTTCAGCCCGTCGTGCGACGTCTTGAAACCCTCCCAATTGTGGTCCTCGTTGCCGCACGCAAAATAGAAGAGCCGCAGGCTCGCGTTGAATTTCGCCGCGTCCTTGAGCAAGGGATAGTCGCCTTCGAAGCCGTCGCGCAGCCGCGTGCTGAAAGGCGCGATAACGGAAAACAATTCGGGATGCCGGAAGCCCACGTGCAAAGTCTGGCTGCCGCCGTTGGAGAGCCCGGCCAGCCACCGCTCGTCCCGGGTTCCGGCGATACGGTAGTGCTTTTCCGCAAACGGCAGCACCTCGCCGAGCAGATGCTGCTCGAACGTGTCGAGCCACTTGATGCGGGCGGTCTCGGTGTAGGGCTGTTCCCGCGGAAATTCCGCGTGCGGCATCACGATGACCATCGGCTTCATCTTTCCGCTCGCGATGAAGTTGTCCGCGATGAGGTCCGTCGAACCTGACGCCGTCCAATTCGAAGGATCGCCCGAACCGCCGTGGAGGAGATAAAGCACGGGAAATTTCTTCGTCGACGTGTCGTAGCCCGGTGGCGTGTAGACGTAGCACTTCACCGCCTGACCGAGGGCCTGCGCGAAGATCGTCTCGATGTGCACCGTGCCGTGGGGCACGCGATCCTTTCGGTCCCACGGAAACGGCTCCGATCCCCGAACCTCCAGCACACTCGAGACCGTGCCCTGCCGGCGGAGCGGATTGTTGGGATCGCTCGTCACAAGTCCGTCGACGATGAAGCGATAGTAATAGGCCCCGATTTCCAGCGGGCCCGTCTGGAACGTCCAGGCGCCGTCACCACCCTGCTGCATCGGGACGCCACCGCGATCGGCGATGAAGTCGGCGATGAGCAAAACCTTTTTCGCGTTCGGCGCGGACAACGCAACGACCGCGGAGTGATCGGGATGGACTACGGGCCCGGAGCCGGCCGCCCACGCCACCGCCGAACCGAGCGCCAGCGAGGCAAGGAGGCGGAAGGGGTAAATTTCCATGCGCCTACCTTAGAAATTGCCCTTGGGCTGGCGAGTCTGGAGCTGTCCAACGGCCGGCGCCGGTCGGAGACCGACGCTACACTGAACCGCTTTCATGATTGTTCATCGTACGGCCCAGACACAGCATCGTCTTCCTGCCATGAATTTCCCCGCTCATTCCCCGCTGTCCCGCCGGCGCTTCCTCGAGATTTCCGCAGCCGTGCCCGCCTTGCTGGCGGCCCAGTCGCTCGGATGCTCCGGGCGGGCCGCCGAGATGGGTGTCACGTCCAAACCCATGAAGACAATTCCGATCGGTATGGAACTCTACTCCGTTCGCGGCGAACTCGCGCGCGACCTGCCGGGCACGCTTCGGACCGTTGCCAGGCAGGGCTACGAAGTCGTCGAGTTCTATTCCCCCTACTTCGCGTGGTCTTTTCCCTTTGCCAAGGACGTTCGCGCCCAGCTCGACGACCTCGGATTGCGGTGCCACTCGACCCATAACCCGTTTGCGTCGCTTACTCCCGGCGAAACCATGGGCCGCGCGATCGAATTGAATCAGATCCTCGGGGCCCGGCAAATTGTCCTGTCCTCCGCGCCCGCAGGCACGAAGGACGTCGAGGCGTGGAAGCGACTCTGCGGACAGCTCACGACCGCGGTGACGGCACTCAAGGCCCATGGCTTGTCGGCCGGATTTCACAACCATCTGGTCGAGTGGGCGCCCGTGGCCGGCAACCAGCGCGTCATGGATGTCATCGCGGCCAACACCCCGGACGACTTCATCCTGCAATTCGACGTCGGCACGTGCATCGAAGCCGGCGCGGATCCCCTCGCCTGGATCCGGGCACATCCCGGCCGAATTAAGAGTGTCCACCTGAAGGACTGGGCGCCAGGCCGACGCGAAGACGAAAAGGAGTTCCGGGTGCTTTTCGGCGAAGGCGTGACGCCGTGGAAAGAACTCCTCGCGACGGTCGAATCCGTCGGTGGCGTCGAATTCTACCTGATGGAACAGGAAGGCAGCCGGTTTTCCGAATTCGAGACCGCCGAGCGCTGCCTCGCGACCTGGAAGGCGATGCGGAAGACCGCCTGATGGCACCAAGGCATTTCCCCGCGGATTGCCTGGAGCGGCGCAGCCCCAACCGAAATGCTGCGGTCGAACCTTTCCGCGGCTCACGCGGATTAACGCGGATGGTTCGATCGGAATTTATCCGCGTCCATCCGCGCCATCCGCGGAAAAGATTGGTCCGGAACTGAGGGCTGGTGAGCCCTACATCGCCGCCAGCAAGCCGCGCACGTAGCCAAGCGACTGCGCCACGCCCGCCACCTTGTCGGCAACTTTCTCCTCGTACTCAAACTCCGCTTCGTAGGCAAACTTGATGTCGACGAGCGCCTTCATGATCGCCTTGAGATCCAGCAATCCCCGACCCACGACGACCGGGCCGGCATCAACCGACTTCCCGTCCTTCGGCCCGATCGTGTCCTTGAGGTGCACTTCGAAAATCCGATCCCGGCACTGCCGAATCGTCGCCACGGGATCCTCATCCGCCAGCCAGCCATGGCCGACGTCGACGCACAGGCCGATGCGGGCATCATATTGCTGGATCGCTTTCATCGCATCCGCCGCCTGCGGGTAAAGGTCGGTCGGGCCGTGGTTGTGAATCGCCACGCGTACGTCGAACTCCT
This sequence comes from Opitutaceae bacterium, assembly GCA_947474995.1. Taxonomy (GTDB): domain Bacteria; phylum Verrucomicrobiota; class Verrucomicrobiia; order Opitutales; family Opitutaceae; genus ER46. The sequence goes on along the minus strand of CANJNJ010000060.1, from coordinate 5,968 downwards.
TGACGAACTTTTCCACGAGGGGAAACGCGTCCGGCGTCGGCTGGCCGCACATCTTGTTCAAACCGGCGCCACGAACATTTTCGAACGCTTTGCGCACGACCGCCTCGTCGTTCTTGAGCTGGACCACGCCGGTGCTTGTCACGGCGATGCCGGCGTCGGCAAATTTCTTCACCGCCGTGCGGCACTCCTCGACGGTGCCGGTCCCCCAGGGCGCATGCGAGCGGAACAGCGCGACCGACTTTACGCCCATTTGCGAAACGATGGGAATGATCTGCTCGACGGTGAGCGTGCTAAACGAATAGGTCGCGATGCCGAGTTTGATCCCGTGCGTGCGATCCGGGAGCGAGGGCAGCGCCGCGGCCTGTGCCGTCAGCGTCCCGAGCCAGGGCAGGCCGAGCGCAGCGAGCGCCGTGCCCTTGAGGACATCGCGGCGGCTAATCAAATGTTGGACGTGGCTCGTGGCGGGGCGCGCAGGGGTAATCATGGGAGTAGCAGGATGAGCCGCGAACCGAAAAACGGAAGCGCATTGTGCGCGCGACGACCTCCCGGCTCGTAGTCCCGCCTTCAGGCGGAATCCGGCCCCCCCAACCTTCCGCCTGAAGGCGGAACGACCAACCGCGCGCTACCTCAAATGCTCGCCAACACTTTTTCTAGGAACAACCGGTTCGCGCGGGCGTTAGCCATCGTCGCCTCGGGTGTCGCCTCGACCTTGACGCCCTCGACCATGATCGGCCCGTTGAATCCCGCCGACTTCAATTTTCGGAACACCGCGGCGAAATCCACCTTGCCCGTGCCAAATTGCGACATGGGTTCGCCGTGTACCCCGACGCAATCCTTGGCGCAAAATCCCGTCACATGCTCCGCGACTCGCTCCAACTCCGCCACCGGGTCCTTGCCCGTATAGTAGATGATATTGCCCGCATCGTACCACACCTTGAAGTTCGGATGCGCGACCGCCTTCATGCAACGAAGGATCTCCTCCGAAGCCCCGCTCCCGCCGCCGTGGGGTTTGATCACGAGCTTGATCCCGCGCTCCTGGGCAAACGCCGCTGCATCGGCCATGACTTTGTAAAATTGCGGGTAGTGCTCGGGCTGGTCGACGCCGAAGGTCAACGCGAACGGGAGTCCCAGTGTCTGCGCGTTCGTGAGTTGCTTGCGCGTGTCGGCAATCGCCTCGGCCAGCGGCGCGTCGTTCTTGACCCGCAGCGCGCACATGTTCGCCTTCAACCCCCGCGACACGATTTTTTGCTTTAACGCCGCAAGATATTCCGGCGTCGCTGCCGAGCCGGTGAAGGGATCGTCCTTCGTCGTCGTGAGGAGCCCAGTCGTCTGGTAACCCGCCCCTTTGATCGCATCCAGCGCCACGTCGAAACTCCAGTTCGTCCACGCCCGGTTAAAGCATCCGATCGGCCAGACCGCCACCGGCGTTTTTTCCGCACCTCGCATCGACCAGGGCATCATCGCGGTGGTCACACCAACGGAGGCGGCGGTAATAAAATCCCGGCGGGTCAAAGAGGAAGTATTCATGGGGGAAGAAAGAGCCGCGATTGGACAACGCCGTTTCGCCGCGGGCAACAGAGATTTACTGGGCATTCGACCCGCGAACCGCTACTGCATGGCGGCAAATGAAAATCCGCGAAATCAGATGCGCCGGTTTGCGAGGAGCGACGCCGGAAGGTGGCTGGAGCAACGAGCTGCGACCGGAGGACTGCGTCCACACGCTGATCGCCGTCCACACCGACGACGGGCGCGTGGGCTTGGGCAGCGTGTTCAGCAACGACCAGCTGGTGCGCGCTGCGTTGCACGTCCTCGAGCCACTCTATCGAGGTGAAAGCGCCCTCGAACCGGAGCGGGTCAGCGAGAAATTGCATCAACACACCTTCTGGCTCGGGCGCGGCGGCTCGATCACGCACACCATCGGCGGGATCGATATCGCCCTTTGGGATTTGCTCGGCCAAGCGACGGGCCAGCCGGTCGGGCGCCTGCTGGGCGGCCGGTGTCGCGAACGCGTGCGACCCTACGCGTCGATCCTGATGCAGGCGCCAAAATTGCTCGCCAAGCGGTTGCGTGGCATTCGCGCCAAGGGCTTTCGCGCCTTCAAGATCGGCTGGGGCCCATTTGGCAAAGGCAGCGCCCAAGCGGACGAGGCGATCGTGCGCGCGGCGCGTGACGCCATCGGGCCCGATGCCCAGCTCATGGTTGATGCGGGCGCGAGCGACGCCTACTGGCCCCATGGGTACAAGTGGGCGCTGCGCACGGCAGAGATGCTGGCCAAGTACGATGTCACCTGGTTCGAGGAGCCGCTGCTGCCGGACGCCATGAACGACTATGTTGAACTGCGCCGCCGCGCGATTGTCCCGATTTCGGGCGGCGAAGTTCTCACGCGGCGCCAATCCTTTCAGCCCTGGCTGCAGGCCGGGGCGTTTGACATCGTGCAGCCCGACGTGACGAAAGTTGGCGGGATCAGCGAGGAGCGCCGCATCGCCTGGATGGCGCAGGAAAACGGCGTCCGCTTCATTCCCCACGGCTGGAACACCGCGGTCGGACTCGCGGCCGACCTGCAGTTGGCGTCGGCCTTTCCCGGCACCGACCTCGTCGAGTACCTCGACGGTTCGCCCTTCATCGACGAAATCGCCGCCGGCGGCTGGAAGTTGGACAAAGAGGGCATGCTGGCGATACCGGCGCTGCCCGGCCTCGGGTTGAAACTGGATCGGAACGCCGTGAAAAAATACACGGGCGGGGCGAAGCTATTGGAATAAGGGGACCGTAGAAGGGCTCCTCTGATTGTCATTCTGAGCGCCAGCGAAGAATCCAGCGGAGCTTCGCTCCCGCGACACGGCGGCGAAAGTCCAACTGGATTCTTCGCTGCGCTCAGAATGACAAATTCCTTGAGGCTACGGCTAAACATCTGACACCAACTCGGCGTTGCCACGCCCCGCCTGCAACGCGTAGCACTGGGGCGATGAAACCCCGCCAACGCTCCAAGACTTCGCGCGCCGCCACCGAATACCGGTACGAAAAGCTCACCTGGCCCGAAATCAACGACGCGATCGATCTGGGCAAGGTGTGCATCGTGCCTTGCGGCGCCGTCGAGCAGCACGGCCATCATCTGCCGCTCGACGTGGATCTCGTGTGCCCCACGGGCATCGCGCGCGGCGCCGGGGAACTGGTCCCCGACAAAATGCTGGTGCTGCCCACGGTCTGCTACGGCTACACGGGCCACGTGATGGATTTCCCCGGCACGATCAACAGCCACTACACGCACTTCCTCGATCACGTGCTGGATATCACGAAATCCCTCGCGTACCACGGCTTCAAAAAAATCATGCTCCTCAACGGCCACGGCTCCAACATGCCGATCCTCGATCTCGTCGCCCGCCGCACGAATCTCGAGACGGACGCCGAATGCATCCTCGGCGCGTGGTGGAACCTGCTCACGGTCGATCCGAAATTTTTGCCGAGCTGGCGCGAAAGCAAATTTCCCGGTGGCTGCGCCCACGCCTGCGAATTGGAAACGTCGCTCTACCTCTATCTCGACGGCGACAACGTGCGAAAGGACAAAATCAAGAGCGACGTCATCAGCTTCAACGAGGAGAACAGTCCGTTCAACTACGTGGACCTCTTCGGTTCAGGTCCGGCCACCCTCGTTTCCTGGACCAGCAGCTACAGCGACACCGGAGTCCTTGGCGCGGCCAAGCTGGCGACCGCGGAAAAAGGCAAAAGGGCCTATCAGGAAGCTGTGATACAACTCGCGCGTTTTGCGACCTGGTTCAAGGACCGGCCAAAGGATCGCCGGCGCGACTTGCACCGTCGGAAACCGACCATGCCGATGCCGTGGAATCAGGCGAACGGGTGACGGCTGACAGCTGACCGCGCGATTAATGCAGAAGCCACAAAGCCAGGAAGGAGCGGCGGTTGTTTGTAGTTCCGCCTTCAGGCGGAAGGTTTTTGACCCTCGGATTCCGCCTAAAGGCGGAACGACAAACGGTCACTCCTGGCTTCCTGGCTTCAGAATCGATTCCCCTTCCCCCTCCGCAATCGGCGTCACCGGGTCGATGCCCAGCCAGCAGAGTCCTCCGAGAAGATAGATCACGCCGGAGATCCAGAAGGTCAGCGCCCAGTTGCGATCGGTTGTATCAAGAATCAAACCGATCACCAGCGGCGCGACGGCGGCTCCCGTCGCCCCGATCATGTTCATGCTGCCCGAAAGCGTGCCTACGTATTTTCTGCCCACATCCATGCAGGTGCTCCAGCTTCCGGGCATGGTCAGGTCGTTGCAAAAACCGGCGAATCCCATGGCCAGCATGGCCAGCAGCGGATCCCGGACATAAAACGAACCAAGCAGCAGCCCCGCGGCGCCGGTGAATCCACCTATGGCCAGAAATTTCCGCGTTTGGCTGACGCCGCCCAGGGGGCGGATGAGTCGCGGCGTCACCCAGCCGGCCAGGAGGCAGCCGAACCCGCCGAGGAGCAGGGGAATTCCGGAGAGCGCCGCTAGGAGCACCTTGCGCGTCAACTCCGGCGTGAGGTGTCCGCGCAGGACGTGCTCCAGCCAAAACATGATCGCGTTTTGATTGAGTTCGAGACCGCGCGTTTCCCGCAGGTAGGTCGGCAGCCACGTCACATAAAAAAACCAACCGTAGTTCAGGCAGAAATATTGGGCCCACAACAGCCACACGGATCGTGAGGCCAGCAGCTTCCTCCAAGGAACCTGCGGGCGAACCGTCGCGTCGGCCGGGTGGTCCTCGAGCAGCGCGAGTTCAGCCGCGTTGACCCCGGGATGGTCCCTGGGGTGGTCGCGAAACGAGCGATAAAAGACGATCGCCCAAATCACGCCAAGACCGCCGAAGAGCACGAACGTGTTTCGCCACGACAGCCAGGTCATCACCCAAATGACCAGCAGCGGCGTGAACGCCCCCGCCCACCGGGAACTGAGCCACATGATGGCCTGGCCGCGGGTGCGCTCGGCCGCCGGCAACCAAATCATGAACGCCTTGGTCAGATTGGGAAAACATCCCGCCTCGCCGGCCCCGAAAAGAAATCGCGCCCCAACCAGCGACGCCACATTCCACGCGTAGCCGGTGGCCGCGGTGAAGACCGACCACATCACCACGACCCGCATCAGCACCTTGCGCGGACCGATCCAATCACCAAGCCAGCCCCCAGGGACTTCGAAAATCGCATACGCGAGGGCGAAGACTGAAAACGCCAGGCCCATCTGAGCCGACGTCAGGTTGAGATCTTTTTGGATGAACGGCGCCGCCTGCGCGATACACACGCGGTCGACGTAGGTGATGACGGCGAGCGCCGCCGCGAATCCGAGGACGCCGTGGCGGACGCGACTGGGCGCGAGGAATGAAACAGAATCGTTCGCAGGGGACGGCACGACGGGGATAAGGACCATAGGACGCACGGCGCCGGATACAGGCAACGGGAAACACGCCCGGGACGAACCAACTGCTTTAGCGACGGGTGCGTTGGTCCGGCAGCAAAGTCGCAGCTCGATGCAGAAGCCAGGAAGCCATCAAACGGTTCCTGGTTTCCTGGCTTCTGAATTTGTCGCCTCACATTGGCATGATTCGGCACCGCCGGCCTCCCGCAGCCGGCATCTGCTCTTGTCGGTTCGCCAGCGTCGGGGTAGCCTGCCGTCAAGATGATCTTCGCCATCGCGCGCCGGGTGCCGCCAGACCGGTTCTGTTCACGGCGCCGCGCCAGTCACGCGGCCAGCGTCCCGCAACCATGAGCGCGACCGAGCGCCTGCGAATCCTGGTCACTGGCGCCACCGGCTATATCGGCGGGCGACTGGTTCCCCGCCTGCTGGCCAAGGGCCACGCAGTCCGCTGCGTCGCGCGCAACCCCAGCCGTCTCGCCGGCCATCCGTGGCCCGGCGTAGAAATTGTCGCGGGCAACCTGATTGAGCCCCACGCGGCAGAGAGCGCCCTGCGCAACATCGATATCGCCTACTATC
>CANJNJ010000059.1 GCA_947474995.1 Opitutaceae bacterium | reverse complement strand
GGCCTGCTGGTGATGTCGTTCCTCGAGTTCCGCGTGCCGCTGCATTGGAACACCTTTATCGCCTCGGTCGATGGCACGCGCGAGGAAGGCCACTTGAACCAATTCATCGAGCGCGACGCGCTCCACGCGTGGGCGCTCCACGCCGGGTTTGAGATCCGTGGCATCCACGGCGGTGACACCGCGTATATTCCCGTGCCGGAGGAAATCCGACTCGAAGACGGCTCGCGGATGGTCGACGCCGGCTCGCTCGGTCAGTCCGTCGCCGTGCTGCAAAAACGCTTGCCCACCGAAGAGACGAAAAAGCCCACCGGCCGTGACTCCACGTCTTCGCTCTCGGCCCCGACGCCCCAACCCACCCGGCCGCTCGATCGGCCCGCCCCCGCCCAACGGCCGGACGCACCCATGGTCAATGTGTCGACCCGCGCCCACCTGTCCGCCGGTGGCGTGCTCAACGTCGGCTTCGTCGTCGGCGGCACGGTGGCCCGCCGCGTACTGGTTCGCGCGGTCGGTCCGGCGCTGAACGTTTTCGGCGTCCACGCGCCGCTCGCTCATCCGACGCTCGAGATCTTTTCCGGAGACAATTCCCACGGCCAAAACCGCGAGGGCTGGGGCGGAGCACCCGTGGTCGCCGCCATCACGTCCGCACTTGGCGCGTTCCCGTTGCCCGTCGGCAGCAAGGACGCCGCGCTCGTGCTGGATCTCGCGCCGGGAGCGTACTCGGCCGTCGTGAAAGCGGCCCAGGCGACCGACGAGGGCGACGTCTTGCTCGAGGTTTATCTGGTCGATTGAGACCATGAGCGCGGAGTCGATCCCGCCCGGCGACCGGGCTCCGAACTTCGCCCGGCCGAGTGCTTCTCTCCTCGGTTTGGCGCCCACGGCTTGGTGGACCCGACCGCGCACGCTTTGGGGATTCGTCGTGATCGCAGCCTTGCTGATTGCGCTGCGAAAGCCGTGGGCGCTGCACACCCCGCAACTCTCCGCCGAGGACGGCAGCATCTTCCTTCTTCAGGATGACCAGATGGGCCTGCGGGCGTTTTGGGGAACCTATGTCGGCTACCTTCATCTCCTGCCCCGTTTGATTGCGTGGTTCGCCAGTCACCTCGCCGACGTCGCGTGGTGGCCAGCGATCTACAACGGCGCGGCTTTCCTCGTGACCATCGGTCTCTTTGCACGATTCACGTCGGCGCGCATCGACGTGCCGGGCAAGCCATGGCTCCTGGTCTCCTTTGGCTTGGTCGCCCATACGGGCGAAGTGCTCCTGAACGTCACGAACGTCCAATGGCTCGCCTCGTTCTTTCTCCTCCAACAACTCGTGCTCACGCGGCCGACGTCGGCCTGGCAGCGCGCGGGCGATTTTACGCTGCTCATCGTCGTGGGTCTCACCGGGCCCTTCTCGCTGATTTACCTGCCGCTGTTTGCGTGGCGCTGGTGGCGGGAGCGCAATTTCGACAACCTCACCGTGCTGCTCGTCCTCGCCGCTTGCGCCGGAGTGCAAGGCTGGTTGCTCGCCAAAGCCGGACTGGAAATTGAGGCACATCCCCAACCGTGGCGGCTGGACATGCTCTTTGCCGTGATGGGCAGCCGCCTCGCCATTTGGCCGGTGTTCGGCAGTGGAATCGCCCGCGCGTTGCCCGTGCCGGCGCTGGCCCTCCTCGGTTTGCTGCTGCTCGGGGCGTTCGCAGCATGGGTGTTGCGGCCGCATCCGCGACGACGGCTGCGTGCCCAAATTCTCGTCGCCGTCGTCCTCATGACGATCGCGTGCCTCCGGCGCATGCGCCCCGATACTTGGGAAACGGCCAACCTCGAAAACGGGGATCGTTATTTCTATATCGCCCGGGTGTTGCTCGCCTGGCTGCTCATTTGGGAATGCGACGCCGGGCCTCGCGCCGTCGCGTTGACCGCCCGCGCCCTCTGCCTTGCCGGCACCCTCGTCAATCTGCCGCAATTCATCCAGCCTGCCCCGCCCGACTATCACTGGGCGGACAACTGTGACCCGATCCGCCGCGGCACGCCGGCCAACATCCCGACCCTGCCCGAGGGCTGGAGGATCGAGTATCCGGGCCGCCAACCGAAACGATAAAATCTTTGCGACCCGCCCCAAGACCGCGTCAACTTGCCCCTCACGCCTTTCGCCTTACACCTTAGGCCTTACACTTTACCCGGTTCGTCTCCTCTGCCATGTCCAAGACCCTTCTCGTCACCGGCTCGTCCGGCCTCATCGGTTCCGAAGTCTGTTCCTACTTTGCGCACCAGCTCGGTTACACGATTCACGGCGTGGACAACAATCAGCGGGCCGTCTTCTTCGGCCCGCAGGGCGACACCCGCTGGAACCAGCAGCGGCTGGCGCAGGAATTGGAACTGACCGGATTCGTCCACCATGAGTTGGACATCCGCGACCGCGCCGGCGTGCACGCGCTCGTCAGCGAGATCCGGCCCGACGCGATCGTCCATACGGCCGCGCAACCCAGCCACGATCGCGCCGCCGCGATTCCGTTCGACGATTTCGACACGAACGCCACCGGCACGCTCAACCTGCTCGAAGCCGCCCGCCAGTGCTGCGCGGAGTCGCCCTTCGTGCACCTGAGCACGAATAAGGTTTACGGGGACGCGCCCAACCGCATCGCCCGGCGGGAACTCGAAACGCGTTACGAACTGACCGACCCGGCGTTCCTCAATGGCATCGCGGAGACCTGCACCATCGACCAGTCGAAGCATTCCCTTTTCGGCGCGAGCAAGCTGGCCGCCGACGTCATGGTACAGGAATACGGCCGCTATTTCGGCCTGCCCACCTGCGCGCTCCGCGGGGGCTGCCTCACCGGGCCGAACCACAGCGGCGTCGAACTCCATGGGTTCCTCAACTACCTCGTGAAATGCAACGTCGAGGGCAAGGAGTACAGTGTTTTCGGCTACAAGGGCAAACAGGTGCGCGACAACATCCACTCGCTCGACGTGGCCCGCTTCATCGCTGCCTTCATCGACGCGCCCTGTGCCGGCGAGGTCTACAACCTCGGCGGCGGCAAGGACAATTCGTGTTCCATTCTCGAGGCGTTCAAGCTGGCGGAGAAGTATTCCGGCAAGGCGCAGGTCCACTCTTACGTGGAAAAAGCCCGGGCGGGCGATCACATCTGCTACTACAGCGACCTGCGAAAAATGCGGGCCCATTACCCCGCTTGGAACGTGACCATTTCACTCGACGAAATCGTGAAGCAAATCGTCGAATCCTGGCAAAAGCGCCAGCCCACGACCTGAGGTTTTGGTTGCCCGCTCCCAGCCGGCGAACGGGTTCTTCGCCCGGTTTGACGTATCCCGGCGGCACCCTTACCGTCTCAACCATCAACATGGGCACCGCATTCACTCGCATTCTCCACGGAGACCGTGGGACCGCCAGGGCGATTTTCGCCGGGCTGGCGCTGGCGTTGGCGTTTCCGGCGATGGCCCAGACCTCGTTGCCCAAGGACTCGCCCTTTCTCCCCTCGGGCACCGCGGCCGTGGTCGGCGGGCCGGGGGAAAATCTCGAATTTGCCGGCGTAAGCGTGGTCGGAAAGAGGACCGACCTGATCCTCTTGGACAAAACGACCAAAAAGAATCGCTGGATTGGGATCGGCGACAGCGTCGACGGCATCACCGTGGTGACCTACGACCCCAAGATTGATCAAGCCGTGGTGCGCCGGGACGGTGTACAGCGCGTGCTGGTGCTCCGCCGTGGTGCCGGATCTGTTAACCTGCCCGCTGCGGTGGCTCCGGTTCCAACGGGCTTTGCCGCCGCGACTCCATTCCCGCCCCCCACCGCTCCCCAGCCTCCCGGCTCGCGGCCGGCCGCGGCGGTCACCACCCCACCCCCGGCAACTCCAACTTTGTCGCCCGGCCCTCCGCGGTCGATGTCCGCCGCTGAACTCCAAACGCACCAGGAAACCGAGGCGCGAATGCTCGTGAGCGACCTGCTCGAAATCGGGATGGTCCAGCGCCGGGCCTATGAGGCCGCGCAAAGCAAGGCGGCCCGGGAAAAAGCCTCGACCCCCGCCGAGGAAGCCGCCGCCACTCCGGCCGATCCCGCCACCAAGCCCAACGGCTAGCCAGGGCCATTCGCAGCGCGGCACGCCGCACCCAACCGAGACGGAGACGGTGCCACCAAAAGGCCCAAAGATTCCAGGAGGCCGACACCATCGTGCGTCGCGCGCCCAAACGCTCGGGCGAGCTCCGACGCTGCTTCCGAAACTTTTCGGACTGCGGTTTTGGAGGAGCGCTTATTTTCGCGGGGATTTTTAGGGAGGGCCGAGCTCCGTCGCGGCCTAACTAATAATTCGCCCAAGGTCGGCTCGGCGGAGCTCGGTTCTCCCTTTTCGGTCGCGGCGACGCCCAGGCAGGAAATATCCCGGCTGGCCGTTTGTCATCTAATAGATGACAAACGGCCCCGGCTCGGCGGCCCGGAATTTTCCGGCGTGGCCCGCGATGGCGAGCGCCGGACGCGAGCGGGTTGCGGGAATCAGCGCTTCTTCTCCACCGCGCGCTTCAATTTCGTGAAGCGGCCGGCGAAGTTCCAGTCCTGCACGAACAAATTGCCCGCGGCGTCAAACGATAGACCGTGGGGAGCCACAAAGATGCCGTCGCGCCAGTACTCGGGCTCGAGCTTGAACGCCGCCCATTGCTTCTGGTCGGGATTATCGCCGAGCGTCGCGACGATCTTGCCCTGCTTGTCGGTGACCACGACGCGTCCCTGGAGTTCGGCGACCGCCGCATATTCACCGAAGAACGAGATCGCGCACGGCCGGCGCAGGTCGGTCGTCAGCACGCCGAGCCATTTTCCCTCGAGGTCGAGGTGGACGAGTCGCTTGTTCTCCCGATCGGCCACCAGCAGCCGGGGCGTGCCATAACGGGTATCGAGCGCGATGCCGTGGCAGGTCGTGAATTGATTCACCCCATCGCCGCGCGTGCCGATCGTTTTGAGGTATTTCCGTTCGGCGCTATAAACGTGGATGACACTGGCGCCATAACCATCCGCGACGTAAATCCGGTTGTCGGGACCGACGGCAATGCCCGTCGGCCGGAATTCCGCGGGCTTCTTGGTCGCATCGGCCGGCTGGTTGTAGAATCCGCTCTCCATCGGCACGCCAAACCTCCACTCCAACTTGCCGTCGAGATCGAATTTCACCACTTCGTTGCCCTTCAGGTGCGCGGCGTAGATGAACTCCTTGCCGCCCTCCTGCCGGATAATGAAGCCGTGGATGCCCGTCAGTTCGGGGGCAAGGCCGTGAAGAAATTTCCCGCCCTGGTCGAAGACGAGGATGCCGTTGGGGCCGTCCGACGAAACATAGATGTTGCCCGCGCGATCGACGCCCACGGCTCCGTGGGTCGGCCCGAGCGACACACCAGCCGGCACCTTGGCCCAGCCACCTTCGACCTCGAACCGCCAGGCGCCCGTTCCGAGCGGGGCCGACGGCAACGGTGTCGCGGAAACTTCCGCCAGCGGCAGTTGGAAATCAGCGTGAGCCAACAGCGCCGCAGGCAGCGCGAAGAGAAGCGAGGGGATGATTCGGGATAGCACGCGCAAGGATTTGCGCCCCACCAGCCGCGCGTCAAGCGAAGGGGCGGTTGGGTAATGTCTTAGTTTCACGCGGAGCCGCGGAGAACGCGGAGAAAATCTATCCTTCGGAGTGTTTTGCCCCCCACTCTGCGGCCTCCGCGGCTCCGCGTGAGTCTGGTTTGGAGGGATTCATTTCAAACGCTGCCCTAATCGGCGGTCGAGACCGTGGGCCGGCAGAGTCCGGGGCTACGGTTTGGTGCCCGAGCCGTAGACCCAGAAGTTGAGCCGGCCGGCGACCCGGACGTCCGCAAAGCCGGCATGCTTGAGGAACGCTTCGATTTCCGGCTGCGTGGAGCACTTCGAAATCTGCGCCGGCCGGTCCTTGGGTTTGAAGGTCTTTCGGCTTTCTTCGAACACCGCCCAGCCGGCCGGGGACGCGAGGTCCACGTTGTCGCAATAAAATCGCCCGCCCGGTCGCAGCACGCGCATCGCCTCGAGGATGTAGTTGTACCGATCCCATTCCTCGAGATGCATGAACACCACGGTCGTGTAGACGACATCGACCGCTCCATCGGGAATCGGCTGCAAATCATAGCCCGAAATTTCCTGCAACCGCGTGTTGGGGATGCCCAGGAGCCGCCGGCCAGCGAGCTTCAGCATGTTCGCCGACACATCGCAGCCGATCCATTCCTTGACGAGCGGCGCGAGGACGCGGCCGACCCGGCCGACACCACAGCCAATCTCGAGAAACACATCGTCCGGCCGCACGCCAACGGTTTCACGCAGAATATCGATCGTGTCCTCGGCATCGGCGTGAAACTTTTCCTCGTCGGTGTACCCCGCGACGTAGAGATACGCCTCCTGCTTGGAACCCGAAAGGGCGTTCCACGTCGTCTTGTAATCGCCGCGCAGTTGGCTCATCGGCCCGAGCCAACGGACAGCACCCGGGGGCGTCAAAGCGCAATTAATCGGTTTGTTTCAGCGCAACAAAATCCAACCCGGGTGAATTCAGAAGCCACGAAGCCAAGAGCGGAGCTTCAGGTGTCTGACGCGTGGTTTCCTGGCTTCTGAATTCAACGCGTCGGCACCGACGCCGGTCGGAGACCGGCGCGACGCGGTCAAAGATCGCGCTTCCCGCGTCGGTGGATTTTCGCATGCTGCGGCCGATGCGCATCCTCATCTCCGGCGTTTGCGGCTTCGTGGGCAGCACGCTCGCGCGCGCGTTCGTCGAGAGCGGGGCCGGCCACGAACTCTGCGGCTTCGACAACTTCATCCGCCCGGGCAGCGAATCCAATCGCGCGGAGTTGAAGCGGCTCGGCGTGAAGCTGTTCCACGGCGACCTCCGCGCCCCGAGTGATCTGGAGTCCCTGCCTCCGGTCGATTGGGTGATTGATGCCGCCGCCAACCCCAGCGTGCTCGCCGGCTCGGACGGTCGCACGAGTTCGCGCCAGTTGGTCGAGCACAATCTCACCGGGACCGTCAATCTGCTCGAGTTCTGCAAGCAGCATCGCGCCGGCTTCATCCTCCTGAGCACGAGCCGCGTTTATTCCATCACCCGGCTGGCCGCCCTGCCGTTGGGGGAAAAGAACCACGCGTTTGTCCTGCAGGAGGCCGCGGGGGCCAAGCTGCCGGTCGGCGTGGGCGCCAAGGGCGTCGACGAAAATTTTTCCACCCAGGCGCCGGTTTCACTCTACGGCGCGACCAAGCTCGCGAGCGAGGCCCTCGCCCTCGAATACGGCGCCACGTTTGGGCTGCCCGTGTTCGTGAATCGCTGTGGCGTGCTCGCCGGCGCCGGCCAGTTCGGCCGCGCGGACCAGGGCATCTTTGCCTATTGGGTCAATGCCTGGCTGCGGCGGCGGCCGCTGAAATACATCGGCTTCGGCGGTCACGGCCACCAAGTGCGGGACTGCCTGCACCCGCGCGATTTGTTGCCCGCCCTCGCCAAACAAATGTCCGGGCCCACGCTCGACATGGACGCCCGCGTGGCGAATTTCTCGGGCGGCAGCGCGTCGGCCACCTCGCTGCGTCAACTCAGCGATTGGTGCGCCGCCCATCTCGGCGCGCACGCGGTGGCCGCCGATCCGGCACCCCGCTCGTTCGATCTTCCGTGGCTGGTGCTCGATTCCGGCAAGGCGGCACGGCTGTGGGATTGGAATCCGGCCACGCCGGTGCCGGCCATCCTCGACGAAATCGTGGCGCACGCGCGGGCCCATCCCGAGTGGCTGGAACTCTCGGCGCCGCTCTGAGCCCATGTCGGCCCACGCTCCCCTCACGCTATTCTCCGTCGTCATTCCCGCGCGCGATGAGGAGGAGTCGCTGCCGTCCACCGTCGGGAACATTTTCGCTGCGCTCCACGCCGCCGGCGTGCCACACGAAATCGTCGTCGTCGACGATGGCAGCCACGATCGCACGTGGGCCGTGCTGCAGCAATTGCGCGAAAAGATCCCCACGCTCGTCCCCACGCAAAACACCGGCGCCCACGGCTTCGGCCGCGCGGTAACCTGGGGTTTCGACCACAGCCACGGTGACGCGATCGTGATCATGATGGCCGATGCCTCGGACTCCCCCACCGACGCGGTGAAGTACTGGCAATTGCTCAACGCGGGCCACGATTGCGCCTTTGGCAGCCGGTTCGTGACCGGCGGCCAAGTGGTCGACTACCCGCGGTTCAAGCTCTTGGTGAACCGGCTGGCGAATTTTCTGGTGCGCGTCGGCTTCCACCTCCCGCTCAACGACACGACCAATGCCTTCAAGGCCTATCGGCGCACCGTGATCGACGGCTGCCGCCCTTTTCTCGCCCCGCATTTCAACCTAACGGTCGAGCTGCCGCTCAAGGCCATCGTGCGCGGCTTTAGTTTCGCCATCACCCCCATCTCGTGGCACAACCGGAAATACGGCGTCGCCAAGCTCAAGCTCAAGGAAATGGGCAGCCGCTATTTTTTCATCTGCGCCTACGTCTGGCTGGAAAAATATTTCAGCCGGGGCGATTACCGACGGAAGTAGTGGTTTTCCGCTTTCGCGGAAAACCTAGAAGGTTTTTGCTCCGCAAAAACCGCGGGAAATATCTTGTTCCCGGTTGCCTCCATCCGCATCACTTGGATTTTTGCTAAGCAAAAATCCCATGATCTACCTGCTCGGAGGCTCCGGCTATGTTGGCCACGCGTATCAGGCCCTGCTGACCCGCAAGGGCATCCCGTTTCGCAATCTGCGTCGCGCTGAAATCGACTACAGCCATCCGGCCACGCTGCGCGACGCGTTGCGCCGGGACCGACCGGAATTCCTGATCAACGCCGCCGGCTACACGGGCAAGCCCAACGTCGACGCCTGCGAGTTGCACCGGTACGAATGCCTGCAGGGCAACGCCGTGTTGCCGGGGGTCATTGCCGACGCCTGCGCCGAGGCGGGCATCCCGTGGGGTCATGTTTCGTCCGGCTGCATTTTCACCGGCGCGCGGCCCGATGGCAGCGGTTTCCGGGAAACGGACACGCCGAATTTCACGTTTCGCACGAACAACTGCTCGTTCTACAGCGGCACCAAGGCCCTGGGCGAAGAGGTGCTCGCCGACAAGCCCGACCTGTATGTCTGGCGGCTGCGCATCCCCTTCAACGAGGTCGACAATCCCCGCAACTACCTGACGAAGCTGATCCGGTACGCGCGGCTGCTCGAAGCCGCGAATTCGATTTCGCAGCTCGAGGAATTTGTGGCCGCCACGTTCGCCTGCTGGGAGAAACGAATTCCCTTCGGCACCTACAACGTCACCAACCCCGGCCACGTGACAACGCGCGAAGTCGTCGCGATGATCAAACACAGCGGCGTGTGCACCAAGGAATTCGACTTCTTCCAGAACGAGGACGAGTTCATGCACGTCGCCGCGAAGACGCCGCGCTCCAACTGCGTGATGGATTCCGCCAAGCTCGCCGCGGCGGGCATCACGATGACCGAGGTACACGAGGCGGTCGGGCAGGCTTTAAAACGCTGGACAAAACCTTGAACCGCGAAGGCCGCCAAGGTGCGCGAAGATGAGTGCGGAGCTGCTTTTCCGTAACGAGTGTTACCAAATTGTCGGCGCCTGCTTGGCGGTGCATAAAGACAAGGGCAACGGACTCCAGCTTGGAATCTTGGTCAATTTCGGTTCCCATCCCCGACTCGAATGGGAGCGAATTGTCCTCACTCATCTCTGACTTTAGCGTTCCTTCGCGTCCTTCGCGGTTAATCATCCACATGAATCTCCTCATCACCGGCGGCTGCGGTTTCATCGGCTCGAATTTCATCCGCCAGCGACTGCTCGAAAAAGGCTCCGCGGTGAAGCGGCTCGTCAACCTCGACGCCCTCACCTACGCCGGCAACCCGGCCAACCTCGCCGACCTGGCGGGCGATCCGCGCTATGTCTTTGCCCTCGGCAGCATCGGCGACGCCGACCTCGTTGCGCGCCTGCTCGCGGAGCACCAGATTGACGCCATCGTCAATTTTGCCGCCGAGTCCCACGTGGATCGCTCCATCGATTCACCCGAGCCGTTTATCCAGACCAATGTGGTTGGCACGCTTCGGCTGCTGAACGGCGCGCGCCTGCACTGGGCCCAACTCGCCGAACCCAAGAAAGCGGCCTTTCGCTTCCTGCACGTTTCCACCGACGAAGTCTACGGCTCGCTCGCGCCGGAGGCCCCCGCCTTCACCGAGGCGCACGTCTACGAGCCCAACAGTCCGTACGCCGCGTCGAAGGCCGCCAGCGATCACCTCGTCCGGGCCTACCAGCACACCTTCGGCCTGCCGACCCTCACGACGAACTGCTCGAACAATTACGGCCCGTATCACTTTCCTGAGAAATTGATCCCGCTGATGATTCTTAACGCGCTCGAGGGCCAACCGCTCCCGGTTTACGGCGACGGCAGGCAGATTCGCGACTGGCTCTACGTCGAAGACCACGCCACGGCCATTTGGACCGTTCTCCAGCGCGGACGCGTGGGCGAGACCTACAACATCGGTGGACTCAACGAGCAGCCGAACATCGCGATCGTAAAAGGCATTTGCGCGCTCTTGGATAAAAAATCGCCACGCGCCGACGGCAACGGTTACGCGAGCCAGATAAAATACGTCACCGATCGCCCCGGTCACGATCGACGCTACGCGATCGACTGCGCCAAGATTCAAAAGGAACTCGGCTGGTCCCCCAAAGAATCCTTCGACACCGGCATCGAAAAAACGGTCGATTGGTACCTCACCCACCGCACCTGGGCAGAGGACATCACCCAGAAGAAGTACGCTCGCGAACGACTCGGCACGAACGCCTAAATTACGGCAAACGCACCGCCGCGCCCAATAGCACCTCCCCGAACCGCGGCATTTTTCGCGTTACTTCGCGTTCTTCGCGGTCCACTCCGTCTTATCTCATGAATCGCAAAGGAATCATTCTCGCCGGCGGCTCCGGCACCCGTTTGTTCCCACTTACCATCGCGGTGAGCAAGCAGCTCATGCCGGTCTACGACAAGCCGATGATCTATTATCCGCTGTCGGTCCTGATGCTCGCCGGCATCCGCGAGGTACTGATCATTTCCACGCCGCAGGATTTGCCGCTCTTTCGCCGGTTGCTGGGCGACGGCGCCAACCTCGGGCTCAAGCTCGCCTATGCGGAGCAGCCGAGCCCCGACGGACTCGCCCAGGCATTTCACATCGCCGGCGAGGTTGGTTTCCTGCGGGACGAACCGGCCGCGCTCGTGCTCGGTGACAATCTTTTCTACGGCCACGATTTCGTCAAAGGCCTCGAGCGGGCGGGCGAGCGGGAAAGCGGCGCCACGATTTTTGGCTACCACGTTGCCGACCCGAAGAGTTATGGCGTCGTCGAGTTTGCCCCGGATGGCCGCGTGCTTTCCCTCGAGGAGAAACCCGCGCAACCCAAGTCCAACTACGCGATTCCCGGCCTCTATTTCTACGACCGCGACGTCGTCCGCCTCTCCCGCAGCCTCAAGCCGTCCAAGCGCGGCGAGTTGGAAATCACGGATCTCAACCGCCTCTACCTCGACGCGGGCAAGCTGCACGTCGAAGTGCTCGGCCGCGGCACGGCCTGGCTCGACACCGGCACGCACGAGTCGCTGCTCGATGCCGCGCAGTTCGTCCACGTCATCGAGAGCCGCCAGGGCCTGAAGATCGCGTGTCTGGAGGAAATCGCCTGGCGCCGCGGCTGGATCGATCGCGCCGGCCTCGAGGCGAACATCGCGAAGCTCGGCAAGTCCGCCTATGGCGCCTACCTTCGCCGGATCGCCGGCGAAGGCGCGGGGGCCGGCGCGGCGAGCGAGTAAGGTTTAAGGTGTAAGGTTCTAAAGCCTACGCAATGAACGGGAGCACCGAAACGCCCACGACGGCCTTCCCACCCCTGACACCGCACTCCTTAAACCTGACACGGTCAGCGGCACCAACCGTTAGTTTCATTATTCCGCTTTTCAACTGCCTGTCGCTGACGCGGGCGTGCGTCGAAAGCTTACAGACAACACTGCCCTCCGACCTCGCTTACGAAGTCATCCTCGTCGATGACGGGAGCACCGACGGCACCCGCGAGTGGCTGGCCACGTTGCGCGCGCCCTTTCGCGTCCTGCTGCACGAGCGAAATTTCGGTTATGCCATCGCCAACAATCGCGCGGCCGCGGTTGCCCGGGGAGACTTTCTCGCGCTGCTCAACAACGATCTCGTTCTCCTGCCCGGCTGGTTCGAGGCCCTGCGCGAGGCTCATCGCGCGCTCGGCGAACGCGCCGGATTGATCGGTAACCTCCAACTCGACGCCACTTCCGGAGCGATCGACCACGCGGGCATCATCATCAACCGCCAGGGCAAACCCGAGCACGCCCGCACGCTGCCTTCGACGTTCCGCCGCTTCTTCTCCTCGATTCGGCGCGTGCCCGCCGTGACAGGTGCCTGCGTGCTCGTCACGCGTCCGCTTTGGCGGCAACTCGGCGGTTTCGACGACAGCTACGTCAACGGCGGTGAGGATATTGATCTTTGCTTCCGCGCGCTCGCCGCCGGCAAGGTCAACGCGGTCGCACTGCACAGCGTCATCCGCCACCACGTGAGTTCCTCGGTCGGACGCAAGGCCCGCGACGAGGAAAACTCCTACCGCCTCGTCCGGCGCTGGCGGCACGAATTCGTGGCCGCCGCCAACGAGGCGACCCGCGATTGGTGTCGCGAATACCTCGCCACCATCCTGCCCCAGCCCCCCGCCAGCGATTATGTGCTCGCCCGCCGCGCCTGTTTTCACGCGGCTGGCCTTTGTCCGACCCCCCCGCCCGAAGCAATCGCCTCGCTGGAAGCCGGCCTGGCGCGGGAGCTCTTGCGCTGGGAAGCCATGTTCGGTCGCCAAATTTGATTTTCTTTGGCGGCCACGCAGCCGGCGGACAGGCCCTGGTCATGGTGCCGTCGCTCATGGAGAAATACCTCGGCGCCGCCAACGGGATCGCCAGCCAGCTGCCCGTCGTCCTGCTGGGCGGCGGCGGCCGAATCAAGGTCGGTCGGGTGCGGAACGACCGGGAAAAATCCGACCGCCAGATGTGCCGGCTCTAACTCCCGATGATGGACAACATGGACCGGGCCCTGCCGAGTTTCGGTGACGCCACGGTGCCGCTGGCGGAAGTCTGATTCCCACGGTCGGCCAAACCTTGTTTGGGGCTCGAAGCGGCCCCGCGCTCCACCGAATGATCTTGGCTGCTTTGGCCACAAATTTCACAGATGGGCACAAATTCGGCTCCAACCTCCGCGAGAAAATTTGTGCCCATTGGTGTAATTTGTGGCCAAAGGCTTGGAAGAATTGAGCCCCGATTCATTAAACATTGCTCCCTCGGCCGGTGGCGCGCCTCGATGGAATGCGAAATGAGTTAACAACTCCTCCTCCGGCTGGTTAGTCATCTGTTGTCCGCGGCCGACGAATCCTCATGCACGAACCGAAAAAGACGAATCACCTTCCGCCCGTGTCGGCGCTGATTGAGACGTTCGGGTTCAGCCCGCTGCTGGCCTCCGTCATCCTCCTGCTCACGGCCGCGATCTGCCTTGTCGCCGTCATCTGGTTTGTCCGTTCCGCGCCGCCGCGCCGCCTCACGTTGACGAGCGGCCCCCCCGGCAGCTCGTTTCAGCAGTTCGCCGATTCCTACCAAAAGATTTTGGCGGCCCATGGCGTGGAGCTGCGGATTCTGCCATCGAAAGGATCATTGGAAAATTTCCAGCGGCTGCAGGAACCCGATTCCGGCGTCGACATCGGCTTCGTCCAGGGCGGTGTGACGGAAGGCGAAGATTTTGACGATCTGGTTTCCCTCGGCAGCGTGGCGCACCAACCGCTCTGGGTCTTTTACCGCAACCCAACGCCCATCACCCGGCTCTCCGAACTGTCGGGCAAGCGCCTCGCCGTGGGCGCGCCCGGCAGCGGGACGCAGGCGCTGGCCTTCACCCTCCTGCAAAGCAACGGAATCACCGGCCAGCGCACGACGTTCCTCGGTCTCGACGCGACGGAGGCCGCGGCGGGGCTCCTGGAGGGGACCGTTGACGCCGTTTTCCTGATGGGGGATTCCGCTCCGGCCCAAACCCTGCGGACCCTCATCCGCTCACCGAACGTCCAGTTGTACCATTTCGTTCAGGCCGACGCCTACGTTCGTCGCATGGCCTATCTCAGCAAGCTGGAGCTCCCCGAGGGCTCGATCGATTTTGGGGCCAATCTGCCGCCGCGAAATATCGCGTTGATCGGCCCAACGGTGGAACTCGTGGCCCGGGCGGGTTTGAATTCGGCGCTCTCCGACCTCCTCCTCGATGCGGCGCAAGAAGTGCACGGCAAGGCGAGTCTCCTCCAAAAGCGCGGGGAATTTCCGGTGCCGGTCGAGCGCGAGATCAAGATCAGCGAGGACGCCCTGCGCTTCTACAAGTCCGGCAAAAGTTTTCTGTACCGCACCGTCACGCCCTTCTGGCTCGCGAGCCTGCTGAACCGAATCCTGGTGGCGTTTGTCCCGGTGCTCCTCGTCCTCATTCCCGCGATTCGCTTTCTGCCGGTCGCTTACCGCCTGCGGATCCAATTGCGCCTCTACCGCTGTTACCGGCCGCTGCTCGTGCTGGAGCGCGACGCCGCCGGACCGCTGACCCGCGAACAGGGCCTGGAATTACTCCGCCGACTCGATGACATCGAGGAGATGGTCAACGAACTCAAAGTTCCGGCTTCGTTCGCGGACCAGTTTTATGGCCTCCGCGGCCATATCGGGTTCGTCCGCGCCCGGCTGAAAACGGCGACCCCGGCCTAACCCCGAAGGGAGCGCCCGAGTACCGTCGCGGCCGCACTAGCAAAGAGGTCTTCTGGTCAGACACAATTGGCGTGGCATCGACAGAGATCGCCGTAGGCTTCCGGTCGTCAAGTTCGTCGGCCACACCACGATCTTCGCCCCCACCGCACTCATGAATATCCGGGCACCGCTCTTCCTCGGTCCAGTCGCGATCTGGTGCTTTGGGACTCTCCCGGCCCGCGCCCAAATCGTCGATTCACCCGACGGCAGTGTCGCCGACCTCCCCGTCAACTACACCGAGGCGAAGAGCGGCACTTACACGCTTCCTGATCCGCTCAAACTCGCCAGCGGCCAAGCCGTGACGGAAGCCAAGACGTGGTTCGAAAAACGGCGCCCCGAACTTTTCAAGCTCATCGAGGAAAATCAATTCGGCCGCGCTCCCGCCCGGCCCGCCGCGCTGAGTTTTGACGTCTTCGATCGGGACACGTCCGCGTTCGACGGCAAGGCGCGGCGCCGGCAGGTGACGATCTATTTCACCGCCAGCCGGACCGAGCACTACGTCGACGTTCTGCTCTACGTGCCGGCCAACGCCACCGGTCCCGTGCCCGTGCTGCTACAATTCAACTGGACCGCCAACAACCTCGCGGTCGCGGCGGCCGATCCCGGCGTGAAGGTGGGTCGTATTTGGAACGCTGCGGAAAAGCAGCGCGTGCCCGCGGTCCCGACCAACGACTCCGCACGCGGTGTCGGCCGGAACCTAAACGTGATGCGAGTCCTCGAACGCGGCTTCGCCCTCGCCGTTTTCAACTACATCGACATCGAACCCGACGTGCTCGACGCCAACGCGCAGGGCATCCGCGCCGCCTCTCTCCAGCCCGGCCAAAAATCACCCGCGCCCGACGAATGGGGTGCCATTGCCGCCTGGAGCTGGGGCGCGAGCCGGATCATCGACTACCTAGAGACGGATCCGCAAATCAACGCGAAGCGCATCGCGATCATGGGCGTGTCGCGGCTCGGCAAAGCCGTCCTCTGGGCTGCCGCGTGCGACGAACGCGTCGCCGGCGTGATCGCGAGCTGCTCCGGCGAAGGCGGCGCGGCGCTCAGCCGGCGCAATTACGGTGAAACCGTGGCGCACCTCGTGGCGCCCACGCGCTATCCTTATCAGTTCGCGCGCAACTATCAAAAGTGGGCGGGCCCGATGATCGACGCGCCCTTTGATGCCCATCTGCTCGTCGCCCTGATCGCCCCGCGGGCCGTCCTGCTGCAAACCGGCACCACCGACAAGTGGTCAGATCCCTATGGTGAATTTCTCGCCGCCAAAGCCGCCACGCCGGTGTTTGCGCTGCTCGGGAAGAAAGGGATCGAAGCCGATTCGCTCTCCGCGCCCGGCCAGCCGCTGTTGAACACCCTCGGCTACCTCATGCACGACGGCCCTCATGGCATGCTGCCCGGCGACTGGCCCGTCTGCCTCGATTTCCTTCAGCTCCATCTGAAGGTCGGCCGGTAATTCGCTGCTCAAGCCCTTCCATTTCGCGCCGGTTTGAATTGTGGAGCAAAGGAAGCCGCTGACCGAAAGCGGCTTTTTTTTGCACAAAATGCCCATTGCGCCGTGAGGCCGAATCATTCATCCACCTTAAAAGCTCCCCAAGTTTTTTTATTTTCCCCAAGGTTCTCTGTTTCGCCTAGGTCCCCGATCTTACCCCACCCATGAGGCCGGCAGGTTTGTTACAGGCTCAACGTCCCGTCTCAGTTGGCTCGGCGCCGTCCGCCCGGCCTCACCCTGTTTAAGTCCCGAACCCACACCTAGCCATGCATCGAAAACACTCCGTCCCTCAGCTGCTCGCCTTGTTCAGCTTCGCTTTCCTGTCGGCGCCAGCCCTGTCCGCCGCGGAAAACAGTCCCAGCGCCCCGGTCGCCAGCGCCCAAGCCAGTTTGACCGGCACTGTGACGAATGGCGGCACCGGCCGCACACTCGAAGGCGCACGCGTGGCCGTGGAAGGCACGGCGCGCGAGACAGTCACCGACCGTCAGGGCTTTTACCGCCTGACCAATCTGGCCCCCGGCGACGCTGTCGTCGTGGTGACCTATACCGGCCTTGACGATTACCGGATCACGGTTCGCGTTGAAGCCGACGGCTCCACGCGAAAGGATGTAAAACTGACCTCACAGATCTACACCCTGGGAGCCGTAGGCGTTTCCGGTGAACGCGAGGGCAACGCGCAGGCCATCACCCTGCAGCGTGCGTCTCCGGGAGTTAAGAGTGTCGTTTCGGCGGACGCCTTCGGCAATCTCGCCGGTAATCCCGCCGACTTGCTGATTCGCCTGCCCGGGGTGGAAGGACAATCCATGGACGGCGACTTCCGCTACGTCCGCATCCGCGGTGTGAGCCAGAACCTGAATACGATCACCATCAACGGCAACCGCGCCGCGGATGCCGGTTCCGCGGGTTCGACCCGCGAATTTCAATTTGAGCATAACAATGCCGACTCGATCGAGCGGATGGAAGTGGTGAAGTCCCCCACGCCCGACATGGACGGCGATTCCATTGGCGGGGCCGTCAATATGGTGACGAAGAGCGCCTTCGACAGTTCCCCGGAACGTCGCATCACCGGTTCGATTGGCAGCGTCTGGCGGCCGTTCGATCCGCGGGATACCCACGCGCCGCAGCCACGCAGCTACACGCTGTCGTATTCCGAAGTATTTCGCGAGCGCTTCGGCGTCGCGGTCAATCTAGGTTACCGCGTCATTCCGTCCCTGCTGGATCAGTCCACACTCGCGTACCAGACCCTGCCCAACGGCACGACCGGCCCGGCCTACACGTACAGCGCCGCCTTTGAAGACGCGCGCATCAAGCGCACCCGCGGCAGCGCGAATCTGCGGCTGGATTACAAGCTCAACGACACCGTGCGTTTTTATTTCACCGGCGGAGCCAGCTTCAGCAGCGAGCACAAGACCGATTACCTCTCGACGTGGGCCACCAACCAGGCCGTCGCCGGCGTAGATGGCAGCGGCAACTACACGGGCACGGGGGGCGTCATTCCCGGTTACACCGATCAATTGACCGCCGTGCGGGCGATCAGCGCGAGCAACGTGACGTTGCGGCCCCAGTTCCTGAACAAGGAAGTCAATTCACACATTCTGCAGCTTGGTGCGGTCCATCGCTATCCCTCGGTGGATTTGGATTACGACATCTACAAATCCTACGCCGAGACCGATTATCCGGGCACCCGGGAAATCTCGTTCATCGCCCGCGGCATCGGCTTCAAGGTCGAACAGAAAGATGATCCCTTCTTCCCCTACCTCACCCAAACCGCCGGGCCGGATGTCCGCCAACTCTCAAGCTACACTGAGAATGTTTACAACAGCACCATCCGAAACGGGAAGGATCGCTATGTGGGTGTCGCGCTCAATCTGACCAAGCGTTTCGATACCGGCGTTCCGACCTGGATCAAGACGGGCGGCCGGGTCCGCGAGCAAAAGCGCAACCTCCGCGACAACTCCTATCGCGGCACGTATAACGGACCCGATGGTGTGATGGGCCTCAACCCGGCCACTGGCCTCAACGACGACAATCTCGCGCAATTCGGTTCCGGCTTTTCGCTGCCCAATACCAAACTCGCTCGCTATCCGAATCTGCCGTATCCCCAATATCCCGGAGACGGTCGCAAGGGCATCGACGACGTTTTCGCCCAGCATCCCGAGCTCTTCAAGGAGGACATCGTCCGCGATATCACCGCCAACCAGACCGGAAAGCAGGACTTCCGGGAACGGATCACCGCCTACTACATGATGGGCAACGTTGACCTCGGAAAACTGTCCGTGCTGGGGGGCGTCCGGGTGGAAACCACCGAGGTTGAGGCCGAAGGGGCGTTTTCCTCGGTGACCGCCGCCGAAAAGGCGCGGCGAGCGGCCTGGGTGGGCGCGGTGACCGACGCCGAACTGCGCCGCCGCACGCTCGCCGAGTTCTCCGGCCGCCAAACAAGCACCGGCAAGAACCGCGACATTTTTCCGGGAGTCCATTTCAAGTATGCTCCCAATCGCTCCCTGATCACCCGGCTCAGCTACGCGACCAATGTGGGCCGGCCGTCGATCGGGCAGCTCATCCCCCGCACGACCATCGATGACGAGTCCCGGACCATGTCCACCAGCAACCCGAGTCTCCTGCCGCAAAAGGCGAACAATTTTGACCTGACGACGGAATACTATTTCGAGCCGATGGGCGTCATTTCGGCCGGGGTTTTCCTCAAAGAAATCAGCCGGTTCATCTACACGGCGAGCGGCACCACCGTTCAGTCCGGCGCGGACAACGGCTTCGGCGGCAGCTACGCCGGCTATACGCTGACGACCCAATTCAACGGCGGCTTCGCCAAGATCAAGGGCCTCGAGCTGAATTATAATCAGCAGTTCACCTTCCTGCCCGGCATCTGGCGCGGCCTCGGCGCGTTTGCGACCTACACTCGGATGGAAGCCGACGGCACCTACGAAAATGCTGGGGCTCTCGCGACCAGTGGCGCGGTCGCTTCCACCAGCGAAATTCCTGGCTTCAATCCCGTTTCGGCGAACGCGGGCATTTCCTATATCCACCACCGGATATCGATTCGCTTTCAGTTCAACTACACCGCCCGCTTCCTCAGCGCGTATAACGCCAATCAGTCCCTGCTGTGGTACACGAGCGCCCGCCGCACGCTCGACATCAAGACCCGTTACAACCTCACGGATCGGTACGATGTCTACCTCGATCTCACCAACGTGTTCGATGAAGCCGACTCGGCGACGGAATTCTACGGTGGCCGTCCCCGCTCCATCAAGGACATGTCCCCGCTGGTTGCGTTTGGCGTGAACGCCCGCTTCTAATCGGCCTGCCGCTGCCGCCCGGCCCGCGCGGACCGCCTCGCTTCACTGTCAGGATTCAGCTCGCGGCCTCGCTCCTTCCGGGGCGAGGCCGCGACGGCGTAGCCACCCGCCAATAAAAACATTTCCCATGCCACGCTCCTTCGTACACCCCACCTTCGTCCTGGCCGGCCTCGGACTCTTACTTCTGGGATCGGCCGGCGCCATCGCCCAATCGGCTTCCGTCCGCCCGAAGCTGGTCATGCTCATCGCCGAACCGGAGTATGAGACGGCCAAGTCCCTGCCCGTGTTTGCCGCCAAGTATCTGGAGAAGGAATTTCGGGTGGTGACGGTGAGCGGAACGGGCGGGGCGGACTCCACCGCATTCGATCATATTGAGGAGATCGCGGACGCGGATCTGCTCCTGGTGAGCGTCCGGCGGCGACCGCCACCGCAGAGCCAGCTCGACGTCATTCGCCGCCATGTGGCGGCCGGGAAGCCAGTGGTCGGAATCCGCACCGCGAGCCATGCGTTTTCTCCCGCCCGCAACCAAACCGTCGCGGCTGGCTTGGCCGCCTGGCCGGAATGGGATGCCGAGGTCATTGGCGGCAGTTACACCAATCATTACGAAGCCGGCCCCGTCGCCCGGGCCACCGCCGCGCGCTCCAGTCACGTCATCCTCCAGGGCGTCGCCCTGCCCTTCGAGTCATCCTCCTCGCTCTACCGGAGCGCCCCCCTTCGCGAAGGCGCGGAGCCGGTCCTCTTCGGCACCATCCCGGGCCACCCGGCCGAGCCCATCGCCTGGACGTTCTCGCGCCCGGGCGGCGGCCGGACGTTCTACACTTCGCTCGGCGCACCCACTGATTTTCAGAATCCGGCCTTCGCCCAGCTCCTGCACAACGGCATCCGGTGGGCGGCCGGCCAGATCGACGCCAAACTCGGCGTGAACAATCTGTGGACTCCGACGGACGTCACGATCGACCTCGTGCTCAAGGAGCCGGACGTGGCCCAGCCCGTGTTTCTCAATTTCGACGAGCGCGGCCGGATGTGGGTCGTCCAATATCTCCAATACCCCGAGCCCGCCGGCCTGACTGCGGTCTCGCGCGACAGCGTCTGGCGAATCGTCTATGACCGCAAGAAACCCGCCCCGCCCTACGACACGCCCGAGAAGGCCGCGTTTCGCGGGAAGGACCGGATTACCATCTTCGAGGACAGCAAGGGCGACGGTTCCTTTGCCAAGCAGACCAACTTCATCGAGGGCTTGAATATCACGACCGCCGTGACCCGGGGCCGCGGCGGCATCTGGGTCATGTCGCCGCCGCATCTGCTCTTTTATCCCGACGCGAACAACGATGACATTCCGGACGGCCCGCCCGAGGTGAAGATCGAGGGATTCAACCTCGAGGACACCCACTCGGTGGCCAACTCCCTCCGCTGGGGTCCGGACGGCTGGCTCTATGCGGCGATTGGTTCAACGGTCACCGCCGACATCATTCGCCCCGGTCTCGACCGCGAACCGCTCGTGCACATCACCGGGCAGGGCATCTGGCGTTATCATCCCGAAACGCGCCGCTTCGAGGTCTATGCGGAGGGCGGCGGCAACACCTTCGGCTGCGAGATCGACGAAAAAGGCCGCGTGTATTCGGGTCACAATGGCGGCAACACCCGCGGCTTTCACTATGTCCAGGGCGGGTACCTGCGGAAGGGATTCGAGAAACACGGCGAACTCTCGAACCCGTATGCCTTCGGCTATTTTCCGGCCATGGCCCACGAGGATGTGGCCCGCTTCACGCACAATTTCATCATCTATGATGGCGGGGCGCTGCCCCCGCGCTATCGCGGCAAACTCATCGGCGTCGACCCGATGAACCGGTATCTGCCGATGGCGGAAATAAGTCCCCGCGGCGCCACTTTCGCCACGCGGGATGTCGATGCCGTCATTCGGACCGACGATGCGCTCTTCCGTCCGGTGGACATCAAACACGGCCCGGACGGCGCGATCTATGTGGCCGACTGGCACGACCTGCAGGTGAACCACTATCGCAATCACGAGGGCCAAATCACCAAGGACGACGGCCGGATTTACCGGGTGCGCAGCGCCGACGCGAAGCCCGGCTATGCGCCCTTCGACTTCACGAAGAAATCCTCCGCCGAGCTCGTGGCCGCGCTGCGGGACAACAATCGTTGGACGCGCGAGACCGCGCTGCGGATTCTGGGCGACCGGCGCGATGCGAGTTTGATTCCCTCGCTCCGCGCGGAGTTGGCGACCGGAGCCACCGGCCAGTTTGCCCTTGAGTCCCTGTGGGCGCTGAACCTGAGCGGCGGCTTCGACGATGCCACCGCGCTCAAGCTGCTCGTGCATCCCGATCCGTATGTGCGGCTGTGGACGGTGCGGTTGCTCGCCGATCAGAACCAGGTGAGCGCCACGGTCGCCCGCAGCCTGGTGGATCTCGCGACGAAGGAATCCAACGTTGAAGTGCGCAGTCAGCTCGCCGCGTCGGCCAAGCGCCTGCCCGCGGCCAGCGCGCTGCCCGTGGTCGAGGTCCTGCTCGCGCACGACGAGGACGCGAACGATCCCTACCTGCCGCTGCAGATCTGGTGGGCGATTGAGAGCAAGTGCGACAGCGATCGCGCCGGAGTGCTGGCGATGTTCGCCTCCAGCAGCGAAAGCTCCCTGTGGCAGCGTCCGATCGTGAAGACCGACATCGCGGCGCGGCTCATGCGGCGCTTTGCCGCGGCCGGCGGAAACGAGAATTTTCTGGCCTGCGAAAAACTCCTGCGGCAAGCGCCGGACGCGTTGGCGCGCCGGGAGTTAATCGACGGTTTCGAAAAGGCTTTCGACGGCCGCACGCTGCCGCCCATGCCCGCGTCCCTCGTCGACGCACTCGTGAAAGCCGGGGGCGGATCCCTCTCCCTGCGGGTTCGGCAGAAAGATCCCGGCGCGTTGGACGAGGCCCTGCGACTGCTGGTCGACCCGGCCACGCCGTCGGTCGAACGCGTCCGGCTGGCTACCACGTTCGGCGAAGTGCCGTACGCCCCCGTCGCCGCCGCCTTTCAGCGGGTGCTGCCTGAGCCCAATGCCGCGTTGCGCTCGGCGGTCCTGGGATCGTCCGCCTCCTACGATGACGCGGCCCTGACCCGTGTCATCATCGAGAGTTTTGCGAAGTTTTCCGCGGCCGAAAAGACGATCGCGCTCTCCGTTTTGTCCAGTCGCGTAACCAGTGCCGAGGCGATGCTCGATGCGGTCATCGCCCAGCAGGTGGACGCGAAGGCCATTCCCGTCGAAATCCAGGAAAAGCTGCGGCTGGTCGGCAACGGCGCGCTCAACGGCCGCATCGACCGCGCCTTCGGCCCAAAAGTCGTGACAATGCCCGCGGAGACAGAGCGGGAGATCGCTCGCATCATGGCCGCGATCGGTGCGGGGCACGGCAGTCCCTATGGTGGCCGCGAACTGTTCAACGCTCGCTGCGCGGCCTGCCACCGCCTGCATGGCAAGGGCGGTGAAATTGGGCCGGACCTGACCTCCTTCAAGCGGGACGATACCGCGTCTCTAACCTTGAGCGTGGTGAATCCCAACGCCGAGATCCGCGAGGGCTATGCACCCTACGTGCTGACGACCAAAGCCGGCGCGACCCACACCGGATTTCTGGTTTCGCAGGACGCCGAATTAGTCGTGTTGCGCGATATGGCGGGAATGAACCTGCCGATGAATCGCAGCCAAATCGCCGCGCTCAATGGGATGGGGCGTTCGCTGATGCCCGAAGGCCTGCTGACCGGGCTGACCGACAACCAGCTCCGGGATTTATACGCGTACCTTAGAATCACCCAACCGTTGGTGGGCGGCGAAGAGAACGCCGAGCGTCCAGCCGGCGGTCGGCCCGGCGGCCGGGCGGGCTCCCGCCCCGGCGGCCAGTCCGCGGCTCCGTCGGCGGGCAAACTCCCTGCCCGCTGAGTTCGCGCCGGCCACTGTCAGATGGGTAGCGGCGTGACGAAAAGCCGTGTCGCTCAGCCGTAATGATGCAGCCCCAACCGCAAAAGCGACCTTTGCCCGTGACGGGAAGAAGCCGGTCAGTTGGTAGTTCCGCCTTTAGGCGGAATCCGACCCGTTCAAGCCTTCCGCCTAAAGGCGGAACTACAAACCAGGCACTCTTTCCTAGCTGTTGATGGTCGAGCCCGTTGTCCCCAACGGGCTGACCTGAGAGCGTACGATTCAAATCCCAACGAGGACATTGGGTTCCACCTTTTCGTGCATTCGGGCTTGGAGAGAAAATACCCTCCGACGGCATGGACACCGCTCAGTATTGCTTCTTCAGGTCCATCCCGGCGTAGAGAGCGGCGACCTGTTTTTCATAGCCGTTAAACAGGAGGGTCTTCTGCCGGGCGCCGAGCGCACCGCCCGCGCCGATCACGCGTTCGCTTCCCTGTGACCAGCGGGGGTGATCCACGTTGGGATTCACGTTGGCGTAAAAACCATACTCGCGCGCCGACATCACATTCCAGGTGTTGCGCGGCTGGTTGGCCACGAACTCGAACTTCACGATCGATTTCACACCTTTGAATCCGCACTTCCATGGCGTGACCAGCCGGAGCGGCGCGCCGTTTTGATTCGGGATCGGCTGGCCGTAGATTCCCGTCGCGATGAAGGAGAGCTCATTGGCGGCCTCGTCGATCCGCAGCCCTTCGACGTAGGGCCATTCCAGCGCGTTTTCCCACTGGCCGGAGATGGTCTTCGGCACGTTGGCGGTCGTCATCTTCACGAACTTGGCCCCGGGTTGCGGGTCGGCGAGGGCGACCAGCTTCGCCAGCGGAAATCCATCCCACGGAATCACCATCGACCACGCCGCGACACAGCGCATCCGATAGACGCGCTGCTCGAACCCGCCCATCCTAGCGATGAGATCGTTGACCTCAATCTTCAGCGGATTGCGCACGAGGCCGGAGATCGTGACGGTCCACGGCTCCGTCTTCCACTTCTGCGCGTTGAGTTTTGGCGCACTCTTGTCTGTCCCAAATTCGAAGAAATTATTGTAACTCGTGATCAGGTCGTAGGGCGTGGGTTTCAGCGCTGGATCGCGATAGTCGGGATTGCCCACCGGCGGGAAGCCTCTGGTCGCGGCTAGCAGCCGGCTGTCCAGCAGGCCGTGGCCGCCGAGGGCGACACCGGCGAGGCCAAGCCCGGTCGTTTTCAAAAAAGCCCGACGCGACTGCAGCGCATAATCACGTTCCGGGGTCGCGGCCGATTCCGGCAATTCCCAGTCCTTGGGTGAAACGATGAGCATGATAGTGCAGTCGGTCGGCGGAGGTAATGACGCCGGCCGCGTCCAAAAGGGTGGTCGATCCGCCAATTCAATTTGCGGCAGGAGTGGATTGCGATTCAGTCCCGTAACGTTCCTGGCCCATGGTTCAATCTGATCATACTTCTGCCATCAATTCCATGCGTGCAGGGGCATTCAGCGAGGCTGCCGT
Source organism: Opitutaceae bacterium (assembly GCA_947474995.1). Taxonomy (GTDB): domain Bacteria; phylum Verrucomicrobiota; class Verrucomicrobiia; order Opitutales; family Opitutaceae; genus ER46. The sequence goes on along the minus strand of CANJNJ010000059.1, from coordinate 5,764 downwards.
CTGGGAAAGTGTCGGTCGTGGCTGGCGTCAGTTGCAGGGGAGCTTTCGCGACCTGGGCTTCAGTGTGGAATGGCACGATTTCACGACGGAAAAGGAATTGGACTGGTCCGCGAGTTTTCACCCCAGCGGGGTGGAAATCTGCCTGAATCTGTCCGGCCGTGCCGCGGTGCAGGCGGGCAACCGGCGACTGGAATTGGTCCCTGAAACCGCGGGTTTCTACTTTCAAACTGGCGCGCAACTCAAGGGCCGACGCGCGGGCGGCGACCGGCACCGGTTCTTAACAGTGGAGCTATCGGCCAGGTTTCTCGCCCTGCACATTGAGCCCAAGGAAAGCGGGTTGTCTTCGCAGGTGCGTGATTTCCTCAACGGGCAAAGCGCCAACGGCGTATCCTCTCAGATTCGTCTTTCACTCGAGCACCAACAACTGGTAACCAGCCTCAGTCGTCCTCCGGTGGCGGCCGCCGCCCAGCGCATGTGGTTTCATGCGAAGGCCCTCGAGATCGCGTCGGCGTTTCTTTACCAGCCTGAAGCGGAAGCCGAGCTTTTTTGCCACCGCCATCATCGGCGGAATCACGAGCGCGTGCAAAAGGTCATCGCCCTTCTTCGGGAAAACCTGGCCGAATCCCTGTCACTCGAGGAAATCGGGCGGCGCGCGGGGTGCAGCCAGTTCTATCTCAGCCGGATTTTTTCGCAGGAGATGGGACGCAGCATTTTTCAATACCTCAAGGCGCTACGGATGGAGCGAGCCGCGCAGCTATTGGCGGAGAAGAAAATGAATGTGACCCAGGTCGCGCTCGAGGTCGGCTACACCAGCCCGAGCCATTTCAGCGCCACGTTTCACGAAACCTATGGATGCTGCCCCGGACTGTATCCCCTGAATCCCCTTGGGACGGAATCGAACGGCAGGACTTAGCCCGCATTTTTCACACTCTGGCTGGTTTTCACGGATGGCCAACGATGGGTGCGGCGGTGTTTCTGCGGTACTGGCGAGGACATGCGGGCTAGTCGTTCTTGCGCAACTTTTGGCAAGCGGCCGACAGGGAATGGCAAGGCCGCGAATGCCCGCGGAGAGGGCTTCGGGTAGGTTGGTGGCATGTACCCGCCAGCCGCACCAAGCCGCTTGTGCCCAGCGCATCGCTCACCGGCGCTCAGCCTCCCGGCCATTCGCTGGCACGGCTTGGTGGTCGCGCAAGCCACCTTGCTTCTGGCTCTTGGCGCCACCGGTGCCCAAGGGCAGGAAATCGACTCGGTGCGGGCAGTGAGACCGATCACCTTGGACCAGTTTGAAGTGCAGGGCGAGCGCACCGGTGACAGGCGCTACAACGCTCCGAGCACACTGACGGCGACGAAGACTGACACGGCCCTCGTAAACCTGCCGCAGTCGCTGACCGTGGTGACCGCGGAGCAAATCCGGGATCAGCAAATGACCAGCATGGGCGACGTCATGCGCTACGTCCCGGGCGTGAGCGTGCATCAGGGGGAGAATAACCGAGACCAAATCATTTTCCGCGGCAACAGCTCTTCCGCCGACTTTTTCGTCAACGGGGTGCGGGACGACGCGCAGTATTACCGCGACGTCTACAATCTTGATCGCATCGAAGTCCTCCGCGGACCGAATGCGATGATCTTCGGTCGCGGCGGCGGGGGCGGCGTGGTCAATCGAGCCACCAAGGAAGCTGGATTCGAGAACCTCCGGGAGCTGTCCTGGTCGGGCGGTTCGTTTGGCGAGAAGCGCATGACCCTCGACCTCAACCAGCCGCTCAGCCCGCAGGCTGCCATCCGCGTAAATGGACTGGTGGAAAATTCAGGCAGCTTCCGCCAGGGAGTTAATCTGCACCGGCGGGGGGGCAGCCCGACTCTGACGTTTCGGCCCTCGCAAACCACGAAAGCCACCCTCAGCTACGAATACTTTCACGACACGCGGACCGCGGACCGCGGTATCACGTCGTGGCAGGGGCGTCCCGCCCCGGTTCCGCCGAATACGTTTTACGGCAATCCGGCCGACAGCTTTGTCCGGGCGAACGTGCATCTCGCGACGAGTTTGATTCAGCACCACACCGCCTCGGGCTGGGAAATCAGAAACCGGACGATGGTCGGCGATTACAATCGCGGCTATCAAAACTTCGTGCCCGGTGCCGTAAGGGCCGACCAATCGCAGGTAGCGCTCACCGCGTACAATAATGCCACCCAGCGAGAAAACCTTTTCAATCAAACCGACTTTACTCGTCGCGCGCTCGGCGGCGGCGTCCAACACACGATCCTGGGAGGCATGGAGCTCGGTCGCCAACTCACCGACAATTTCCGGAACACCGGTTATTTCAACAATTCCGCCACCACCCTGGCCGTGCCCTACGCGAATCCCACGATCACCACCCCGGTAACGTGGAGGCAATCCCCGACCGATGCCGACAATCACCTCAAGACCGACGTCGGCGCCATCTACGCTCAGGATCAAATTGAATTCAGCCGGCAGTGGCAGGCCATCGCGGGAATACGCTTCGACACCTTTTCTCTCCAGTATTACAATCATCGGACTGGCGACTACCTCGGCCGCCGGGATGAGGTGGTGTCACCTCGGGCCGGCTTGATCTACAAGCCGCAGCCGGCCGTCTCGATCTATGGAAGTTACAGCGTGTCCTATCTGCCGAGTTCGGGCGATCAGTTCTCGTCGCTCACGAACATCACTCAGCAGGTGAAGCCGGAAAAATTCACCAACTACGAGCTCGGCGCCAAATTCGACCTGCCGCGGGACGCGTTTTTAACGACTGCGATCTACCAGCTTGATCGCACGAACTCCCGCGCCACCGATCCGAACGATCCGACGAGAATTCTTCAAACCGGCAGCCAACGCTCGACTGGGCTGGAGATTGGCTTGAACGGAACCGTCACCAAATGGTGGACCGGTTCGTTCGGTTACACCTACCAAGATGCCTACATTCGTAGCAACACGACGGCCGCCCGGGCCGGGGCGACGGTTGCACAAATGCCCAGGCACTCTTTCTCGCTGTGGAATAAATTCCGGCTGATGAAAAAACTCGGAGTGGGGGTGGGCGTAATCCACCGGTCGGCCATGTTCGCGGCGATGGACAACACGGTTACGTTGCCGGGTTACACTCGCGTGGACGCGGCCATCTTCTACACGTTTGCGAATCACTGGCGGGCGCAAGTGAACGTCGAAAATCTGGCGAATCAGAAATATTATCTGAACGCTGACAGTAACACGAACATTTCACCGGGCTCTCCGCGGATGATCCGGTTCGGTCTGACCACCCGCCTCTGACGAAGCGAAAACCGACCCCTGGGGCGACGGGAAGCCTGACGGAGTCATGACGCTAATCGAGATACGACAATTCTGAATTCGCGCTCCTCCGCTCCGCCGCACGCCCCGAAATCGAAGAAGCACAACGACGACGACGACCCAATTCGCGGGTCCTCTGCCCTACTGGTATCGATTGTCGTCATGACCCTTTCGGGGTCGCCGTGTAAATTTTTTTCCGCGGATTGCATGGAGCGGCGCAGCCGTAACCGAAGCATTACGGCCAAGCCTTTTCCGCGGATAGCGCGGATTAACGAGGATGGTTCGAGCGGGATTTATCCGCGGCCATCCGCGCCATCCGCGGGGCGATTGGGTTTGGAACAAAATACCCGCAGGAAACGGCATTTTTGGACATAGCAGTGCGGTCTTTTTCCGAGACTGCGCTCGAAAAAAGTGGCTGCGCAGCCGTTGTTGGTAGTTCCGCCTTCAGGCGGTGCCTAGTACACGTTCGTTCCGCCTAAAGGCGGGACTACGAACAAAAACCACGTTCTCTTACGACCAACCTGTTGGTCTCTTCGTTCGAATAGTCAGGCGGATGAACGCGGATGCCCGGCCTATTATCCGCGACCATCCGCACTGCTATATCCGCGGAAGGATTGTTGTCTGATCCGGCGTTGTTGGATCCTTCTCCGACCTCGCAACTTCACACTAACGGCTCTGCACGACTTCGCGCACCACGGACTGTGGGCGCTGGTTCACGGCCAGAAACATCCGGCCGATGTATTCGCCGATCAGGCCGAGCAGGAGCAGCTGCGTGCCGGAAAAAATCAGCAGCGCCGACATCATCCAGCCGAATCCGTAACTCGGGCCGCGGTCGTTCCACCACAGCCAGACCACGCCACCCAGCGCCAGCAGGCCGACCACCGCGACGACCAAACCCAGGAACGTGGCCACCCGCAGCGGCAACACGGAAAAATTGATCCACGCGCTCATCCACAGCCGGATCAACCGCCGCAGGGTGTAACTGCTTTCGCCCGCCTGGCGGGCGACGTGTCGGACGGAGATGGAGCCGATCCGCTGCGTGACTTGCAGTAAAAGCCCATCGAGGTACGGGAAAGGACCGGCATAGGAGACGACCTGTTTCGCCACGAAGGCGCTGACGCAGCGAAAACTTGAAAGATAAAAGCCGCGCGGTTTATCGAGCGCCCAGTCCGTCATCCGGTTCGTGAACCAGCTGCCGAAATTCCGCCAGGCCGAGTGCTGCTTTTCCTCGTAGTGCCCGAACACCACGTCGAGGCCGGTCGCCTTGGCCTCCTCCCACAAGCGCACCGCCTCGGTCGGCGGGTTCTGCCCGTCGTCATCGAGATTCACGAGGTGGGCGCCCCGGGCGTGGCGCCAGCCGGTCAGGACGGCGTTGTGCTCGCCATAGTTCCGCGCGTGTTCGACCAGCGTGATCGGCACCTTGGCGTTCTTCACCAATTCCCGGCAGACGTCACCCGTCGCATCGCCGCTGCCGTCGTTAACGAGGACAATCTCGTGGCCGCCCGCGATCGTCAGGCCTTCGATCGTGTGGACGACCGCGCCGATCGTTTCCGCGCTTCGATAAAGCGGAATGACGAAACTGAGGGCGGGGGCGGACATCACCAGATTAGCCACCAAAAGCCCCCCCCGGCGCAAGCCCTCGTTCCAAAGTTGGAAGACATGCTCCGGGCCGCCGCTCAACCTTCAGGATTCAATCCTGACGCTCCCGGCAAGCTCCCAACAACCGCTGAGCCACAAATTACCCAAATGATCACAAATTCAAACCACTCCTCTGTACCCATCTGTGAAATCAGTGGCAAAAAATTCAGGGAGCGAGGAACTCCCACTCGCGAAACTAAACGTAGTGTCGCCACTCGCCACGGTAGTACTCGAGTGTCTTCGCCAGGGCCGTGCGCAGGTCGGTCCGCGGTTTCCAGCCGAGCTGGCGCGCGATCAGCCGGTCGTCGGCGTAGTAATCGCCAATGTCGATCCGCTTCCGCTCCGCCGGAAACCGGCGAATCGCGAATTTTCCGCCCCCGTTGATTTGCACCAGCATCTCGGCCAGCTGGCGCAACGTGACCGGCGGGGGCCCGCCCAGATTGAAAGCCAGGCCGATCGCCTCGGGCCGCGCCGCCGCCAGCAGGAACGCCTCCACCGCGTCGTCCACATACGTGAAGTCGCGGCGCTGCGCCCCGCCCCAAACTTCGAAGGACTGACCCTCGAGCACGCGCCGAATCCACACGCCGACAAAGGTCTGTCGCGCATCTTTGATCCGCATGCGCGGTCCGATCGTGTTCGTCAGGCGAAGCGCCGTCGTCCGCATCCCGTAGACCCGGGCGTAGAGCAGGTGGAAAGACTCGCCGGCGATTTTGTTGATCCCATTCACGTCCACCGGCCGCAACGGATGCTTTTCGTCGACCGGTAAATAGTCCGGCCGACCGTAGATTTGTCGGGTGCTCGCGAAGACGATGCGAATAGCCGGATTGT
>CANJNJ010000058.1 GCA_947474995.1 Opitutaceae bacterium | reverse complement strand
TCCGCCAAATGCCCGTCGACGGCAGCGGAATGCTCATCATGCAGCAGGCGCGACTCGGCGCCGAATGGGCCGACGTGTATCAGTTCACGCTCCAGCCGCAGGCGCCGATCGACTACGAACTCGCGAATTGGTTTACGTCCAATCACCCCGAGTCGCGCTTCCGCCAGAACCTCACCGCTTCCCGCGCCACCGACACGGGTCGCCATACCATTCTCAATGGCGAGTTCACCACGCGTTACCCGGATGGCCGCGTCGAGAAACGCGTGATCGCATCGCCCGACGACCTTCTGGCCGTGCTCGCGGCACACTTCGATCTGCACTTCCCGACCGGCACGCGTTTCGGGCCGCCCGGATCGGCCTGGCCGAGCTAGCCCGGAAAACTCACCCCTGAATCAAACCAAGGCATGGTCACAGAGGACACTAAGCCCAGCCACAGAGACCACAGAGTAAGACAGCGGGTTTGGCCCTGTGACCTCTGGGTCCGAACTCGGTCCGCTCTTTGACAAAAAATCTTTACGAAAAGCGTGATGGATGTGGGCTAGCCGCGGGCGACCCACGCCCAACCCGCTCCACGTTTGCACCGTGCGACCCGGCCGAGCCGAAAGCCGCGACAGTTTTGGCCACAAATTGCACCAATGGGCACAAATGTGGACCACGCACCGCTGGATTCTATTTGTGCCATTGGTGTAATCTGTGGCCAAGAGGGTTTGGAGGCTTGGGGGGGGGTTGAAAAAATTTGGGCACCTCCTGCTCTGTGGCCAGTCTTGCACCGGAAAGCGGCTTTGTTTTCCTCGCCGCTGCATGAAATTTTTCCCCTCCCCAAGTCTGAGCGCCGCGATCGCCCTGGCGCTCTGCCCCATCGCGGCCGTGCAAGCCCAGGATTTCCGCACCGGCACCGTCGCCGAACGTTACACGCAACTCTGCGCCAACTGCCATGGCGCCAACATGGAGGGCGGCCAGGCGCCTTCGATGCTCGATGATATTTGGGTTTACGGCGGCGACGACGAAAGTCTGGCCCGCAGCATCCGGAATGGATACCCCGACAAGGGGATGCCGGTCTGGTCCGCGTCGCTGCCGGAAAAAGAAATCCGCGCGATGGTCATCTACATCCGCGAGACGCGCGCCAAGTACGCGCTGAGCCAGACCACGTTCGAGGCCCCGGCCGGACCGGTGACGGCGAAGAGCAAACTCCACAATTTCAAACTGGAGACGTGGGTCGACGGTGTGACCGAGCCGTGGTCGCTCGCTTTCCTCCCCGGCAACCGGGCGTTGGTGACCGAAAAGCGCGGACAGCTTTTCCTGATCGAAAACGGCCGACTGGCCGCCAAGCCCATCGCGGGACTCCCGGTGGTCGATAACAACGGCCAGGCGGGCCTCTTCGACGTGGTGCCGCACCCGGACTACGCGCGCAACGGGTGGCTCTATCTTTCCTACAGCGACCCGCAGGAGAATGACGGACGCAAAGTCAGCCTCACGCGAATCATCCGCGGCAAACTGAAGGACGGCGCCCTCGTGGAGCAGCAGACGATTTTTCAGGGGCCGATCCAGTATTACCGGAATGCCGGCGGGGTGCATTTCGGCGGCCGGATTGCGTTTGATCGCGCGGGCTATCTCTACTTCACCATCGGCGAACGGGGCGACGGCACCAACGCGCAGGATATCGCGCGGCCGACGGGCAAGGTGCACCGCCTCTTCGACGACGGCCGGATTCCCGACGACAATCCGTTTGCCAAGGATCCCAAGGCCGACCGCACGATCTGGAGCTACGGCCACCGCAACCCGCAGGGCCTCGCCGTCGATCCCGTCTCCGGTCAACTCTTCGATGCCGAGCACGGCCCGCGCGGCGGTGACGAAATCAACCTCGTCCGCCCCGGCCGCAACTACGGCTGGCCGGTCATCACGTACGGGATGAATTACGACGGCACGGCGATGACCGATATTACAGCCAAAGAGGGCATGGAACAGCCGGTCACGTACTACGTCCCATCGATCGCCATCTGCGGGATCAACTTCTACACCGGTAGCCTGTTTCCCAAGTGGAAGAACCACCTCTTCGCCGCGTCGCTCGCCGCGCAGGAACTTCGCCGCCTGGAAATCAAGGACGGCAAACTGGTGACGCAAGAGGTCCTCTTCAAGAATCTCGGGCGCATCCGCCACGTCATCGGCGGCCCCGACGGCGCCCTTTACGTGCTGCTGCCCACGCGAGTCGCCCGGATGACCCCGGCCGAATAATCCTCGAAACCGCCCGCGCCCACTCCGCTCCGCCCCTGCCCCGTTTGTCATCTATTAGATGACAAACGGGCGAGCGCCGCCGGGTCGGTGGGGGAAGGGACCGGGACGTGAGGCGGGTTGGGTGGGGCGACGATTATCAGGGCGCAATTACCAGTTTGAAACCGGCGGGAATCCGCCATTACTTCGCCAACCCTCACCTCGCCTCTCTATGAAATCCTTCCCTGTTCTCGTTCTCGCCGCACTGCTCGGCGCCACCACTTCCCCGGTTTTTGCCGCGACGCTCGAACTCAGCGCGGAGGTCAATACGGTCGTGCGAGAGATTCAGGGCAAACTGAAGGAGGGGGCCCACACCGCGAAAGATCTCGCCGCCGAGATGGCGACGTTCGACGCCCTCTTCGCCGCCCATGCGAGCGAAAAGACCGATGACGTGGCGCGGATTCTTTACCTGAAGGCAACGCTCAACGCCGAGATCTTCGACAACGCCACCGAAGCCATCGCGCTGCTCAAGCGGCTGAAGACGGAGTTTCCCGCGACGCAGCTGGCCAGCCGGGTTGACCAGGCCGTGAGCACGCTCGAGATGCAGCAGAGGTTCGCGGTCGGAAACAAGTTTCCCGATTTCGCCGAGGTCGATCTCCAGGGCCAGCCGCTCTCCGTCGCCAAGTACAAGGGCAAAGTCGTGCTGGTCGATTTCTGGGCCACGTGGTGTGGACCGTGCCTCGCGGAACTGCCGAACGTCGTGCAGGCGTACAAGAAACTCCACGGCCATGGGTTTGAAATCATCGGGGTGTCCCTCGACAAGGCCGATGCCAAGGAAAAGCTGGTGACGTTCACCAAGGAGCACGAAATGCCCTGGGTGCAGTTCTACGACGGCAAATATTGGGAGAACAAACTCGTCGCGGCCTACGGCATCCGCAGCATCCCGGCCACATTCCTGCTCGACGGCGAAGGCAAGATCATCGGCAAGGATTTGCGCGGCCCGGCCCTCGAGGCCGCCGTCGCGAAGGCGCTCGGGATTTGATACCGACGTCCCATCCCATTTGGACTTTGGCGCAGCTGCGCCGGTAGGGACGGTTCTCCGAACCGTCCGCGGACCGCTCGGAGAGCGGTCCCTACCATAGAATGATGCACTTTCCTAGGGGACCTTGGTATAAGGTAACCTGGGGCACCCCGACCCGAGGTCAACGCCCTCGGCTACAGTCCAAGAAAAAAGCACGGAACCCGGCGGGTTCCGCGCTTCGTGAGAAACGACGCTCTGGATTGAGCCGGCGGTTAGAACTTGTACGTCGCGCGGACGTAGTAGGAGCCGCCATTCATGCCAAAGGGCGAAATGAGGGAATACTTGAGGAAACCCGAGGGATTGTTCGGCGCCATAACCGTGTCCGGCTTCACATCGAACAGATTATTGGCGCCGGCAGCGACACTGAGGTGCTTATTGAAGCGATAACCGAGATCAATGTCGGTGACCCACTTGGGCGCGTAGACCTGATCCCGCGAGAAATCCGTGTTCACCGCCGTGCTGGCCACCTGACCGTAGCGGACGGCGCGCACGAGGAAGGTGAAGCCCTTGAGCGCATAGTTGGCGGAGAGATTGAAGTTATTCCGCGGCTGGCCCTTTTCGAAGCGGGTAACCTCGATCCGGTCGATTAATGGAATCGTTGAAACCGCCGCCAGCTGCGACGGGGTCCCGGCAATGCGGACAAACTTCTGCTGGTTGTAGTTGGCGCCACCGGTGAACGTCAGCTTGGAGTCGCGGCCCAGGTTGAAGATGTAGCGGGCCGTGAGATCCACGCCACGCGTGCGGCTGTCGACGGCGTTGGTGAAGAAGCGCGCGCCACCGACTGCAGGGAAGCCCTGCGTCCGCAGAAACGCCAGCGTGCCCGCGTCGTTGAAATTACTCGAGTAAACGACGCGATTGTCGATTTCCACCTGGTAGAAGTCGACCGACGCATTGAAGGAGTCGCCCTCCTGAAACGTCATGCCGACGCTGGCATTGCGGGATTTTTCCGGCTTGAGCGCGACGGCCCCGAGCAGACGGGCCACGGGATTGGAAACCGGGAAGGTGCGAATTTCGAACGGTACGCCGTTGATGAAATTCGTCGCCGTGTAACTGAAGTAATTCTGCGCCAGAGCGGGAGCGCGGAAACCGGTGCTGACGCTGCCGCGGAACGCGAGGGCCTTCGTGGGAGCGTAGCGAAGCGCCAGCTTGCCGTTGAGCGTGGAGCCGAAGTCGCTGTAGTCCTCGTACCGGGCGGCCGCCGAGGCGAGCAACGTATCGGTCAATTGTGTTTCGAAGTCCGTGTAGATTGCGAAGCTGTGCCGGGTAGGATTCACCTCATCGGTCGGCTGGAAGCCAGGGAATCCTTGGGAACCTGGCGCCGGAAAGGCCCCGGTGCTCGGACCGTCGAGCACGCGTACGCCGCCATCGCGATAGGAGGCGGGCTCGCCGGCGCGAATCCGGTAATTTTCCCAACGGTACTCGCCGCCGAGCGCCGAGTGCAAGGGGCCGTGCCAGCCGAAATTATAGTCCCGCGTAAGATCGAGGTTCGTCGTCGCCTGATCGAAGGAAAGTTTGCCCGCATAGAAGTGGGTCTGGCTGGCGTTACCGTACGTGGGATTTACGGTGTGATCGGCGGAATAGGTGAGTTCATTCTCTCCCCAACTCTGGCTGACGTCGTAATTCCAATCGCCGGCCTTGCCCTTGACGCCACCCGTGGCGGAAGCGTCGACAATCTTGGCCTCGATAAAGGGCAGGAAGCCGTTCGGATAAATTGACCGAATATTATTGGAGTCGAGGGCCCGGCGGAAGTTTGCCGCCGACCGGCCGTCGCGCCGCGTAAATCCACCGAAGGCGTAGCCTTCGACCCCATTGGCGAACTTGGTGTCGGCATTGAGCAGGATACCCCGCTCCTTGCTCGTGCCATCACCCTGCTCGGCGTCGCGGCGATTAAACGTCGCTTCGCGCGGATCGAGGATATCGGTGGGCTGATAGACCGGCAGATTGTTGGTACCGCTGGTGACACCAGCGACCACAGGCAGCCCGTTGCGGGTGACGAAGTATTGCTGGCGGATGTCGAGACCGGTGCGATTGGTCTTCTCCCGTCGGCGCACAAAGGCCGAGGCATGGAGAAAGCCGGTGTCGCCGAGTTTCGTGCCGCCGTCGAAGGCGCCTTCCATGGTGTCGCCGTCACCGCGATAGGTGGTGCTGAGGGTCGAGGTGAATTCATACCCGATGTCACGACGCAGAAGGATGTTGATCACGCCGGCGATGGCATCGGAACCGTATTGGGCGGCGGAGCCATCGCGCAGGACCTCGATCCGGCCGATCGAAGTCGGCGGCAGTGCGTTCAGGTCCACGGAGACGGAGCCACGCCCAATGGAGCCATTGACATTGACGAGCGCGCTGGCGTGGCGACGTTTGCCATTCACGAGAACGAGCAACTGGTCGGGAGCGAGCCCGCGAATGGTGGCGGGGCGAATGTGATCACTGCCATCCGCCACGGTCGGCCGGGGAAAGTTGAACGAAGGGACCAGCGCTTGGAGGACCTGGCTGGTCTCGGTGTAGCCGCCCTGGCGCAACTCGGTGTTAACGACGACGTCGATCGGCACCGGCGACTCGGTGACAGTCCGGTCACTGAAGCGGGTACCCGTGGAGACAAACGCCTCGAGGACGATGGGCTCACTTTTGGCCGCGCCGAGGGACGGGGAGGGATTCGGCGTTTGGGCAAATAGCTGGGTTAGTCCGGCCGAAATGAGGAGGGCTAAAGCGATGGGCTTGAGAGCAGTCGCGCGTCGCATGACGCTGCACGATTCTGGCGTGACGGAAGAGTTTGTAATATTCATAAGTTTCAAGGTTCCGGTGCCGCACCAAGATGTCGCTTTGGCCGGCAGAAACAAGGTGCAACAGGCCTCCCCATTCCCGCAAATTTAGGCCAATGCACCTCAAGATGTGGCGTTTGCCTTTGGGTCGCGGACAGTCTACTCGATGACCATGGACGCGTCCGGCTTTACCAAGAAGCTAGTTGGGATCGTTTCAATCGGGCTGCTCTGCGCGCCCCCCGCGAGAGCTCAACGCACCGCGGTCGAGGCCGAGCACGGCATGGTTGTTTCGGTGTATGACGTCGCCTCGCAAGTTGGCGCCGACGTGTTGAAGAAAGGCGGGAACGCCGTCGATGCCGCGGTCGCCACCGGGCTCGCGCTGGCGGTCGTCTATCCCTACGCCGGTAACATTGGCGGCGGCGGATTCATGATGATTCATCTGGCCGACGGACGCGATGTCGCCATCGACTACCGCGAGACGGCGCCGGCCGCCGCCTCGCACGACATGTATCTCGGCAAGAACGGCAAACCGCTGCCCCGCGGCCCCGGCTCATCGACTCAGGGCTGGTCGGCTAGCGGCGTGCCCGGCTCGGTCGCCGGCTTCGCGCTCGCGCTCGAAAAATACGGTTCGCACAAGTTTGCCTGGGCCGAGCTCGTCGAACCCGCGCGCCGCCTCGCCGCCGACGGCCATGTCGTCACGGCCTTCAACGCCTCCCGCCTCTTGGTCCGCAACGAGACGCTGGCGCCGTATGCCGACTCAAAGCGAATTTTCCTCAAGGACGGTGCCTTGCGGAAAGCCGGCGAAATTTTTTCGCAGCCGGAGCTCGCCGCGACGTTGGCCCGTCTGCAAAAGGACGGTCCACGCGAATTCTACGAGGGCGAAACCGCGCGCCTCATCGCCGACGGCATGGCGAAAAACGGCGGCACCATCACGCTGGCCGATTTGAAAAATTACCGCGCCGTCGAGCGCACGCCGCTGCACGGCACGTATCGCGGCTACGACGTCGTCACAATGCCGCCACCGAGTTCCGGCGGCGTGCTCGTGCTGGAAATGCTCGCGATGCTCGAGCCCTTCGACCTCGCCAAGCTCGGACCCAACTCGTCCGCGAAATACCACCTCCTCGCCGAGGTGATGCGCCGCGCCTTTCGCGGCCGCGCAATTTATTTCGGCGATCCCGACTTTGTGAAGGTGCCCGTCGCCGGCCTGCTCGACCGCGGCTATCTCGCGACGCTGATGAAGAATTTCGATCCCGCGAAAGCGACGCCCTCCACCGCGCTTCCCGACCTGGCGCCCGCCGGTTGGGACGCCGCCGCACCCAAAGCCGCCGCCGCCCAATCGCAGGACACCACGCACTTTTCCATCGTCGATGCCGCGGGCAACGCCGTCGCCAACACCTACACGCTCAACGGTGGCTTCGGCAGCGGCGTGACGATCCCCGGCACCGGCATTCTCATGAACAACGAAATGGATGACTTCACCGCGAAGCCCGGCTCCCCAAATTTCTTCGGCCTGGTGCAAGGCGAGGCCAACGCCGTCGCGCCCGGCCGCCGCCCGCTCTCGTCGATGACGCCAACTTTTGTGTTCAAAGACCGCAGACTCTTCCTCGTCACCGGTGCGCCCGGCGGCGGCTCCATCCCGAATGGCGTGCTCCAAGTGATCGTTAACGTCATTGATCACGACATGCCGGTCGGGTTCGCGGTCGAGGCGCCCCGCATCCATCATCAATGGCTGCCGGACGGGATTGGCTACGAGCCCTACGGTCTGTCCGTCGATGTCGTCGAAGCGCTCCGCGGTCGCGGTCACATCCTCGAAATGCGCAATACCTACGGCCCCGAAAAAAAGGTGCCGCTTTCGGAATACTACCCCAACGACACGATGACGATCATGATTGATCCGAAAACCAACCTCCGCCTCGGTGCCGCCGACCCGCGCAAGCCCGACGCCAAGGCCGTGGGATATTGAAGCGGCGGCCCGAAGCAGCCTGCGTTGGTAATTCCGCCTTTAGGCGGAAGGATGGTCCCGAACCCATTCCGCCTAAAGGCGGAACGACCAGCCCCGTGGCGCCGCATGGCGTCTTGTCCGCCGCCCAAAACCAGGATTTCCCCGGCGCCCGTTTTCTGCATGAATCGATGCTCGATGAACCACGTCCCCTTCGGCCGCACCGGTCTCAAGGTTTCCCCACTCACCCTCGGCTGCATGATGTTTGGCGGCAAGACGTCGGCGGAGGATTCGTATCGCATCATCGACCGCGCGCTCGACGAAGGGATCAATGTTTTCGACACCGCCAACGTCTACAACGCCGGCCAGAGCGAGGAAGTCACCGGCGCCGCGCTCAAGCGCAACGGCAAGCGCGACCGGGTGTTCCTCGCGACGAAGGTCCACGGTGTCATGGACGAGACCGACCCCAACATGCAGGGCTCCTCGCGCCGCCATATCATCCAGCAGTGTGAGGCCAGCCTGCGGCGGCTGCAGGTGGATCACATTGATCTCTACCAACTGCACCGCCCCCGGTCCGACACGCCGATCGACGAGACGCTGCGGGCCTTCGACGATCTCATCCGCGCCGGCAAGGTGCGTTACATCGGCACGAGCGTTTTCGCCGCCTGGCAGATTATGGAGTCGTTGTGGTGCGCCAAGGAATTGGGCCTCAACCGCGTCGTCTGTGAACAGCCGCCCTACAACCTGCTCGATCGCCGCATCGAACGGGAACTTCTGCCCATGTGCCTCACCTACGGGATCGCGACGATTCCGTGGTCACCCATCGGCGGCGGATTACTCACGGGCAAGTACCGGCTCGGCGAACCGCTGCCGTCTGGGGCCCGTTTCGCCGACAAAGTGATGGCTCCCCATATCCGCGCGCGCCTGACCGATCCCTCGCTCGCCCAGGTGGCCAGGCTGCACCCGCTGGCCGACGCCAAGGGCATCCCGCTGTCGCAGTTCGCGCTCGCCTGGGTGCTGCACCAGCCGGGCGTCACGAGCCCGATTGTCGGCCCACGGACGATGGAACAGTTCGAGGACAACTTACAGGCTCTCGCGGTAAAGTTCACCGCCGAGGAGTTAAAGGCGATCGACGTCATCGTCCCGCCGAAGTCGAACACCTCGCCCTTCTACGAGGCGGACTTCGGCCCCCACCGGTATCGCTGGTAAGCACCCCACCCGTGGCCCCGCTGCTGCTGTTCGCGCCGTTGTTCCTGATTTTCGAAGTGTGGCAGCTCGTGCTCAGCGAGCGCTACCTCGGCATCAAGCAAATCACGCGCGGCGCCGATCCGCGCACGCTGGGGCTCGGGGAAGTGACGGCGTTTTTTTGGAGCATCATCCTCATTGGTTATTGGCTGTGGATGTCCCTCATCCTCCTGAGCCCGCTCGGCCGCGCGTACGGACTCGGCCTGCTCGCCGTTTCCGTCATTGGCTTTTCCCTGCGGCGCGGTGGCGCGATGAAATGGATGCTCGTGATCCTCACGTTCGAAGGCGCCGTCCGCGTCGGACTGCTGCTTTCACTCTGCGTCATGCTTTGGCGCCGGATGTAGCCGCCGCGAAGCGCGGCGGCTAGAGTATGGTTTGAGGTTTTAGGTGGAAGATGACCGCCGCGGTGGTCCGTGGTCCACCTTACCCTTTAAATTACCGCCGCCGGCCCGGGGCGGGACTAGCCGGGTCGCTGCCGGGCGTTTTCTCGAAGACCTCCTGCGCGGCGTTGATATACTCGGCGTACCTCGTGTAATCGCCGGCCCAGGAATTCGGGACGCACAGGCGTATCATCACGCCGCGGCCGACGCGGTTGGGAGCGGTGGGATCGGGCGCCAGCTCGATCGAAAACTTCGGATCCTGCAGGTGCACGACGTAATGCCGGGAACCGTCGCCGCCCTCGCGCTCAATGCGCAGGAATTCAGATAAGTTCATCGCGCCCGTGGAACATGGCGACGAGGCTGGTCCGGCACAATCCCGGAGTGCGGCTCAACCCCGGGAATCTATTTGGGGACCCGCGCCGCAAAAATCTTGAGCCGCGGCTCGGCGCGGCGCACAAACTTTACGCCGCGCGCCCGCCGCGTCGAGGTTCCAGCGCTCCCGGGCGAAGCGGTGAGTCTCCCTCCCATGAATTCCCCTGACGAGAATCCGAAGCTGCCGATGTGGATTTTTTTCCTGACCGACGTGGTGCTGCTCACCGCCGCGTGGTTCATCGCCCGCCAAAGTCCCCCGCCCCTTTCGCCGCAGGCCATGTTCGCGGTGTTCGGTCTGATCTTCGGTGGCGCGCTCATCGCCCTGGTTCCGCTCATCGCCCGCTTCGAGCGCCAGAAGAACGCGGTGCTCGACGACCGGCAGCGGGCCCTCGAAGCGCTCGCCCGGACCGTGTCCGCTTCGGCCGAGCAGATTAGCATCGCGGCCGGCGGACTCCACGAGATCGCCGAACTCACCCACAAGAATCTCCGCCACGCGGAACAGCTCCCGCACAAGCTGCAGGAAAAAATCGCCGAGTTTCAGGCCCAGCTGGCCAATGTGACCGACCTCGAGAAGGAGGAATTGGAAAAGGAACTCGTCGCGCTCCGCTCCTCCGAGAGCGAGCGCCTCGAATCCATCTCGGCCAAAATCGCGAAAGCCGCCGCCGACTGGTCGAAACTCGAGGCCGCGACCCACCAGCATCTCGCCGCCGCGAGCGAGGCGGTCGCCCGGCTCTCGGCCGTTACCACCGCTTCGGCCCAAGCGGTCGAGTCGGCGCGGATGGCGGCGCTCGCCGAAATCGACGTGAAACTCGCGCAGGCGAGCGCCACGATTTTCGAACGGCACACACAGGAGTCGGCGAAAAAGGCCGCCGCAAGTTCGATTCACGTTGAAAGGAGCCCGGACCCCGCAGGAGCCATTCCGGAAGCCCAGGAACTGGCCGCGGCACTACCGCTGGAGGTGCACGCGGGCGCGCCAACCATTGAGACCATTGCCTTACCAGCGGAGGTCCCGGCTGCGGCAAAACGCCCGCGCAAGCCGCGCCGCAACCCCGCCGACGCCGAGGCGCCCGTGGGCGAAGTGCCGGTCGAGTCGGTGTCCTCGATCCCAGCAACGAACACCCCGGAGGGCGCGATGGAGGCGTTGGAGCCGGCACCCCTTCCGCCTGAGAATATTGCGGAGGTCGCGCCGGTGGCTCCGCACAGCGCCGAACCCTTCCCGGTCGCAACCGAAGCGGCGGCCGCCCATGCCGAAGACCCAGCGCCCGCTCCCTCTCCCGATGCGGAAACGCCCAAGCCGCCGCGCAAACGGCCGACAAAGAAAGCCGAACCCGAGGCCGAGGCTGAGCCTTCGTTGAGCCTGGGCCTCGAAGAACCCTCGCCGGCCGGCGACGCGGAGGGCACCGGCTCGGACGTCATTGAACGGGTTCTCACCTCTGACGGCGCGACGCGTCTGCTCGTGACGGCGTATATCGGCATCGGTAACCGCCTCTTTATTCGCGGCGACGGACCGGGCCTGAGCTGGGAGAAGGGCGTGCCTTTGCAGTTCATTTCGATTGGCAAATGGCGCTGGGAAACCACCGACGCGGCCGGGGCCGTGAATTACACATTGTTCAAGAACGACGAGGTCGAGTGCGCGACCCTCGGAGCGCAAAGTCTCGATCCCGGCCACCAGCATGAAGTCACGGCGGCGTTTTAGCGACGGTGAGGCACTTTTTCGCCGGAGACCGGCACGCGGGGAGCAGCGGCCCTGGAGTGCGGCGACTCAAGGGAATGACCGCAAATTTTGTTTTTCTGTCACTCTGAGCGGGAACGAAGCATGACGGTTCCCGCTGACAGCAATTCGGAATCACTCCAGAAACTGCTCGCCGGTCGTCGCGGGCATTTCCAGATGGAGTCCGGCTATCACAGCGAACGCTGGTTCGACCTGGACTCGTTGTTTGACCAACCGGAAAAGCTGAAACCGTTTGCGGGTGAACTGGGCCGACGGCTCGCGTCGCATGGCATCAACGCGATCTGCGGGCCGGTGACCGGCGGGGCGACCCTGGCCGGAATCATCGGTCGCGAGTTGGGGCTCGAATTTTTCGCCGCGGAACGATTCGTCGACCCCCGCGCAACCGGACTCTTCCCGGTGCACTATCAAGTTCCTGCCGCGGCGCGGGAAAGAGTGCGTGGGCGCCGCATCGCCATCGTGGACGACGCGATCAGCGCGGGATCCGCGGTGCGCGGCACGTATGCCGATTTGATGGCGTGCGGCGCGCGGCCGGCTGCACTCGGGGCGCTCTTTGTTTTCGGAGCCGCCGCGGGAAAATTTGCCGCGGAGAAAGCGCTGCCGCTCGAAGCCATTGCCCAAATCGAATACGGTCTTTGGCAACCGGCCGATTGTCCGCTTTGCCGGGCGGGCGTGGCGGTGGAGATCGTTTCCGATGCGCCGACGGTGCGATAAACCGGGCACAACGATTCGCCCGTGCCCGACGCCGGTCGGAGACCGGCGCTACTTAATAATGCGGCGGGCGCTCGTCCTGGGCGGCGGATTCGTCGGCGCCGGACGACTGGCCGGCGCTCGACCGCTCGCGCAGGGATTTTAGTTCGCGCCGCAACCGGGCCAGGTCATCCGCCATTTCGAGCATGGCCTTGTCCTGTTCGGTCACATGGCGTTCCAGATAAGCGATCTTCTCTTCGAGACGTCTAAGGCTTTCGTTCAACGGAATAAGGAGACTTCGTCCCGGTGGCGGATGTCGACTTCAACTTTTCCAGTTCGGGAATGACGACTCGTTTATAGCAGTCCGGACATACCGAGTGGCTGAAGTCACTGCCCGTGCGCTCGCTGATGTAGCCTTCGAGTTGCTGCCAGTAATTCTGGTCGTCCCGGATTTTTTTGCAGTAGGAACAGATCGGCAACATCTCCTCGAGCTGCCGCACTTGCGTCGTATACCGAAGAATGCGTTCCGCCACGCGCAGCCGCGTCCAGAGCTCGGTCAAATCGAGCGGCTTGGTGAGAAAATCGTCCACCCCTGCATCGGCCGACTCCGTCTGGTTTTCCTGGGTCGCATCGCGACTGGTCAGCAAAATGAAATAGAGGTACTCGGTGCCGACCCTTCCGCGGATCCGCCGGCAGAGCTCCAAGCCGTCGCAATTCGGCATCATCCAGTCGCTCACGACCACGCGAAACGGCTCTTCCTGCAATTTCGTCCAGGCGTCCTCACCGTCCACGGCTTCGACGGTCTCATGTCCCAACCGTCGGAGTGCCTGCCGTAGAACGGCCCGGGCAACTGGATCATCTTCGACGGCGAGGAGTTTCACGGCTCTGGGGGTTGTCGCGGTTGAATGAGTGTTTTGGGTCTAACCGACCGCAATCACGAAAAACACCCAGTGGGTATCAGTAGAGTCACCCAGACTGAAAACAGGGCGAAGACCTGGCCGGATTCGTGTGGTTGAAGGTTGCGAGGTGAAAGTTGAAACGGCTTTCAACTTTCGACCTTCAACTTTCAACTGAATCTTTCCAGCTGAGGGGCTGTCCGGCGCTTTCGGCCAACGCTCCCTGGAGCCGCGACGCCCTCGTCGCGGTCTTTTCTCAGCGCTGCGCGGCGAGGGCGCCGCGTCCCCAACTCGACGAACGTTTCGGGAAGCGCTAAAGCTCCGGACCGCTTCCCAGGCCAAGCAACGGAGAGTCGCGGCCCAAAATCTTCTACAGGAGCCGCCGCAATTCCTCGGGCGTGCACACCGGGGACTGACAGGCAAAGTCTTCGCACAAATACGCGGTGGCGCGACCTTGCAGCGGTTTCATTTCGGCCATCCACGGCGCGCGAGCGGTCCACCACTGCCGTTCGGTCGTCGAGTCAGAATTATCCTTCGGTCCATCGCGCAGCGCCAGAAGCACGCGACGCGGACCTATCCGCTCGTGCACCACGGCGGCCAAGGCCTGGAAATCGCCCGCTTTGGGATCGCCGGCCAAAACCAAGTGCCGGGGCGCATCCAGCGCCAGCTCGAGCGCGCAAAGCAGCCTCGGCAGCGCCTGCGGTGAATTGGTCCACTGCACGCGAAACCCTTCGATACATCGCCGCCCCCGCTCCCGATAACCCGCCGTCGGCGCCGCCGCCGATCCCGGCTCCAGCATCGCGGCGAGTCGCAGCAGGTTGATCGCGGCCACGCTGCTCGGAGCCGGCTCCGCGCCGTCGTAGTCCTCCCGCAAGCGGAGGACGATGCTCGCGTCACTGGCGGCCGAGTTGAAATAGCCGCCCCGGGCTTCGTCCCAAAAGAGTTCGTCCATCTTCGCTTGCAGCCGCACGGCCCATTGCAGCCAGCGCCAGTCGAACGACGCCTCGTAGAGGTCGAGCAGCCCCTGAATCAGGAAAGCGTAGTCCTCGGCGAAACCCTCCGTCGTCCCACGCCCTTCGCGCCAGGTCCGGAACAGAATCCCCCGGTCCTCGGCATAGAGTTCGCGCTGGAGAAATTCCGCCGCCCGCACTGCGGCGGCAAGATACTCGCCGCCGCCGGTTGCCCCATCCGCTGGTCCGAGCACTTGATAAGCCTTCGCCAAAGCCGAAATCATCAGGCCGTTATTCGCCGTCAGGATCTTGTCGTCGAGATGCGGACGTGGTCGCTGATTGCGCAACTCACGCAATTGGGCGAGCCCCGCGACCAGGACATTGTTCGCCGCTTCGGGTTCGAGCGCGAACTCCTTGGCCGTTTCCAGCAGCGAGCGCCGTTGCACCAGGATGTTCTTCCCCGGAAATTCGCCCTGGGGGTCGAGCCGGGCCGCGACGTTGCCATTTTCCTCCACCCCGAAGTGATTGCAAAAGAACTCCGCGTGGCGCCCGAGGACCGCCACGATTTCCGCCTTGGTCCACACGTAGAACGCCCCTTCGGCGTGCTCGGGCTTGCCGGCGGCCGCCGAGCCCGCCACTTCCGAGTCGGCGTCTTCCGCCGTGTAGAAACCGCCCGCCGGGCTCCGCAGATCGCGCACCACGTAGTCGAGGATATCGCGGGCCAGCCACGCGAACCGCTCGTCGCCCGATGCCTGCCGCGCCTCGAGGTAATTGACGGCGATCTGCGCCTGATCGTAGAGCATCTTTTCGAAGTGCGGCACGAACCAGGTCTCGTCCACCGCATAACGATGAAAGCCGCCGCCGACGTGATCGTGAATGCCGCCGCGCGCCATACCCCGGAGCGTTCCGACCGCCAGCCGGAGGGCTTCGCTGCCCGTGTCGTTCGTCGGACCCTGCAGTGCCGCGACCCGAAAGAGAAAATCGAGATTCGAAGCCCGGGGGAATTTCGGCGCGCCGCCGAAGCCGCCGTTCGCGACATCGTAAGCCTCGAAAAAATATTCGCAGGCCTTGCCCAGCGCTTCGCTGGCGGCCTCGATCAGCTTGCGCTCATCCGGCGCCGCGTCGGCGTGCCGGGCGCCCGGGCCGCTATAGAAGTCACGAAGCGTCGTGATGATTCGCTCCCCTTCGGCGACGAGCTTGTCGTGGTCCTTGACCCACCCGTTCGCGATCGCGCCCAAGATCCCCGGAAACCCCGGGCGGCCCGGCCGATCTTCCGGCGGAAAGTAGGTGCCGCCGTAAAATGGCTTCAATTCCGGGGTCAGCCACGCGCTCAACGGCCAGCCGCCGTGACCCGTCATCGCCTGCACGTAGGCCATATAGACCTTGTCGACATCGGGGCGCTCTTCGCGGTCGACCTTAACCGACACGAAATGCTCGTTGAGGATCTTCGCCGTCTCCGGGTTTTCAAACGACTCGTGCGCCATCACGTGGCACCAATGGCAGGTCGAGTAGCCGATGCTCAAAAAAATCGGCTTATGCTCGGCGCGCGCCTTGGCGAAGGCCGCCTCGCCCCACGGCAGCCAGTCCACGGGGTTGTCCGCGTGTTGTCGGAGGTAGGGCGACTTCTCGCGCGCGAGGGCGTTGGGCATAAGGCGTGAGTCACTCCGAAACCGGAAAAAACACGAAGGCAAAAATGGCGGCTCCGCGCGGCCAATCGGTTCCCGACCCGAACCATCGCCGCCAGACGCCTCTCATGCTCGGCCAATCCGGGCTCCCGGGCGAAAAGGCCCGATCCCGCCGGCGTGCCAATTCCGTGTCGCGGTCGTGACATAATATTGGTCGCGCGGAGGGGGACCCAAGGTCGCGCGGGGTACCAATTCCATGTCGCGGGCGGGACATGAAATTGGTCGGACAGAAAGGGGGGCGATCGTGCGGGACCGTGGGGTTCGATCGTACGGCGGAGAGCGTCGACCAAAGATTAACTCACGGGGGGGTGTGCGGGAGGGGGCGCGACCCCGTCGCTGACGCAGCTCTTAACGCCAGTGAACCCGCGCCAACGGGTTCACTGCCCCAACACCCAGGCGAAGATCAGTGGCGCGACGATCGTCGCATCGCTCTCGATGACGAACTTCGGCGTCGTGGCGGCAAGTTTGCCCCAGGTGATTTTTTCATTCGGGACCGCACCCGAGTAACTGCCGTAGCTCGTGGTCGAATCGCTGATCTGACAGAAATAACCCCAGAGCGGGACGCCCCTCCGCTGCAAGTCCTGGTGCATCATCGGCACCACGCAGATGGGGAAATCGCCCGCGATGCCGCCGCCGATTTGGAAGAAACCAATCGAGCCCTCGCCATGGCGCAGGGTTTTCGCGTTCTTCGTGTAATAGTCGGCCAGCCCGGTCATGTATTCGATGCCGGTGCGCACGGTGTGGACGTTCTTCACCTCGCGCCGAATCACGGCGGCCGCATACATGTTGCCCAGGGTCGAATCCTCCCAGCCGGGCACGATGATGGGCAGGTTCTTGGCACTGGCCGCCAGCAGCCAGGAATGTTTCGGATCAATCTGATAACTCTTCCGCAGCGCCCCGCTGCGAAGAATCTGGTACATGAACTCGTGCGGAAAGTAGCGCTCGCCCGCCTGATCCGCCGCCATCCATTCCTTCAAGACCACGGCCTCGATCCGCCGCATCGCTTCCATCTCCGGTATGCACGTGTCGGTCACCCGGTTCATGTGTCGCTTTAGCAGCGCCTGTTCATCCTTCGCCGTCAGTTGCCGGTAGTGCGGGACCCGCTCATAATAGTCGTGGGCCACGAGGTTGAAAACGTCCTCCTCGAGGTTGGCGCCCGTGCAGACGATGGCATGCACCTTGTCGCGCCGAATCATCTCCGCCAGCGAGATGCCGAGTTCGGCCGTCGACATCGCGCCTCCGAGGGTGACCAGCATTTTGCCGCCAGCCGCCAGATGGGTTTCGTAGCCCTTGGCCGCGTCCAACAGGGCGGCGGAATTGAAGTGGCGATAGTGGCGGGCGATGAATTTCGAAACCTGTCCCTTCCGGCTGGCGTTTTTCCGCGCGGGCCCGGGCCTCCGCAAGGCCGAGATCGAGCAGGGGGCCGACTTGGGCAAGGCGGACGAGGTAGTTTTCAATGTCGCGGCGATGGCGAATGGGATGGGTCTCGGTGAGGAAGCTGACCAAGGTGACCTGCAGACCGCGAAATTGATTAAAAACGAACCAATGATCGGCAAACGGGATGGCGTCCACGAGCTGCTGGAGTCTCGACTCGAGGACGCCGGCGGCGGTGCGCTGCACGGGCGTGAGCGTGGCGCGATCGTAGGTGCGGAGTTCCGCCAGGATACGCTGCGCCAATTCCAAGGCCGCCTGCCGTTGTCCGGGTTCGATGGGGAGGTTGATGACGTCGTCCTCGGCGGTGAGCTGGCGGTCGAGCGCATCCTGTTCCGCGCCCGAAAAATACTGCTTGTTGGTCGCGGTCTGCGGATCGTGCCGCACCCAATCAGCTGAAACTCGTTCCACAAAGCCGTCGAACGGGAGTTCGAAACCAATCAATCGGCCGCGCCCGGAGTGCCCGGCCCACCCGGTACGATGATCGTGAAAGCTGGGCCGGCATCCGGGCGCGGCCATGAATCGTGGGACTAACCCCAACGGCCATCACCACGCTTCTTGGACCGCCTCAGGAAGGACGCCGGTAATCGCCTCCCATCTGGGGCGGACGTGCTTTTCTCAAAAAAATGTTGGCCGAAAAATCAGTCGGTCGGCGTTTAACCGCAGGGCTGTTCGCCGTGGCCGCTGAAGTCCCTTGCGCTGCGGCCCGGAATGGGCGGCAAATGCTGGGTCCACGATGCTACCCTCCTTCTTTGCCGCCTTCTTTTTCGCGTTCAACGGAACGTGCGCGCGGCACAACCTGTTGGCGAATGGACCCATCAAGGCGAACCTCGGGCGACTGATCATAGCCACGCTGGTCTTGGGCACGTTCGCCCACACGCTCGGGCACGGCTTTGCCAGTGCCAGCGTGCGCTGGTTTTTTCTGAGTGGTGTCATCGGCATGGGCCTGGGCGATCTCGGCGTTTATGCGGCGCTGCCCCGGCTCGGTTCGCGGATCACGGTGCTCATGACCCAATGCCTGGCGGCGCCGCTCGCCGCCATCGGGGAGCGGCTCTGGCTCGGCACCCAGCTTTCGCTCGTCCAGATCCTTTGGGGCACGCTGATCCTGGCCGGAGTGGTCGTCGCGATCACGCCCAGTCGATCGAGCCCGCCCCGGGTGAGCATCCGCCCGATTGGATTCTTGTTCGGTTTTGTCGCGGCCTGCGGCCAGGGCTTTGGCGCGCTCGTCAGCCGCAAGGGCGTGAACGTCGCCGAGGCCGCGGGCGAAGCCGCGCATAACGCCACCTTCGGCCTCACCAGCGCTTATCAGCGCATTCTCGCGGGCCTCGTTTTCACCAGCGCGTGGTTTCTGGTGCTCCATCTGATTGGGCGCTTTCGCGCGCGGAAGGTGGAAATCGCCTACGCCCACGAGGCAAATGCCGCCAAAGGGACAGGCAAATTTTCGTGGTTGCTCGCGAACGGCCTCTCGGGACCGGTCTTCGGCGTCGGCTGCTACCAATGGGCGCTGGCCACGACGCCCGGGGGCGTGGTCCTGCCGATCGTGGCGACGGCCCCGTTGCTGGCAATTCCCGTGGCGTTTTGGCTGGAAGGCGACCGGCCCAGCCGACGGGCGATTGCAGGCGGGATCGTGGCCGTGGCCGGTTGTATCGCGTTGACGGCGGCTGGGTAGGGACGGAAGGGACTGGGGAAACGAAAAGGGGCGGACAGGGGGTGGGCACTTTTGTTGAGCACGCCATTGACGCGGCGGGTGGCCGCGGGTGTGATGACCGGTTCCGATGCTCACCATCGCCGACGTCTCCAAGTCCTACGGCACCCGCGAACTCTTCGCGGAGGTATCGCTCTTTATTGCCCGGACCGATCGCTACGGGTTGGTCGGGCCGAATGGCGCGGGCAAGTCCACGCTCTTCAACCTCATCCTCGGTGAGGAGGCGCCCGACGACGGCACGATTGAGTGGGAGCGCGGCGCCGACTTCGGATTCCTGCCGCAGGAAAGCGCCCCGGCGGGCGACGAAACCATTCTCCACATCGCCACGAGCGGCAAGAAGCTGATGCCGGATACGGACGACGATTACGACATCGACTACACGCTCGAGCCGCGCGCGAAGAAGATCCTCTCCGGCCTCGGGTTCCGCGAAGGCGACGCCGACAAGCTGGCCAAGACATTTTCCGGCGGCTGGGTGATGCGCGCCCACATTGCCCGACTCCTCGTCGCCGAGCCGGCCCTGCTCCTCCTCGACGAACCGACCAACCATCTCGATCTCGAGGCGCTGCTCTGGTTCCAGGATTATCTTACGCGCTACCCGGGCGGACTCGTGGTGATTTCGCACGATCGCGCCTTCCTCAACGCGCTCTGCACCGGCATTCTCGAGCTGCGCAGCGGCCGGCTCAACCGCTACCACGGCAACTACGACGACTACCTCCTGGAAAAGGATGCCCGCAAGGAACAGCAGGCCGCCGCGTTCAAGAACCAGCAGCGCGAAATCGCCCATCTGCAAAAGTTCGTCGATCGTTTCGGCGCCAAGGCCTCGATGGCCTCGCGGGCCAAGTCGAAGGAGAAACAAATCGAGCGGCTCGAAGCGGTCGCCGTCGAGGAGCCGCAGGAGGAGCTCAAGCGCATCCATTTCAAGTTCCCCCAGCCGCCGCGTTCCGGCCTGCGGGTGATCAAACTCGCGGGCATCCAGCAGGCCTACGGCGACCACGTCGTCTACCGCGATCTCAATTTCGAGGCCGAGCGCGGCCAGCGGATCGTGCTCGTCGGCCCGAACGGCGCGGGCAAGTCCACGTTGCTCAAGATTCTCGCTGACGTGATTCCGATCCAGGGCGGCAAGCGCGAGCTGGGCAGCAACGTGGTCACTGGCTACTTCGCCCAAAACCGCGCCGACAACCTGCGCACCGACGCCACCGTGTTCGAAAACGTGATGGAGCTGCGCACGAATGAGAACCAGCTGACCGAGCAGCAAGCGCGCGCCATCCTCGGCGCGTTTCTTTTCCGCAAGGACGACGTGCACAAAAAAGTGTCCGTGCTCTCCGGCGGCGAGAAGTCCCGCCTCGCGCTGGCGCGCATCCTCGTCAAGCCGCCCAATCTGCTCCTGATGGACGAGCCGACGACGCACCTCGACATCGCTTCGATCGACGCGCTGGTGTCGGCGTTGAGCAACTTCGAGGGCACGTTCATCTTCATCAGCCACGACGTTCACTTCATCCGGCAGCTGGCGAAGAACGTTCTCCACGTCCACTCGGGCCGGCTCACCGCCTACGCCGGAGACTACGATTACTTCCTCGATAAGTCGAAGGCCGCCAACGAGCGCGCCGCCCTCACGGCCGGGCTCTCCGACGCGCGGCCGGTGCAGGCCAAGACGGCGAGTCCCAAGGCGGCCGTGTCCGTGCCCGCGCCCAAGGCCCCGGTGAAACGACCGAACGAGATCCGAAAGTTTCGCGAGCATGTCGGCGAACTGGAAAAGGCCGTGGTCAATTTCGAGGCCAAGCAGAACGCCCTCACCGCCGAGCTCGAGGCGCCGGAAACGTATACCTCCCCGGGCAAGGCCCAGCACTTGAACCGGGAACTGAGCACCATTGTCGACCAGTTGCAGACCGCGACCGAGGCGTGGGAGAAGGCGGCCGGGGAATTGGCGGAGATGGAAAAGGCTTAGGCTGGTTGGTTGTTCCGCCTTTAGGCGGAATCCGAACGCGTCAATCCTTCCGCCTGAAGGCGGAACGACCAACCAGGCGCTACGCTCCGATCACTTCGTCGACGAGCTTGGGGGGCACGCCCTTCGCGTCGCCGACCACAATGGCCTTCGCCAGCATCGCGCGGGCTTCGGCCAAGGCCGGGTCGTCGTTCGCGTGAATCACGCACAACGGCGCGCCCGCTTCGATCGGTTCACCCATCTTGACGAGCTCGCTCACGCCGACGGCGTGATCCACCTTGTCCTCGGTCCGGGTCCGGCCGGCGCCGAGCCGAAGCGCCGCCAGCGCCACCGCCAGCGCGTCGACATCACTGACAAAGCCCGACCGCGGCGCGAGGAGCGGCACCTTGAGTTTCGCCTGGGGCAGGCGTTGCGGTTCATCCACCACCCGCGCATCGCCACCCTGGTAAATCACCATCTCCACGAACTTTTGCCGCGCCGTCCCACTCGCAATCGTCGCCGCGAGTTTCTCGCGCGCTTCCGCCGGTGTCCGGGCGACCCGCGCCAGCAGGAGCATTTGCTCACCTAGGGCATAGGTCACCTCCATCGTGTCCGCGGGGCCACGGCCTTCGAGGCAATCGATCGACTCGGCAACCTCGAGGGCATTTCCCACCGTGCGGCCCAGGGGCTCGTCCATCGCGGTCAGAATCGCCCGCATCGGCGTGCCCATCGAGGTCGAAACCGAGACCAGCGCCCGCGCCAGTTCGCGGGCTTTTGCCTTGTCCGGCATGAAAGCGCCGCGACCAAACTTCACGTCGCCCACCAGCACGTCCGTGCCTTCGGCCAGTTTCTTCGAAAGGATGCTCGCGCAAATCAGGGGCACGCATTCGATGGTCCCCGTCACGTCGCGCAACGCGTACAGTTTCCGATCCGCCGGCGCGAGTTCCGCGGTCTGCCCGATCAAGCATAGCCCAATCCGGTCGACCTGGCTGCGATATTCTTCCAGGGAGAGCCGGACCCGGAAGCCCGGAATCGATTCCAGCTTGTCGAGCGTCCCGCCACTGTGACCGAGCCCGCGGCCACTGATCATCGGCACCGCGACGCCACACGCCGCAATCATGGCCGCCAACGGCAGCGAGACTTTGTCGCCCACGCCGCCGGTCGAATGCTTGTCCGCCTTGGGGCGCTGGATCGCGCCCAGATCCGCGACGGAGCCCGACCGCATCATGGCATCGGTGAGTGCCGCGGTCTCCACCGCGGTCATGCCGCGCAGAAAAATCGCCATCAGCATCGCGCTGAGCTGGTAGTCGGCCCAGGAGCCGTCGGTCGCGCCGCGCACGAAATATTTAATCTCGTCCCCCGTCAGGGCATGGCCGTCCCGCTTGCGGGCGATGACATGCTGCGGATACATGCCGGCAACGTTTCAGGTCGCGGGCTCGCGGGCAAATCCGTAAGCGCGCTCGACTTTGGCGATGCGCACTTCGAAGCGCTCATACCAGGCGGCGCGGCCGCCGCGCTGCGCCTTCTGGTGCTCGGTGTCGCGTTTCCACGCGAGAATCGCGGCTTCATCCCGCCAATAGCTCACGGTGATGCCGACGCCATCGGCGCCCCGCACGCTCTCGATGCCCAGGAAACCGTCATAGCGCGAACCGAGATCGACCATCTTGGCGGCCATTTCGCCGTAGCCGTGATCGACCGCCGTCCGCTTCGCCGTGAAAATCACGGCGTAGTACGGCGGCGGCGGAGTCGTGGCAATGCCCGTCGCGTGGCTCATGGCGCGTTTCTCCGCAGCACGAGCATGGACGTGCTGCCCACGAAGAACTCGTAGTCCACCGCGACCACCTCGGACTTGATGCCGGAGACGCGCAGTTCCTTTCGCAGCCGGGCCAGACCCGAATACGGCCGACCATCGGTGCCACAGAGCGGATGAATCCGCACTTCACCCGCACTGACACGGACGAGCTCGCGACAGGCCGCGACGTGCCAGTCGAAATCGAAGCGCGCCGCGTAGGTGAAGAGCAGGTGGGCACACAGCACGAGATCGAAGGTGCCGTCGAAGAACGGCAGCCGCGGCAGCGTGCCGCCGACGTAACGGCCGTAGAGATAATTGGTCTCGTAGTCCGCAAGAAACCGCCCGGCCGCCCCACGGCGATCCGCCTCGGCGGCGCCAAAGGAAGGAAAGCCCGGCGCCGCGAGACCGTCACCCCGCGTCGGCCGCCCCGAACCATTCAGGCGAAACAACGAGGGCTTCGACCGAATCTGGGCGAACATGCGGCGGTAATCAGCCGTGACCCGCGCAGCAAGGTCCGCGGACGCCCTGCCGTAAAGCGGGTCGACGGCCACCGCGTTAATGCGGCGCGCGCACGCCTCCGCCGCAAACGACGACGGACCCCCCGCGACGTCGAGGACGTCGCGACCCCGCAGCGCCGGCACGTCGAGGTCGAAGAACTGGGTATACTCGGCGAGCGAGCGCCCAAAGAAGGCGACGGCGGGTAAATCGAGCGGCGAAGAAGGCGGTGGTGGATGAGCGGGAGGAGCGAGGGTGGTCATGGGGAGGTGGGTGGGCGGGTGGAAAACAAAAAGCCCGACTCGGAGGAGTCGGGCTCGGCGGGGGAAAATTGTGGCTTGCTGCCACACGCTTGTTTCAGCGTTTCACTATCGTCGCCGAGCCGACCCGTGCCAGCGTGCACGTTTGCCCGCCGTCATGACGACGGAGGCGGAAACGGCCATGCGGACGGATGAATTCATTGGGCGACCGAAATGGGCAAGTGCGGCCCGCGGTGCAAGCGGATATTTTCCATCAACCGGTTTGGCACTCGTACCGGGTGGGCCGGGCACTCCGGGCGCGGCCCACCGACCGGCGCTACTTCTTACCCCGGATCGCCGACCAGGCCATTTCGAACGGCGCACGGGTGAGGCGCGTGACGGCGGATAGGGTGTGCTCGCTCGCGACGGGCTGGGCCGCCATGGCTTCGGCCATCAGCGCCTCACGCTCTGCCAGGCGGGCTTCGCGCTGCGCCCAGGCCTCTTCCTGCGCCTTCTTCGCCTCCCGCTGATCGCGAATCATGCCGCGCTCATCGCGCACGTGGCCTTGCTCAACCTCGAGCAGTTCCCGGGCGCGGTGCAGTTTTTCCCAGGCGGCGGCCAGGGCGGTTTCATCGGCGAAAGGGGCGCAGCTCGACGGTCGCCGAAACGGGTGCGCCGTGCTCGCGATCGGCCCAACGGCAGTGGGCGCCGGCGCGCCTTGACGGGTCGCCTCGATTTCGGCCTGGAGGACGCGGAGGCGCGTCTCGTAATCGCGGAGATTGGCTTCGCGCTCGCGCAAAGCCTCGTGGTCCTCCTGCAGCCGCCGCCGTTCCTCGGCGAGAGTAGCCGCCCACTTTTCGGAAGAAGACCGAACCAGTTTCAGAGCCGGGGCCGCGGGAGGAAACGTGATGGAGGTGTTCATAGTGCGTGTGCTTGCTGACGCCACCATAGTCTTTTTGCTCCCGACCCGCTACGGGTACCGGGGGTATTTACCTCACGTTTACCCGACAACTCCCGGGTTCGAACTTTTTTTACGTGCGAAAAATCACGTCCTCGCGATTAAACATCTTCACGGCCAGCGCGAGCGCCACGCCCGCGTAGACGCAGGTGGAGCCGAAGATGAGCCCGAGGTAGTTCCAATGCCACACGCCCGACACGAGTTCCTTGCTCACGAGCGAGACATTGAGAATCGGGACTAGGGCGAGGCGCGCATTCAGCTCCACGCCGGGCAGCATGCCCACCACAGCGGGCAGAATGATGAGGATCACAAGCGGGGACACGTACGTCTGGGCCTCCTTGAAGCTCTTCGCGAAAAGCGAAACCGTCAGGAGCACCGCCGAGAACAAGACCGCCATCGGCACCACCATCCCGATGACGGCGAGCACTCCGAGTGGATCAAGCGTCGGCAATGTCACCGCGCGGGTCACTCCGCCCGCGCCGTCACCCAGCGCATTATTCAACAACGCTCCTCCGGCGAGAAAGGTGCAGCCCATGGACAAAAGTGAGCAGACGACCGTCGTGAGCGACGCCGTGAGCACCATGAAAAATTTCCCCAGCACGAGATCAACGCGCGCGACCGGACTGCAGAGAATCATCTCCATCGTCCCCCGCTCCTTTTCGCCCGCGGTCAAATCCATCGCGGGGTACATCGCGCCGGTGAAGCTCAGCAGGAGGAAAAAATAAGGGATAATCCCGCCGATAACGTTGCCGCCGACTTTTTCGGGCGGCGCGACATTTTCCGCCCGGACTTCAAACGGCCGGACAAATCCTGCCGGCAGCCCGCGGCCCGCGAGCCGCGCCGCGACAACCTGATCCAGATAGTCCGTGAAGAAGCGCCGCACTTCGTTCACCGCGAAGGTGGAGCGGAGTTCGCCCTCGTAATGGTAGATCTTGATCGCCGCGGGCTCGCCGTTCTTGAGCGCCGCGTCGAAGCCGGCGGGAAATTCCACCACCGCCCGCACCTTTTTGTCCGCGATGCGCTGCTTCCAATCCGACGTGTTCGGCACGATCGCGACCTTGCCCACCGCCGCCAGCGCGCCCCGGGCCAAGGGCGAATCATCGCCGCCGATCACCATGATGGTCGGGACCGTTGATCGGGCCTCATTGACGATGCGGTAAGAGATCAGCCCGACCACCAGCATCAGGCCCGGCATGATCAACGTCGGCACCACAATCATCGAAATCACGGTCCGCCGGTCGCGCAGCAAGTCGCGCAGCTCCTTGAAATAGATCGTCGCGATGTTGCGCCACTTCATCAGGAACGTCCTCCCGGGCTGGCGGCGGCCGGTTCTCCGCCCACGGCCCGCACAAAAATTTCCTCCATGTCCTGCTCGCGGTAGCGCGTCCGAAGGTCAGCCAGCGATCCCTCGGCCAGCAGGCGCCCGCCGTGGATAATGCCGATGACATCGCACAATTTTTCCACCTCACTCATCACGTGCGTGGAATAAATCACGGTCTTGCCGCGGGCCCGGCAGTCGCGGACAAAGCGGACGATGGTCCGCGCGGCCATCACATCGAGCCCGACGGTCGGCTCGTCGAACACCATCGCGGCCGGATCGTGGATGAGCGTCCGCGCGATGGAGGTCTTCTGTTTCATCCCGGTTGAAAATTTCTCGCACCGGCGGTCGAGGAATTCACCCATGTCGAGTTCATCCGCGAGCCGCTGCGTGCGTGCCTTGATTTCCGCGTCCTTCAGCCCGTTGAGTTGCCCAAAATAGGCGATCGTCTCGCGCGCCGTGAGCCGGCCATAGAGGGCGGTGCTGGCTGCCAGAAAGCCAATGTTGGCCCGCACTTTTTCCGGCGCGGCGCAGACGTCAAACCCTGCGACCACCGCCGTGCCGCGGGTCGGACGCAGCAAGGTCGCGAGCAGCCGCATCGTCGTGGTCTTGCCCGCGCCATTCGCCCCGAGCAGCCCGTAAATCTGGCCGGGCAGGACCCGGAACGAAATATCGTCCGCCGCGTGAATCTCGCCGCGCTTTCGGTCGCGAAACGTCTTGGTGAGGTTGCGGGCTTCGATCATGGAACGCCGGTCCCATCGGGCGCGGAAAAGCCGGTCGCACGCAAGCGGGAACTGGTTTGCGCCGCCGCCGGCGGCACCTAGTTTCGCGGCGGTGAGCGTCCCAACCAAACTTTCTGCGCCTCGTCGGTGGGCCGGGCGCTCCACGCGCGGCCAAAGTTTTGGCAACGTCCTCACGTTCGATGGCCGCGCGCGGAGCGCCCGGCCCATCCCCAGGCTCTGCAATCCAAAGCGAGCGGCGGGGCATCCACTCCACCACCCATGAACCCATCGGTCGTCGTCGTTGGCAGCTATGTGCAGGATCTCACGTGGCGTTGTGCCGAATTTCCCCAACCGGGTGAAACGGTGATCGGCCGATTCGCCGCCGGGCCGGGCGGCAAGGGATCGAACCAGGCCGTGGCGGCGGCCCGGGCCGGTGCGGCGGTCGGGTTTATCGGCGCCGTGGGGGCCGATGGGTTTGCAGCAGACGGCCGGCGGTTTCATCGGCGCGAAAAGATATTCACCCACTTGATCGCGAAGCCGCGGCATGCGACGGGAACAGCCGGCATTCTCGTCAATCGCGCCGGCCAAAACGAAATCATCGTCGCGTTGGGCGCGAATGCGTTCCTCGCTCGCGGCGACATTGACGTGCGGCTGATTAACCGGGCGCACGTCGTCGTCACGCAGCTTGAATCCAACCTGGCCACGACCGCGCACGTCCTGCGGCTGGCCCGCCGCGCCGGGGTCGTCACGGTGCTGAATCCGGCGCCGATGCGGGCCGACTTCGATCCGCGGCTGCTTGTGAACGTCGATGTGCTGATTCCGAATGAGCCGGAATTTGTTTCGCTCGTGAACCACCGGCGGCCCGGACTGCTGACGGAAAAGAAATTACACCGCCTGCAGCCGGAGCAACTGCACGAGCTCTGTCGCTCGCTTGGCGTTCCAACGGTTATCGTCACGCTCGGGGCCCGGGGCTGCCTGGTTTCACAACCCAAAGACTTCGAAATCATCGCCGGTCACGCCGGCATTAAGGTGGTCGACACCACCGGGGCGGGCGATGCGTTCGTGGGCGGATTTGCGGCGGGGCTGGTTCGCTTCGAGGGCGATTCTGGCCGGGCGGCCAGATTCGCCAATGCCGTAGCAGCGCTCTCGGTGACGAAGTTTGGCACGGCGCCGGCGATGCCAACGGCGAGGGAGATCGCGCGGTTCCTGCGGAGACAACGAGACTGATGGCACGTTTTAGGGTGGGCCGGGCGCCTCGCGACAGGTTCAAGTCCCGGAGCTGGTCGAATGGGCTCCGCGCGCGGCCATCGAACCTACGATCGGTTCCAACACTTGGCCGCGCACGAAGTGCCCGGCCCACCTGGCGCGATCAGCGGCAGTGGTAAGCGTGCAAGTGGCCAGATCCTCACGGCACGGCGGCCACGGAGAGAATCTGCGCGGCGGTCACTTCGAAATCCTTCACCGCCTGCGTTTTTTCCACGTCCGTCCATTCGTCGAGCGAGTGGCCGCGTCCGCTCTTGCCGCCAGAACTCCGCCCAATGGCAAAGGCCGGGATGCCCAGGCCAATCGGGATGTTCGCGTCCGTGCTGCTCGTTTCCCACACCGGCACCTTGTCGAAAACGGCCATGGTTGCGGCCAGCTGTCGGAGTTCGGCCGTGTTCGGAGAGGTCGTGCCGGAGGGGCGGTCGCCGATCAACTTGAGGTCGACGGTGATTTTTCCGTTGGCGATCGAGCGCGTCCGATTTTCGACGTCCACCGCCTCGGCGACGATCTTCTTGAACTTGGCATCCACGTCCTTGAGCGCCGCCGGATCGACGGCGCGCATGTCGATCTCCATCGCCGTTTCAAACGGGATCGAGTTCACCGAGGTGCCGCCCGACACGACGCCGACGTTGTAGGAGACCTTCGGGCTTTTCGCCACCTTGAGCTGCCCGAGCCGCGCCATGGCTTCGCCCATGGCGAACGCCGGGCTCACCAGGCCAAAGGCGCCCCAACTGTGGCCGCCCGGTCCCTTGAACGTGACCTTGTAGCGGAGGCTGCCGAGGCCGGAATTGGCCACGACATCGAGGTTGCCGCCGTCAACGGTAATGAAACGCGCGATGCGGCTTTTCCACGGACTCTTCGAAAACAAATAGCGGATGCCGCGCAGATCGCCCGTGCCCTCTTCGCCCACATTGCCAACGAACAGGATATCGCCCTCGGTCTCGAATTTGGCGTCACGGAGCGAGCGGATGAAGGAGAGCAGAAAGGCGAGCCCGCGGGTGTCGTCGCCGACGCCCGGCGCCCGCAACGTGGTGCCGACGCGCTTCACCTTCACATCAGTGCCCTCGGGAAACACGGTGTCGAGGTGCGCGGCGACGGCGAGCAGCGGGGCGGCGGGATTACGCCCACGCCGCAGGCCGAGCACGTTACCCTCGGCATCGGTCTCAACGCCCTCGAGGCCGGCGTCGATCAGCAGTTTCCGAAAGGCCTCGCCGCGCGCGAACTCGCCAAACGGTGGCGAGGGAATCTCGGTTAATTGGATCAACTCCGCGACGAAGCGATCGAAGTCGCGATCGAAGCTCGCGACGGTCGCGCGAAATGCCGGGCTCGCGACGAGCTGCTGGGCGCGCAGGGCTTCAGGCGAGGGCGGGATTTGGGCCCAGGTCGGCACAAAAAAAAGCACCGCAACCAGCGTGGCCAAGGGACGGAAAGGACGAGAGGGACGAAAGATCATGCGCCAATGGGATGCCAGGTGGTCTTGCTCTCGAGAAAATCGCGGATCGCGTACAGGCTCTGCGCGCTGCCGTCAAACCAGCCCGCCGTCTCGTGGTCGGTGAAGTGCACCCGCTTGATGCTTTCCGCCGCGCCGAGGCGGATGGCCTTGCGATCGTCGGCGCCGGCCACGGCGCTGATGCCGCGCAGGTGGGTGTGCGTCGCAAAGGTCGGCACGAATTCCTTGCGGAAGCCGGTCAGGAGGTTGACGACGCCGCCCGGCAGATCGCTGGTCGCCAGCATTTCGCCCAACAAGATCGCCGGATAGGGTGTTTTTTCGGAGGCGAGCGCCACGACTGTGTTGCCGCTGACGATGACCGGGGCAAAGAGCGAGACCAGCCCCAGCAGCGGCGGCGCATCGGGCGCGATGACGCCAATGACGCCCATGGGTTCGGTGACCGTGAAGTTGAAATGCGGCGACGCCACCGGGTTCACGTTGCCGAGCACCTGCTCGTATTTGTCCGCCCAGCCGGCGTAATAAATCAGCCGGTCGATACTCACGGCCGTCTCTTTCGCCGCGGCGCGCTTCGTCGCGCCGAATTTCACGAGCGTCTCGTTCATCTCCGCACGGCGCGCCTCGAGCATTTCGCCGAGGCGGTACAGGATTTGCCCGCGGTTGTAGGCGGTGCGCTTCGCCCAGCCCGGGCCAGCCTTCGCCGCGGCCTCGGTCGCGTTGCGCAAATCCTTGCGCGTGCACTGGGGCATGTTGGCAAAAAAATTTCCCGCTGCATCGCGAAGGGGAAAGGTGCGGCCGCTCTCCGATCGGATAAAGGCGCCGCCAACGTACGGCTTGGGAGTCTTGGTGATGGGAAGGCGTTTCATACCGGCGGCGCGTATAAGGGGTAAGGTTTAAAGGGTAAGGTTCGGGAAGCTTGGGCGTTAAACTTTAAACCTTAAACGAAAGCGGCGTAATCAAGAAGTCCTTGCCGACCACCCTCCCGCCCAAAGCCGCTCTCCTTGTAGCCGCCGAAGGGCGAGGTCGGGTCGAATTTATTGTAGGTGTTGGCCCAGACGACACCGGCTTTCAGCTCCACACTCATCTTGAGGATGCGCGAACCCTTGTCGGTCCAGACGCCGGCGCTGAGGCCGTAGGCGGTGTTGTTGGCCTTCTCGATCGCCTCGTCGACCGTGCGGAAAGTCAGGATGCTCAAGACCGGGCCGAAAATTTCCTCCCGCGCGATCCGATGGCTCATCGTCACGCCGCTGAAAATCGTGGGGCGGAAATAAAAGCCTTTCGGCGGCAGCCGGCACGAGGATTGAAAGATCTCCCCGCCCTCTTTCACCCCGCTCGCCACCAACTCCTCGATCTTCTCGAGTTGGTCCCGGGAATTGATGGCGCCGACGTCCGTGTTCTTATCCATCGGGTCGCCCACGCGCAGCACCTTGATTCGGTTCTTCAGTTTCGCGATCACGCGGTCGGCCACCGGTTCATGCACCAGCAGGCGCGAGCCGGCGCAGCAGACGTGGCCCTGGTTGAAGAAAATTCCGTTGATGATGCCCTCGACGGCCTGGTCGATCGGCGCGTCGTCGAACACGATGTTCGCCGCCTTGCCGCCGAGTTCCATCGTCATCTTTTTCTCGGTGCCAGCCAGCGAGCGCATGATGCTCTTGCCCACTTCGGTCGAGCCCGTGAAAGCGACCTTCGCCGCCAGCGGGTGCGCCATCACGGCCGCGCCCGTTTCGCCCGCGCCGCTGACAAAGTTCACGACGCCCGGCGGCAGCCCGGCGTCCTGCAGCAACCCGGCCAGCTTGAGGCAAGTGATGCTGGTGGTCTCGGCCGGCTTGAGCACGACGCAGTTGCCCATCGCCAGGGCCGGCGCGATTTTCCACGCGAGCATCAGGAGCGGAAAATTCCAGGGAATGACCTGGCCCACGACGCCAAGCGGCCGGACCTGGCGGCCCGGCGCGACATACTCGAGTTTGTCCGCCCAGCCCG
>CANJNJ010000057.1 GCA_947474995.1 Opitutaceae bacterium | reverse complement strand
CGCGGTGATCGACGCCAACAGTCCGCTGAGTCGGGCCGGGCTCTACAATCTGGATCCGACGCGGCGGGGCTTTGGCTATGGAGTGGATGGGGCGATGACCCGCTTTGTGCGTGTGCCGGCGCGTTGCCTTCATGCCGTGCCGCGCGGACTGGCGATGGAGCATGCGGCGCTGACGGAGCCTTGCTGCGTCGCCTACAACGCGGTCATCAACAACGCCCGCATTCACCCGGGCGATCGGGTCGTGGTGCTTGGCCCTGGCCCGATCGGCATTCTGTGCGCCGCGATGGCGCGGCTGGCCGGAGCCGAGGTCGCCCTTGTGGGGCTGGAGCGCGATCGCGTTCGTTTGGAAAAGGCCAAGGCCTACGGCTGCGACGTGATCGTCGGCGATGCGGCGGCTTGGGCCAACGCGCGCGACGGCTTGGGTGCCGATGGAGTGGTGGACGCGGCGGGTGCCTCGGCGGCCTTGAAAACTGCGATGGAACTGGTGCGACCGGCGGGCTGGATTACGAAAGTGGGCTGGGGCCCTCAGCCGCTGGGTTTCTCACTCGATCCGCTCGTCCAAAAGAATGTCACACTCCAAGGTAGCTTCAGCCACAACTGGCCCGTGTGGGAACGCGTTTTGGCGATGCTGGGGTCGGGCCAACTCGACGTCCGGCCAATCCTCGGCGGAATCTGGGGATTGGAGTCGTGGCACGAAGCGTTCGAGAAAATGCACGCGGGTGAAATTGTGAAAGCGGTGCTGCGGCCGGCATGATCGGTTTCAGCGCGATTCCCAGCGCATCAGAGGTTAAAATAGGGACTAGGAAGCCGGGTTCTGACGCTCGTTAAGGAAGGCGTTGGGGCTGGGGCAGGTTGATCTTCCCGTCGGAGGTGGGCAGCATGAAGCCAACGTATCCGGCCGTGGCCCAGTGGGGCGCGCCGGGACCAACCATGGCATTATGCCGCAGAACTCCTCGTCATGAAAAATTGGACTCGTAAGGATTTCCTCAAAGCTTCCCTCGCCGCCGGCGCGGTCGGTCTGCTCACCGGCCGCCGCCTGAGCGCAGCGCTCGCCGGCGGCAGTGCCAATGGCGACATCCGCATCGGCGTGGTCGGAATCAATGGCCAGGGCGGCAGCCACATGCGGACGTATTTCGACCTGCCGGGGGCAAAATTGGTCGCGCTGTGTGATGCTGACGAAGCGGTGCTCAATAAATGCGTGCAGGAAGCGGCCGGAAAAGGAATCAAGGTGTCGGCGTATCGCGATTATCGAAAACTGCTCGAGGACCAAGGCATCGACGCAGTGGTGATCGCGACCCCCAACCACTGGCACTCGTTGATGACGATCTGGGCGTTGCAGGCCGGCAAGGATGTCTACGTCGAAAAACCGCTTTCGCACAATATTTGGGAAGGTCGGCAGGCGGTGGAGGCGGCCAAGCGCTACCCGAATCGGGTCGCGATGGCCGGCACCCAGAATCGTTCGTCGGCCGACATCAAGGAAGCCATCGCCTACGTGCGGGCAGGAAAACTGGGAAAGATCCAGTGGGCCCGCGGCCTGTGCTACAAGCTGCGTGACAACATTGGCCAGACCGTCGGTCCGCAACCGGTGCCGGCGACCGTGGACTACGATCTCTGGACCGGGCCGGCGGCACTGACGCCTCCCCGTCGCAACGGATCGCGGGGTTCGGTCCACTACGACTGGCATTGGTTCTGGAATTACGGCGGCGGCGATATTTCCAACCAGGGGATCCACCAGATGGACGTGGCGCGATGGATGCTCGGTGAGCCGGGACTGCCGCCCTCCGTGATGAGCGTGGGCGGACGCTTCGGTTACCAGGACGATGCCGAAACACCCAACACGCTGATTTCCGTCTATCACTATGAGAAAGCTCCGCTGATTTTCGAGGTCCGCGGGCTGCCGATGAAGGCCGGGATGCGGGCGATGGGTCGCTATCGCGCGGCCCAGGTCGGCGTAATCCTGCAGTGCGAAGGCGGCTATGCCCACGTGTCGGAGGGCGGTAACGTGACCCTGTACGACAACGACAACAAGAAACTCCAGTTCCTGGCCAACGCCGGCAATATCTCAAACGTGCACCGCACCAGCTTTGTGAAGGCGGTGCGGGATCGAAAGGTGATTGATGGTGCGCTCATCGAAAGCCATCTTTCCACGTCGCTCTGCCACCTGGGCAATATCTCGCACCTGCTGGGAGCGGAGTGCTCAAACAGCGAAATCGGCGAGGCGATCCGGTCGAATGAACCCACGCAGGAGGCCTTCGGGCGATGCCTCGAGCATCTCAAGGCGAACGACGTCAACGGGGAGGTCACCAAGACCAGACTCGGGCCGTTGCTGGCGATTGATGGGGCGAAGGAAAAAATC
This sequence comes from Opitutaceae bacterium, assembly GCA_947474995.1. Classification (GTDB taxonomy): domain Bacteria; phylum Verrucomicrobiota; class Verrucomicrobiia; order Opitutales; family Opitutaceae; genus ER46. The sequence continues at coordinate 29,077 of CANJNJ010000057.1, read as the reverse complement.
GTCGGACAGGAGTCCAAGATTGTGGAGGCCGCGAATCGCAGCCTGCTGATGAAGCGCGAGGGCCGCGCGCCCTTCCTCGTGCCAAATTTCCAGAAGGCGACATAGGCCGCTTCCGGAGTCGCCCCAAGAGGGCGGGCCCAATCCGCCAGCGCGAAATCCGCCCGGTGCCTGATGATCGGATCAGGTGAGGGGTGTTTTTGCGTGGATTTTCCGGGATGAGCTTGGCAACACAGGTACGAGCCCCGATGTCCGCCGATTTTAACTCAACCCTTTTTCCCCCGACCTGATCATGCGCCTAAAGAACAAAGTCATTATCGTCACCGGGGGTACTTCCGGCATCGGTCAGGCCATCGCCGAGCGGGCGGTCGCCGAGGGCGCGCAGGTGCTCATTCATGGCATTGAGCGCAAGGACGGCGAGGCGGTCGTCGCCAAACTCGGCGCGAGTGCCTCATTGCATCTGGATGATCTGGTGGATCCAACCTGCGGATCGCGGATTGTTGCAGCGGCGTTGAAGGCCTTTGGGCGGATCGATGGGCTGGTCAACAACGCCGGCATCGTGGCGCGGAGCACGTTGGAGACGACCGACGTGGCGTTTTTCGATCGGATGATTGCGGTGAATGTTCGCGCCCCGCTTTTTCTCATCCAGGCCGCGTTCCCGCACCTCAAGGCGAGTGAAGGTTCCGTCGTCACCATCGGTTCCATTAATGCCTACAGCGGCCAGCCGGCGTTGCTGGCCTACAGCATGTCGAAAGGCGCGATCCAGACCATGTCGCGCAATCTTGCCAATGCGCATGGCGCCGACCACGTGCGGTTCAATCACCTGAATGTCGGTTGGGTGCTGACGACGCGTGAATATCACCACCAGATCGAGCACGGCATGCCGTCGGACTGGCCCGAAAAGGTGCCGCCGCAATTTGCCCCCTTTGGCCGATTGATCCTGCCCGAGGAAATTGCGTCTGCCGCCGTCTATTGGCTGGGCGACGAATCACGTCCGATTACCGGTTCGGTCGTCGAACTGGAGCAATTTAGCATCTTTGGCCGGAATCCGGACAAAAGAATTTCGAAATGATGGCGTCTTTTTGACTGCTGCCATCCTCAACTCCTCCGATTGCCATGCCCAAGCTCGCGGCCTTTCCCAAAGCCTTCATGAAGGCGCTCTGTCGTGACGGCTCGATGACCCTGCGCCAATGGGTCGATCTCGCCACGCCGCTTCGGCTCGATGGCTTGGAATATTACAGCGGCTTTCTCGAGCTGGCCGACGAATCGCGCTGGCCGGCGGCCCGCCGCATGGTGGAAGAGCAGGGCCTCGTCATCCCGATGCTGTGCTGCTCGCCGGATTTTTCTCATCCGGATCTGGATTTTCGCCGGCGCGAAATCGAAAAGGAAAAAAACTGGATCCGCATGGCCGCCACGCTGGGCGCGAAGTATTGCCGGGTGTTGTCGGGCCAGCGTCGTCCGGACCTCACCCGCGAGTCCGGTCTCTCCTTCGTGGCCGCCAGTATCGAGGCCTGTTTGCCCGAGGCGGAAGCCTGCGACGTCACCCTTATCCTGGAAAACCACTACAAGGACGATTTCTGGAGTTACCCCGAGTTTGCGCAAAAGATGGATGTTTTCTGCGAGCTGGTGGATCGCATCCGGCATCCGCGCTTTGGCGTGAACTACGATCCGAGCAACGCGTTTCTCGCGGGCGACGACCCGCTCGAATTGCTCCGGCGCGTCAAGTCGCGTGTCGTCACGATGCACGCCAGTGACCGCACACTGGTGGAGGGCACCTTGGAGGATTTGCGTCGCGAGGAAGGGGGGGCCGAGGGCTACGCGCGCCGGTTGCGCCACGGAACCATCGGGAAGGGACTGAACGACTACGACGCGATCTTCCGCGAACTGCGCAGCGTCGGTTTCGACAGCTGGGTGAGCATCGAGGACGGCGTGAACGGCATGGACGAACTCGTCGAGAGCGTGCGGTTCCTCCGCGCCAAATTGCAGCAGCACTGGCCCGCCTGAAGCGGGAGTAGTGCGCTAAAGGCACGGTGGGAAGTGTTGGCCGCCCGGCTAATCGAGAGTTGCGCGCGGGCTGACGTGGGCTCGTTTCGGAGGGCGCGTTGACCTCGTGAGTCAGGAGCCCCATCGCCCAAAAGAAAGGGCACGTCGTTCGATGCCGAGGTGCGGCGTCGGCTGATAGTGCCGGGACACTATTTCGCCGGGTTCGCGCCTTTGACCCGAGTTGGGATCATGTAGAAACCGGTGCGGGCGGTGATGTAGAGAGTGTCGTGATTCTTTCCGGCAAAGCACAGGTTGGCCGGTTGTTCCGGCGTCGGAATGAAGCCGAGGAGTTTGCCCGAGTCGCCATTGACCACGGTGACGCCAGGCAGGGACGGGCCGCCGCGACCGCCCCCGACGTTCGCGGAGAGGTAGAGATTGCCTTTGGCGTCGAGCGTCATCCCGTCGGAGCCGAAGTTGCAGACCAAACGGCGGCCGGTGAGAGATCCGTCCGGCTGGATCGCAAAGCGCCAGATTTGCCGTGCGTTGATATCGGCGACGAAGAGCGTCTGGCCGTCCGGTGTGCCGATAATGCCGTTGGGCATGGTGAATTCGGCGACCCGGTTAAGTGCCTTGTTGCCGGGGTTGAAAAAATAGACGGCGCGGACGGGCTGAGACGGTCGTTTTACTGCCGGATCCCACCATTTGCGTCCGTAGATCGGGTCCGTGATGTACATGCCGCCGTCGGGTCGCACCCAGACGTCGTTGGGCCCATCAAGGGATTTGCCGTCATAACCGGCGGGCGAGATGAGGACGGTATGCGTGGCATCCGGAGCGATCGACCACAGCTCATTTTTCTCATCGGCACACGCGATGAGATTTCCTTTGGCGTCAAAGTACTGGCCGTTCGAGTGGCCGGACGGATTGAGGAAAGTGCTCAGGCTGTTCGCCGTGACATCCCAGCGGAGGATTTTGTCGTTAGGTTGATCAACGAAATAGACGTCGCCATTGGGCGCACACGTCGCGCCTTCGGTGAACGCGAAGCCATTGGCCAGTTGCGTTACCTTGGAGTCTGGCGCCACGGTTTCCGGCAGGCCCAGTGCGCGCATCGCCTCGAGGGTCGGCGCGGGCGGAACCCCGGTCGGTGAAATCGCGTCCGCCGCCGACAGCGGCAACGCGAGGAGCAAGGAAAGGAAGGGCCTAGTCGGGCGAAGGATATTCATGGGTGAACGCAGGGGAACTGGCCAATGCTTGGGCGTTGGCCGGGCCGAAGTCATAACCATAATCAGGCCGGCTGTCGATGGTTCACGCATGTGCCGCGCAGCGCACAAAAGCGATATCCGCCGTAGGCGTGGCGGATCGGATATCGGTGCAAATTAAAAGCGCCGGTCCGGGACCGGCGCTTGTTACATCTGCCCTGCGACTCCGCGGAAAACACGTTTACCCGCGGAGGAAAAGGCGGAAAAGATCCGCGTGCTTCAGTCGACTACGAGCGGAAGGATGACCTTGCGCTCGATGGCCGTGCCGGCGGGGTCGCGCGCCGGATCAAAGCGCCAGGCGCCGACTGCCGACCAAAGTTGCGTCACGAGGCTGGGGTCGACGGACATATCAGTCGCCGAAACATTGTAGGGATGACCGGTCGTATCGACGATGAATTTCAATTCGACCGTTTTTCCCGAGTAGTTGGTGGAAATCCTCGGAACGATCACCTCAACGGCCGTTGGGATATCGGCCCGGACGTGGTAGGCATTCATGGTCACCACCGGATCCTTCCGGGTGGTGGCTTTCGCTTTGACGGGCGCCGGAGCCGGAGTGGCAGCTACACTGGCCGCTTTCGGAGTCGTGCCGACCGGCTCATCGATAATCACGGGGAGGATGACCGTCCGCTCAATGGCGTTGTTCGCTTCGTCGCGCGCCGGATCGAATTTCCACTCGCGAAGCATGGCGGTGAGCTGCACGACGAGATTGGGATCCACGTTTTGGTGGGTCCCGATGTTGTAGGCTTTTCCTTCCTTATCGACCGTGAATTTCATCTCGACCTGCAGGCCGGCGTAGTCCTTTTGGAGCCGCGGCTCGACAATATGTATAGCCGTGGGAATGTCGGCCCGAACATGGTACGTGGGCATGCGAACCGCCGGGTTCGAGCCGGATGTTTTGGGGGCAGGGGTGGTCTGGGCGGTCGCGGTGGCGGCGAGCAGGCCGACGATGGCGGCGGCGCAGATGATTCTTGTTTTCATAGTAATGAGCTCTTCGCGGAGCGGGGATGATTCCGATGGGGAGTGGGATCTTGGTTAGTCGGTCGCCCCATCGCAAAGCGCCGACTGGATTGCAGTGAAATCCGGAATTCCGGGGTAACCTGGGTACTGATTCAGCGGTTCATGCGAACCGGCGAAATGCAGCTGATCCAAAGGGTTCTTCATAAGACTGACCCAGTCTATGCGGAATGGCCGTGGCGTACTCGGCGTTTTTTGTGCAGTCATGCGCATCTCTTGCGGCATAAGTATTTCGCGATGCAGCTTGCGTTTGGCGCCATACCCCCGAGGTTGGCGGCTCGTAGATAGCGTTAGATGACAGTGGCTGGTGAGTCTTCAGGTGAGCGTTTAGTTCGTGTGATGATTCGAAACCCGATTTCCGGGAACAGGCTGACAGCGGACGAAGGATACGAAAATCATCACCATGAATTCCAAACTCTATGTTGGTAACATGTCATTCAACACCACCGAAGAAATTCTCCGTACGACCTTTGGTCAGTTCGGCACCGTGACCGACGTTTACGTCGCGAGCGATCGCGAGACGGGCCGTCCGCGTGGCTTCGCCTTCGTGACGCTTGGCACCGAGCAGGAGAGCAAGCTCGCCATCGAAAAGATGAACGGCGTCGAACTCGACGGCCGCGCTTTGAGTGTGAGCGAAGCCCGTCCGAAGACTGAAGGCGGCGGCCGCGGTGCGGGCGGCGGCTTCAGCGAGCGCGGCGGCGGCGGCGGTAGCCGGTACTAATCGGCGCGGCTGAATCAGCCCATTCTTCCAGGCGAAACGCTTTTCGGCGTTTCGCCTTTTTCATTTTTATCGTCCAGGGTGGGCGTTCGGTGCCGCGAGTGAACCATCGCGCGGCCGGTTCACCCGAACCTTCTGTCCACCCCAAGCGTCAGGCCCCGCACCCCTCGTTCCTTATGAAACCCAAAACTGCCGTTTCCCTTGCTGGCCTCGTCGCCTCGCTCGTTCTTGGCTCCACGGCCTTCGCCGCTGATGTTTCCGTCAAGCTGACCAACGTTCACCTTTGCTGTGATAGTTGCGTTCATGGGGTGGAGCGGGCGATCTCCCCGGTGAGCGGTGCTGTCGCCGAGTCCGACAAGGATAGCGACACCGTGGTCTTGACTGCGCCCGACAAAGCGACGGTGCAAAAGGCGGTCAATGCGCTCGTGGCGGCCGGCTATTTTGGGGCCTCCAGTGATCCCGCCATCAAAGTTGTCGCCGCGACTGGCGCCACGGATGCGAAGGTGCAGGGCGTGGAAGTCGCCGGCGTGCATTTGTGCTGCAAATCGTGCGTCACCGCCGTGAACAAGGCCTTGTCCCAAGTTCCCGGGGTGACCGGTACGACTGCGGCCAAGGACGCCGAGACGTTTCAGGTGAAGGGTGATTTTAACCAGAAAGCGGTCTTCGACGCGCTGTTCGAAGCGGGGCTTGCCGGCAAAGTCTGGGCGTCCAAGTAATCGGGCCGGACTGCCGCTTTCCTGGCGAACGGCGGCGAAGTCGGCTTTGGAGTACGCGTGCTTATCGCGAGCGCAGCAGCACGATGAGCAGCGCAACGCCGCTGCCCGCGAACAAGGGAAGCGCCGTCGTCCGGACAATCTTGGCGACCGGTACATTGGCGAGGGTCGCGGAAAAAATCACGACCGCGGCGACTGGTGACATCGTGCGCCCGAAGGTGGCCGCGATGGCCGCGAGCACGCCGAGGTCCAGCGCGCCGGTCAGATCGATTTGTCGCAGGGATGGGAGCACCGCCTTGGAAAAGGCCACGCTCGGGCCAATCCCGGAACCACTCAGCACGGCCAGCGCGCCGGGAAAAAACATGGCGGCAAGTTTGCTGGCCCAGCCGCCCACGGCGGCAAATCGAACCAGCCGCTCCGTCAGTCCCACCTCGGTCATCCCCGCGATGAAGCAGCTGGCGGTGACGATGAGCGAGATGACGTGGGCGTAGGCGTATCCCATGCCCTCGAAAAAGGCCTTCACACTCGACAAGACTTCGCGTCGGCAAAGGACGAGCACAACCATGGTCGAGAGGATCATCGCATGGAGTACGGGCAGCCCCTTGGCGAAAGGAGCCGGCGGCGTGGAGAAAAGCACGCCGGGCATCAGCGCAAAGATCAGGATGAGCGGAAGGGGCGGCAGCAGGGCTTTCCACCGTTGGCCAACGGGTACAGATGCTTCCTCGGTGGAAACACTCGGAGCTGCGACCCCGAGCTTTGACGGTCGATTAAGGAACGCAAAAACTCCGACGGCGGTGGTAAATCCGCCGAGCAGCGGCCACAGCATCGCGCCCAGGGCCATTTTCATGGGCGCTTGGCTGAATTCGTGGATGGCAACCAGATCGGCGTCGCCGGGATTATAGAGACTGCCGCCGCCCGAGCAGCCGAGCACGAGCGTGGCGATCGCCACCACCGGGGCATAGCCGGCGGCCAGCATCAAGGGCACGAGAATCGGGCCGACGGCGGCCGCGACCGCCGTCTGGCTGGTGATCGCGATATTGGCGACGAAACCGGTGATGCACCCGACCGGAATGAGCAGCCATCGCGCTTTGCGCGCCGGCGCGAGGAAAAGTTGCACCATGACGCGGTCGCTTCCCGTGGCCTTAAGGACAAACGCGTAGCCCATGGCCGAACAAATGGGGCCGATGGTTTTCCCGTTTCCCATCTCGGCCAGGAACACATCGAACACGACCAACGGTTTGAGTGCGAGGGTGGCGAGCGCCAGCCCGGCTGCGAATAGCGTCAGACGCACCTCGGCCTGTTTTGCGAGGAAGTAGATCGCCAAAGCGATGATGATCAGGGAGGCCGTGAACTGCATCAATGGGATGGGCCGGACGAAAACGGACGCAGCCAGTAAGGCCGTAAAAGTGGGTTCACCATTGGGGTAAGGCTCGAACGCGGAGTTGCCGCGGTGCAAGCGCAACGGCTATGACGCAGTAGGAATGGATTCCCTCAACCCGAAACTAAACGGGGCCTGAACGGAGGCGTTCTGGGCGGCGCGCCCGGCGGCGTGGATTCTTCGCTGGCCTCGAAGTGACAATCCCCTTTTTAAATAGGCTTAAGCTCCATGACGCCCCATCTCGAAACCTTCTCCCAGTGGATCCAGGCGTCGCGCCCGGATCGGGCCGGAGAATTACCCGCCTGTCTCAAGCGGATTCAAACGTTGGAGCCGACTCTCCAGGCTTGGGCTCAGATCGAACCCCAGCCGCCAACGGGCGACGGACCCCTCGCCAAGATTCCGTTTGGCGTGAAGGAAATCATCGAGACCAAAGGGCTTTTGACCGAATACGGCTCGCCGCTCTACCGGGGGCGAATCGGGACCGAGGATGCCGCCATTGTTCGCCTGCTTCGCGAGCAGGGCGGGCTGTTGCTCGGGAAAACCGTGAGCACGGCGTTCGCCTATTTCACCCCGGGACCGACGCGCAATCCGCGCAATCCGCTCCACACACCGGGCGGTAGTTCGAGTGGCTCAGCGGCCGCGGTGGCCGCGGGGATGGTGCCGGTGGCGATCGGCACGCAGACGGCGGGTTCGGTGCTGCGGCCGGCTTCATTTTGCGGGGTGACGGGCTTCAAGGCGACCTTCGACCTGCTCCCGATGGCAGGCGTTCTGCCCTGTTCCAAGAGCCTCGATACGCTCGGCTTCTTCACGCACACGGCTGACGACATGGCGGCGTTTTGGGAAGCACTGGGTCATTCGGTCGGGTATAAGGAAGATTTTGTCTTGGCGACTCCGAGTGCCCCGCCGGAGGTCGATCCCCCCATGGCCAAATCTTTTCAGGCTTCGTTGCTCAAGCTGCGGCAGGTGGGCGTGGTCGTGCGCCCGATCGACATCGCGGATTTGCTGACCAGCCTCCGGGTGGCGCAACGGACGGTCATGTTCTACGAGGGCGCCCGATTCCACGAGGAACGTTACCGTGAGTTTGGCGATCGGTTGGAGCACCTGGCGGTGCTGGTCCGTGAAGGCCTCCAGATTTCCGTGCCGCAGTACGATGAGGCGCAGCGGCATATCGCGGCCAGTCGCGTCAAGTTTACGGAAATCTACAAGGCCACGCCCGTGATCCTCGTGCCGGCGGCGGTAGGTCCCGCGCCGTTGGGACTGTCCTCCACGGGGGATCCACGGATGAATGCGCCGTGGACGGCCTTGGGTACGCCGGCGATTTCGATCCCGATGCCCGCGGCGGAGGGTTTGCCACTGGGCCTGCAGCTGACCGCTGACGTTGGCCAGGATGCACGGGTGATTCGCACGGCCACCTGGGTCGAGCGGCTGCTCAATCAAAAATAATCGGGTCCGGACCTGCCGCCGCCGGTTTAGAGCGGGTAGGGTAGCGTCATCCCCAGCAACAGCACGAGGAGGATCACGACCGGCACCAACGCGAGAAACACCACGAGGGTGTAGCCCATGATATCGCGGGCGCGGAGCCGAAAGAGCCCGAGGATCGGCAGCATCCAGAATGGCTGGACGAGATTGGCCAGCGCCTCGCCGAGGTCGTAAGCTGCCACGACCCAACCGACATGCACTTTCAACGTGTGCGCGGCCGCCATCACATAGGGCGCCTCGATCACCCATTTGGAGCCGGCCGAGGGCACGAACATCCCGAGCAAGGCGGAGTAAACCGCGACCAGCGGTGGAAACGTGGCGGCGTTGGAGAGGTTCACGAAGACGGACGCCAGTTGTTCGTTAAGACTGGTCGCCGTGATGATCCCCGCGATGCCGGCGTAGAACGGAAATTGCAGAATCACGCCCCAGACCGCGGGGGTGGCTCGTTCCATCGCCCGCATCAGCCGGGAGGGAGTGCCGTGCAGGAGAAATCCGAGCAGGAGGAAGGCGAAGTTCAGGTTGTTGAGGTTGATCGCATTCAGTGGCTGGCTGGCGGAGGAAAAATACCGGTAGAGGTAGGTTCCGCCGAGAATCACCACGAACCAACTGAGCGGTCGCAAGTGCTCGAACCACGTGCCCGGAGTCGACCCGACGGCATGCCGTGATCGGGCTTGCTCGTCGGCCGTGCCTTTGCAGTCGTCCAAATCGATGCCAAGATCGCGGGCGGTTTTGCCCTGGCCGGCCGCCGGGGTCGCAAAGTACATCACGGCGACCACCACCACGGTTTCGACGGCCATGGCGACGTAGCTCTGCCAGAGAAAAATGGTGTGGCTAAACGAGATGAGCCCGCCCGGCACCAAACCGCCGTGGGCGACGATATCGCGCACCTGAGGTTGGAGCGCCCCGGGCGTGGCCATGAGCAGCGCCGCGGAACTGCTGAGACCCTGCGCCCAAATGGTGCCCATGCCGAGAAAGCTGGCGGCGGCCAGGGCGCGATAATCCACCTCGGTGACTTTTCGGGCCACCTGCCGCGCGAGCATGGCGCTGAAGATCAGGCTGAAGCCCCAGTTGATCCACGAACTCGCCAGCGAGAAAAGCGTGACGAGCACCACGGCGCCGCGGGGCGAGTGGGCCCATCCGGCCACGTGGCGAATGAGTCGCTCCATCGGGGGCGACGTGGCGAGGACGTGGCCGGTGATGACCACGAGCGCCATCTGCATGGTGAACGGAATTAACTCCCAGAAGCTGCGCCCCCAGGCGTCGACGATTTGCGGCAGCGTTGACGGCGTCGCTACCAGGCCGGCCGTGAAAACGACGATGGTCGCGAGCAGGGCAAAAATAAATGCGTCGGGCACCCAGCGTTCGGTCCACGCGGTGAAGCTGAGGGCAAGGCGGGCGATGGGGGTAGAGCGGTCGTGCACGGCGAGCAGCGGCGCCGAGCAAGAGGCTTCAGGTTCGGGAAGTCCAGAACGGGGAACGTGGATTTTGGGCCGTCCCAGGCCTAGCCCGCATTTTTTCTGCCGCGGCGGTTTGGCCAATTGCCCGGACACTCCACGCGGTTCAGACTGCGGCCAAGATTTTCGAACCCACGGTGGCGGCGCAGAGGAGAAGGGTGGGCTAAGTCCGGACTCGGGTCCAAGACGGTCAAAATTTGTATTTGCCGGCTGGTGCGGCCGTCCGCTTAGTTTGCCGGTTTCTGCCCGTAAACTCATGCATCGTACCCATCACTGCGCCCAGCTCACCACCGCCGACCTCGGCGTTACCGTCTCGCTTCTTGGCTGGGTGGACACGATCCGCGACCAGGGCGGGATCATCTTTGTCGACCTGCGCGACCGCAAGGGCGTCACGCAAATCAAGCTCGAGCCGCATGCCAACGCGACGCTGGGGGAGAAACTGAAGCACCTGAAGCCCGAGTCCGTCATCGGCATCGCGGGCCAAGTGGGACGCCGGCCCGCCGGTACGGAAAACACCTCCTTGCCGACCGGGCAGATCGAAATCGAAGCCACGGCCCTGGAGATTTATAATATTTCCGAGACGCCGCCATTTCCGCTCGACGACGTCGGGGGCGACAAGGTCAACGAAGACTTGCGCCTGACCTATCGTTATCTGGATTTGCGCCGGCCGAAGATGCGCAAGAATCTTCAAGTGCGGCACAAGGCGGCCAAGTCGATTCGCGATTATTTTGATGCACAGGAATTCATCGAGGTTGAGACGCCGGCTCTCTTCAAGAGCACGCCCGAGGGGGCGCGCGAATACCTCGTGCCGTCCCGCATTCACGCGGGGCAGTTTTACGCGCTTTCGCAGTCGCCCCAGCAATTCAAGCAAATCCTCATGGTGGCGGGCGTCGAAAAATATTTCCAGATCGCGCGCTGCTTTCGCGACGAGGACTTGCGGTCGGATCGGCAGATGGAGTTCACCCAGGTTGACGTCGAGGCCTCCTTCGTGACGCGCGAGGACATCTACGCGCTCTTCGAAGGCATGTTGAAGAAGCTTTGGCTGGATGTGCTCGGGGCGGATATTCCCACGCCCTTTCCGCGCCTGGCGTTTCACGACGCGATGAATCGTTACGGCGTCGACAAGCCCGATGTGCGTTTCGCGATCGAACTCGTCGACTTCACTGAGTTGTTCAAGACCTCGGCCTTCAAAGTCTTTGCGTCCACGGCGACCGGCGGCGGCGCCATTAAGGCGATCAACGCCAAAGGGCTCGCCGATCTGACGCAGGGCGAGCTGAAGAACCTCGAAGAGATTGCAAAGTCGCTCGGCGCCAAGGGCCTCGCCTTTATCAAAGTTGAGGGCGGGGAATGGAAGTCGCCGATCGTGAAGTTTTTCTCCGACGCGGAGAAAGCGGCGTTGACCGAGAAGCTCTCCATCGGCGAGGGCGACATTATTTTCTTCGCGGCGGCGCCGTGGGAAAAAGCGTGCGCGATTCTGGGTCGGCTGCGGCTCGAGGCGGCGGCGCTGTTGCAGAAGCGCGGCAAGCTGACCATCCGGCACGACGATTGGAAATTCCTTTGGGTGATCGATTTTCCGCTGATGTCCCACGACGAAGCCGAGAACCGCTACGTCGCCACCCATCACCCGTTCACGGCGCCGGTGCCCGAAGATGCCGCGCTCCTGGATTCGAACCCCAAAGCGGTCCGTGGTCAGCACTATGACGTCGTCCTGAACGGCATGGAACTGGGGGGCGGCTCGATCCGTATTCATCAGCCGGCCCTGCAGAAAAAGGTCTTCGAAGACGTCCTGAAGATTCCAGCCGACGTCGTCGAAAGCCGCTTTGGTTACATGTTGAAGGCGTTTACCTATGGCGCGCCGCCACATGGGGGCATTGCGTTCGGGCTCGATCGGATGTGCGCGCTGCTTTGTGGCACAACGAGCATCCGCGACGTGATCGCGTTTCCGAAAACGCAGAAGGGCCAGGATCTCATGGCGCAAAGTCCCACGGCGGTTACCCCGCGTCAGTTGAAGGAACTGCACATCGCAGTCGTGATGCCAGAGTGAGACAACCAAGGCGGCATCAGCATAAGGATTGCTTGCGCCGCCACCCCCTGAAGCGTAAAAACTCGGTTCCTTTAATCCACTTTCGCATGAAGCTCATCACCGCCGTCATCAAGCCGTTCAAACTCGAGGAAGTTAAGGAAGCGCTCGCCGCCGCCGGCATCGAGGGCATGACGGTGACGGAGGTGAAAGGCTTTGGCCGTCAAAAGGGCCACACCGAGATTTATCGCGGCAGCGAGTACACGGTCGATTTTCTTCCCAAGGTGAAAATCGAAGTGGCCGTGGCGGATGACGTTGCCGGCAAGGCCGTCGACGCGATCGCGAAGGCCGCGAAGACCGGCAAGATTGGCGACGGGAAGATTTTCGTGCTGCCGCTCGAGGAAGTGGTGCGCATCCGGACCGACGAACGCGGCGAGTCCGCCGTTTGAGGTTTCCGTTTCGCGGAGAGTTTGGAGTTACGCAGGTTGACGGTGAACGGGGCCGGCCCGCGGAGGGATCCGCGGAAGGAACCCAGCACTCGGGACCGGCCTGAGGCTGCGCGTGGCCACGATGACTAAGGAAACGTCCCGGCGTAGGGTCGCTTTGTCATATGCAGTGACGCGCGGATCTCATGGGTTGCATGTGAGCGATGAATGGTTCTCATCGCCGGAAGTTAACATGCGACGACCCCAATTGCTTCCCCGTATTTTCGTTCTGCTTTTTTGTTTCCTCCGCTGCACCGCACCGGCCTTCGCCCAGGCGAAGGCCCCGACGTCACCTACGGCGACCGTCGAACAGCGGTTGGCGAGCCTCGAGGCCTACATTGCCAACGGCGATCCGTCGGCCGCCCTCAAGGACGCTTCCGGTCGCGTGCCGGCAGGCCTGGCGGTTCCGATGGCTGGATTGCCGGGCCCCGCGCACAATACGTGGATGATGGTGAGCACGGCGTTGGTCCTCCTGATGACGTTGCCCGGGCTCTCGCTGTTTTACGGTGGGTTGGTGCGGACGAAGAACGTGCTCTCCGTCATGGTGTGGTGCTTTGGGATCACGAGTCTTGTGACAGTCCTGTGGTGGGCGGTGGGGTACAGTCTCGTGTTTGGCCGGAATTTCGAAAGTCCCTTCATCGGCGGCACCGAGTATTTTTTCCTGCGCGGCGTGACCAGCGCGCCCAATCCCGGGTACTCTTTCTGGGTTTCGCAAAACATCTTTGCGATGTTCCAGCTCGCCTTTGCGATCATCACGCCGGCGGTTCTCGTCGGCGCGCTGGTTGAGCGGATGAAATTTTCGGCCGTGCTGCTTGTCGTCGCCCTGTGGCTGCTGTTGGTTTATTGCCCGTTGGCGCACATGGTTTGGGGTGTTAACGGTTTCATGAACGGAATCGGCAACCCCCACGCGGCGATCAAGGCGATCGATTTTGCCGGGGGCATGGTGGTGGAAATGGCTTCGGGGTATTCAGCGCTCGTGTTGTGTGTTTTCCTCGGCCCGCGCATGGGTCACGGCAAGACCCCGATGCCGCCGCACAGCCTCGTGCTTTCCATGGTGGGCACCGGGTTGCTCTGGTTCGGCTGGTACGGATTCAACGCCGGTTCTGCGGTCGCGGCGGACGGCGTCGCGGCGAATGCCTTTACGACGACAACGCTCGCTGCGGCGGTGGCCGCCGGCACGTGGGGTTGCATGGAATATCTCGGCCGCGGAAAACCGAGCATGCTCGGTCTGTGCTCCGGCGCCGTCGCCGGTCTCGTCGCCATCACCCCGGCGTGCGGCTACGTTGGCGTGAATGGTGCGATGGTCGCTGGCGTGCTGGGTGGGGCGATTCCTTATTTCGCGTGCACCAAGCTCAAAGGCTGGCTCGGCTACGACGACGCGCTGGACGTTTTTGGCGTGCATGGGGTCAGCGGTACTTTGGGCCTCGTCGTCACCGGAGTCTTTGCGACCACCGCGGTGAATCCCAATCTGTCCGCGAATTTAGGAGCAATCGTGGGCAAATCGCTTTGGCTCGAACAGCTCAAGGGCATCGCCGTCACCCTGGGCCTGGCGGTCGTCGGAACCGCGTGCGTGGCTCTTCTCGTGCGCCGACTGGTCGGGCTGCGGCCGACGATCGAGGCCGAAATGGAAGGTCTCGATCTCAGCGAGCACGGCGAAGAGGGCTACATCTACGACGCGAAATCCTGAGCGCCTGCCGGGTCCTTTTCTGCCGGCTGGAGTTCTTTAGCTCGGGTGGCGCGCGCCGACGGCGGTCCACTCGGGAGCGGTAGCGACGCGCCCGGTTAAAATTGGGCCGGACCGTCAGTTGCTCCGGGACAACCGTGGTTTGCTGACGATCGTCGCGACCCGGTTCGGTGGGGAAGAAGACGGGATCGACCGCGACAAAGGTCCTGACGCCATTAAGCAGGGGCGTACGATCCCTGCCAACTTCGCTCCCGGGGCGCGGGATCGCATACTTTTATTCATGGAGCAGGCAGGTTGGCACTGAGGCTGCTAATACCACCCAGTTCCACGTCTGGGGCCAGGGCCTCAAACTCCACTAAATCAAAATCGCTATGCACATCCTTCCACGTGTGTTGAGAAAAATGGCCGCCGGCCTCATCATCGGCGCCTTGTTGAAAGTCGCTGCCTTGGCCCAAGCGCCGGCGCCAGCTGCCCCGCCACCGCCTCCCGCACCCACGCTCGAACAGCGCGTGGCCGGCTTGGAAGCCTATCTGACCAACGGTGACCCGACCGTCCCGCTCAAGACCGGTCCCAAGGATAAGGATGGCAATGCGACCATCCCGGCCGGACTGACGACTCCTGCGGTCGGCACGTCGGGTCCTGGCCACAACGGCTGGATGATGACCTGCGCGGCACTCGTTCTCTTCATGACGCTGCCGGGCCTGGCGCTCTTCTACGGTGGCCTCGTGCGCACCAAGAACGTGCTCTCGGTCATGGCCCAGTGTCTGGGCATCGCGGGCCTCGTCACCATCCTCTGGTGGGCCTTCGGCTACAGCCTGATTTTCGGCAAGAGTTTCAACAGTCCGTTTCTGGGCGGCTCGGAGTTTTTCTTCCTGAACGGGGTCGATAGCGCTCCGAACACGGACTACTCGTTCTGGGTTTCCCACAACGTCTTCTCCATGTATCAGCTGATGTTCGCGATTATCACGCCGGCCCTCATCGTCGGTGCGATCGCCGAGCGCATGAAGTTCTCCGCGCTGATTCTCTTTGTGACGCTTTGGATGTTCGCCGTCTATTTTCCCCTCGCGCACATGGTCTGGGGCGTCAACGGCTTCATGAACGGTGTTTGGAATGCCGGCGCGACCGTCAAGGCCATCGACTTCGCGGGTGGCACCGTGGTGCACATGTCCTCCGGCTGGTCGGCCCTTATCCTCTGCCTCATCATCGGTCCGCGGCTCGGCTTCGGCAAGACCCCGATGCCTCCGCACAGCATGGTGCTCTGTATGATTGGCACCGGTATGCTCTGGGTGGGTTGGTACGGTTTTAATGCCGGTTCGGCGGTCGCCGCTGATGGCGTGTCCGCCAACGCCTTCACGACCACGACCCTCGCGACCGCCGTCGCCTCCGCGACCTGGGCTTTGCTCGAATACATGTCCCGCCGCAAGGCGAGCGTTCTTGGCTTCTGCTCAGGCGCCGTTGCCGGCCTTGTCGTGGTGACGCCCGCTTGCGGATTCATCACCCCGGCCCTTTCGGTTCCGCTCGGCGTTCTCGCCGGCTTGGTTCCTTTCCTGGCCTGTACGAAACTCAAAGGCATCCTCAAATATGACGACGCCTTGGACACGTTCGGGGTCCACGCCGTCGGCGGCACGCTCGGCGCGCTCCTGACCGGGTTCTTCACCCGCAACTCGGTCAACGCCAACCTCGCCACGAATCTCAAGGGTACGGTCACCGACAGCTTCGGCCAGGGCTTGGTCGTGGAGCAACTCAAGGCCATCGCCATCACGCTGGTCATGGCGGTGGTTTCGACCGTCGTCATCGCCTTCATCGTGAAGGCCGTCGTTGGCCTGCGTCCCACTGCGGAAGGCGAGCAGGAAGGTCTCGACCTCTCGGACCACGGGGAAGAGGGCTACATCTACGAAGGCAAGTCCTGAGCGTCGCATCCTCTTAACCAAGACCAATTCCTATGAAACTTATCATCGCCATCATCAAACCGTTCAAACTCGAAGAAGTTAAGGAAGCCCTGGCGGCGGCCGGCATCGAGGGCATGACGGTCACCGAGGTCAAAGGCTTCGGCCGGCAGAAGGGGCACACTGAAATCTACCGCGGCAGCGAGTACACGGTTGATTTCCTGCCAAAGGTGAAAATCGAACTGGCCGTGTCCAACGAGGCCGCGGGCAAGGCGGTTGACACCATCGTCAAGGCCGCGAAAACCGGAAAAATTGGCGACGGCAAAGTGTTTGTCATGTCCCTCGACGAAGTCGTGCGCATCCGCACCGACGAACGCGGCGAGGCCGCCATCTAAGCGTCAACTGAACCAACATCGCACCGTGCAAACCACGGCCGGGCTCTTCGGAGTCCGGCCGTTTTGCTTTTAGCGCGCCGAAATATTCGGAAAAGTGTGCATACTTTTCACGGTCGGCATCGATTTTACTCACGGAGCGGGGTTACCCCCATGAATTTCCCTCGTCTCCGACTCCCGCTCTGGCTCTTTGCGGCGTGTTAGGCCCTCGCGTCCCACGGGTCGGCTTTGGCCCAAACCCGCGCTCCCGCTGCCGCCATCCCCCGGCTCCGGCTCCGACCCTCGAGCAGCGGGTCGCTGGCCTCGAAGCTTATCTGACGAACACGGATCCGAGTGCGTCGCTCAAGGTCCGTCCAAAGGATAAGGACGGCAACGCGACGATTCCCGCCGGCCTGACTACCTCCGCCGTGGGAACCGCCGGGCCGGGTCACAATGCCTGGCAAATGACCAGCACCGCTTTGGTTCTGTTGGGGACGCTACCCGGTCTGGCGCTGTTCTACGGCGGCCTGATGCGCCGCAAGCACGTCCTGTCCGTCATGGCGCAATGCCTTCTGCTGGCTGGCCTGGTCACCATTCTGTGGTGGGCAGGCGGCTACAGCCTGGTGTTTCACAGCGGTGGGCCGATTCTCGGTGGAACGGATTTTGCCTTCCTGAAGCGCGTGGATTCCGCGCCCAACCCCGACGACGCGGCGTGGGTTTCGCAGAATGTGTTTTCGATGTATCAGCTGATGTTCGCCATGATCACGCCGGCGTTGATCGTCGGAGCGATTGCCGAGCACAGGAAATTTTCCGCGGTCGTGCTCTTCATGACACTGTGGATGTTCGTGGTTTATTTCCCGCTGGCCCACATGGTCTGGAGCATCGACGGGCTGATGAACGGCGTCTGGAATGCCAAGGCTTCGATTCACGCCATCGATTTTGCCGGCGGCACCGTGGGGCACATGAGTTCCGGGTGGTCGGCCTTGGTGCTCTGCCTCGTCCTCGGCCCGCGCCTCGGATTCGGGAAAACGCCGATGCCTCCGCACAGCATGGTGCTGTGCATGATCGGCACCGGCATGCTGTGGATGGGGTGGTACGGCTTCAATGCGGGCAGCGCCGTCGCCGCCGATGGTATCGCGGCCAACGCGTTCACCACGACGACCCTGGCGGCTGCGGTCGCGTCGTTCGTGTGGCCGATGGCCGAGTGATTCACCCGCGGCAAGCCCTCGGTGCTCGGTTTTTGCTCGGGGGCCGTGGCGGGACTGGTGGTCGTCACGCCGGCGTATGGCTTCTTCACCGCCAACGGCGCCGTGATTATCGGCCTCGCCGCCGGCTTGGTGCCGTGGTTTTTCTGCTACAAGGTCAAGGGCTGGTTCGGCTACGACGATGCGCTCGACACTTTCGGCGTCCACGCCGTGGGCGGTACGATGGGCGCGTTTCTCACCGGCGTGCTGGCGCGCCATAGCGCCAACGCCAATCTGGAGACGGCAAGATCTTCGTCATGCCGCTCGAAGAGGTGTTTCGCATTCGGACGGACGAACGGGGCGAAGCGGGGATCTGAGTTATCCTGACCGTTGGCGGGTGGAGGGCCGCGCTCCGTCGCGGCCGATTGCTTGCGTGTGGCCAACGGCCTCGACGGAGCTCGGCCCTCCCTTTGCGGTGTCTCCTCAGCGCCACCCGAATCGCTGCGCCTCGGTCAGCTCCTGCGCCGCCTCTTCGAGCCGCCCCGTCTGCCGGAGAGCAACCGCCAGATTGAAGTGAGCCTCGGCCAGGGTCGGAGCATGGGTGATCGCCTGCCGATAGTGGGAAATCGCCTCGTCAAACCGGCCATTGGCCGCCAGCGCGCGGCCAAACTTGTTGTGCGCGTCCGCATTGTCCGGCTGCAACGCCAGGGCGCGTTCAAAGTGGGCCACCGCTTCGCCGAAACGTTTGGTCAGCATCAGGGCGATGGCCCAGTCGAGTTCGGCGTCGGCATAATTCGGCTGTTGCCGCACGGCTTCCTGAAAATGCGCGACCGCTTCGGCTGGCCGGCCACCGCTGGCCAGGGCCAGACCCAGGTTGAAATGAGCGACGGGATATCCGGGCTGCAGTTTTAGCGCCTCGGTAAAATAGCTCAGGCCTTCATCGCGTCGGCCCGCCGCCATCAGCGCCGCGCCGAGATTGTTGTGCGCCTCGGCGAACCGAGGTTGCAACCGCAGGGCCCGTTCGAGATGGGGAATCGCCTCGGTGACCCGTCCCGTTCGCGTCAGGGCATCTCCCAGGTTGCTTTCCCCCTCCGCGTAGTCCGGTCGGAGGCGCAGGGTTTGTTCAAAATGAGGAATCGCTTCGGCGGACTTGCCGGCGCCCACGAGGATCGTGCCGAGATTGTGATGCGCCATCCAGGCGTCGGGATTCCTGCGCAGCGTATCTTCGAAGAGCGTGAGGTTGTCGCGGTAAATTTGGGTCTGTCCCCAGGTCAACACGCCGAGGGTGAAAACCACCAGCACCGCGACTCCTCGTCCCATCCACGCGGGCCAGCGAGCGAGAAACGTGACCAAGCCCGCCGCGGCGAGGGAAAAGATTCCGAGACTGGCCAGATAT
This sequence comes from Opitutaceae bacterium, assembly GCA_947474995.1. GTDB lineage: Bacteria > Verrucomicrobiota > Verrucomicrobiia > Opitutales > Opitutaceae > ER46. The sequence goes on along the minus strand of CANJNJ010000057.1, from coordinate 10,059 downwards.
TGGAAGTGGTCGGCTACGAACGAAAAGATGAAGGGAAACACGTTGACGAATCCCAGAGCGGGAAAAAGTGAGCCGGCGAAAAAAAGTGCCGCCGCCAGTGGAGCACGTGATTTCAGTCGGAAGCGCCAAAGCCCGGCCAGCACCGCGAGGACTCCAAGGGGAAAGAGATAGTGCCAGCCGACCCCCGCATCGATGGTCCAGCGAGGATAGACGAACATCAGGTCCGCTGGCCAAAGGAGCTTGCCCAAGTAGAACCAGATCGCCCGGCCCGCGAGCAGACCGCGCTGGAGTGGGTCCAGGGAGAAGGTGGAGCCATTGGCGCCGATCAACGCCTGTTCGAACCAAGCGGTCGTTGTCCCGCCGAGCGCGCTGAAAGCGAACCAAGGCAACAGCGGCTGGGCCTCACGCCGCCAGTCGATCTTTCCGCGTCGCCACCAGACGACCACCAGCAGCGCGGCGGGCAGGGTGGCCGTCACGGTCTTGGTCAACAGGGCCAGCACGAAAAACGTCGTGGCCCAAATGTAGGAAGAACGAAGGCGGTGCTTGTCGAAGCGAAGCCACATTAGCCCGGCCGAGAGATAAAGCACCGCCGAGAGGGTGTTTTTTTGCTCTGAAATCCACGCCACCGATTCGACCCCGACCGGATGGACCGCAAACAACATGGCGGCCAACCACGCCCCCGGCATGGCGAGTCGCGTCAGGAATACCCCGGCCAGACCCGCCGCGGTGGCGTGCAGCAGCACATTGATGAGGTGATAGCCGAAGGCCGAGTCGCCGATGACAAGGTGCTCCAGCCAAAATGCCGAATGGAGAACCGGGTAATACTGCTGGGTGGCGCCCACCTCGAACCAGATGCGCCCGAGTCCGGCGAGCGAGCGGAGGTCGGGCCGGGTGACGTGCCCGGCATCGTCCCAAATAAATCCGCCCTGCAAGGCAGGGAAATAGGCGATGAGGGTAACCGTAAAAATCAGCCCCCAGGCCAAGCGTCCGGAAATAGCCAGCGGATCGGCTGAAGCCATCGGGCGGGATGGAGCAAGGGAGCGAACTTCAGGTGGGCGCGCTGATTTCATGGGGCCATCGCAGCCGGATTGAACGTGGCGAGCGCCTCCCCCGGCAACACTGGAGAAACAGTTTCTCATCCGACGCGATCGCGGAGCGTCAGGCGGTTCGAGCACTGCCAAGAAAAAGGGGCGGACCGAAGTCCGCCCCGGAAAGGGGAACCGGAGGCTGGCGCGCTACAGATCGAACGTCGCCTGCAAAATGAATTTTCGCGGGTCGACGATGCGGAAATTGTTGGGCGTGCCGTCAGGATACGCGCCGATTTTCTGGAGCCGGCCGTCTTCGAACATGTTCTGCACGTTCAACTGGAAGGTGGCGCCAATCTTGTTGTTCCAGAGTTTCATCCGATAGGCGGTGAAGGCATCGAAGTAGTAATGGGCGCTGTCCCAGATGGGGCGTGAGACATCGAGGTCCGTGATGCGGGCAGGGAGGGTCTGCTTGCCGTAGAAGCCGATGGCGCCCTTGTCTTCCCAGCGTACCGCGCCGCCGACACTGAACCGTCGCAGCAGTTGGTTCTCGGTGATGCCGGAAAGCCGGAAGTTCGTGCTGGCTTTGAAACTGTAGCGGCGAGTCTGGGGGTTGGCCTGGCCCTCGAGCTGCTTGATCACCGAGTACGGCGTCGCCACGAAGTTGATGAAGTTCTGCTGCGCGGTTTCGGTGCCGCCGTAGTTATGCGTCCACCAGAGCTGCTGTGGCTCGACCGTCTTGTCGATGGTCGGGTCCTTGAGCGCGGTCCAGATGGGCATGCGTTGATCGATCCATTGCTGCAGGGCGGGCGAGACGTTCTTCACGGTCGCCTGCGTGTCGGCAAAATTGGCCGCCACGGTCCAGTAGGGGGTGAGGTTCAGGTTGATTTCAACTTCGGTGCCCCGGGCGACGATGTCGTTGGTGGCCGCAATCGGTGGCGTCGGAACGAGGAGCGCATTGATCGTGGAGGCCGATAGTCCGGACACCTTGACGAATTCGTCGAAGACCTGCTGGTCCGTCCAGGTCGGATTGGTCGCCTTGATCCATCCGAATTGGTTGTTGTTGGGGCCGAATGTCGGCGTCGTTCCGCCGGCGATATTTTGCAGTACAAAGCGAGCGGGCGTCGCGCCTTGGAGGAGCAGGTCGGTGCGGATTACCCGCTGGGCCGTCGTGTTGGCATCGCCATTGCGGACGTTGAGTTGCGACGTCTGGTAGTGCGTGACGCGCACGACGACTTTGCCGTCGAAGAGATTCATGCCGAGCCCGTAGCTCTTGTCTTCGCCAGTGGGGTTGGGGAGGAGATGGAGGAACAGGTCCTGCGCCGGCGTGGCGGGAATGAAACTGTTCGAGCGATTATAGTGGAGGGAGAGGCCGCCCAAGGCACTCGCGGTAAAATGTCCGGCGCGGCCACTTTGGTTAAGGTCACGCAGGAAACCGGCCTCGCGGAACGGCCTTATCACGAACTGGACGTTGGTCGTCTTACCGCTGTTGAATCCCCAGTCGCCCGGCTCCCAGGAATTGATCAGGGCCTCGTTGAAGGTCAGGCCATCGGGATTCAGCAGCGCCGTGGCGCGATTGCCGAACCGCGTGTAGACCTTGTCCTCGCGCAGGCCGAACGTCGTGATCAGGCGTTCGTTCAGGAAATGGCTCTGGATGACGGAACCCAGCGTCTTGGTCACCTGCTTGACGTTGTTGGTGCCGCCCGACGAGTCGGTCGTCGCGCCAATACCCAAGGTCGTGGGCTCGCGAGTGATTTGGCCCGTGACGGTGTTGCCCCAGACAAACGGATAGGTGCCGTAATTAAAACTCGCCGGCGCGTAATCGATGTTTTCACCCGTTTTGTCGCCGACGTAATACCGATAAAGGCCCTGCGTCAGGGCGATGAGTGCGGGCGTTCCGGCAACGGCCGCCTGGTTGGCGCGATAGAGCCCGGATGGAATCCACGACTTGTTGTCGGTGATGACATCGCGGTACGAATACTGGCGATTGATGCGGTACTTGTATTCGTCGTAAGCCGTGATCTGGTGCATCCCGAGCCACTTGAGGGCGCCGGGCTCGCGGGTGAGATCGAGGCGATACGCGGCCTGGAGGCGATAGGTGTCCCATTTCGCCGGGCTGATGACCGTACGAGGTTTGCCTGAAGCCAGGAACGGACGCAGGAAAAAGGGATTGGGCGTGCCGTCGAGCATTCGCTCGTTGATATCGATCTCGAGTTGACCGGATTGACCGTTGTCGTTGGCGGCCCCCAGGAGATTTCGCGCGTAGCGTCCCGAGTCCTCCCGCATGAACGAGGCTTGCGCTACGAGAAAGTGACGCGGGGTGTCCAGGAATACTTGATCGAGCTGGAAATTGACCGTGTCCATCCGATCCACGAGGTGGTTGACTGCCGCGGTGTTGATCGACGTCCAGTCGTACATATTCCGATCCCGCACGGCGGGGGTGGTGGTGAACAGCGGCTGTGCCACAGGCTTTGCCGCCGTGCCCGTGGCACCTTCAATGCCGGTGGTCATCAAGAAGCGGGCGGCGACGCCTCCGGAGGTTGGGCCGGCGGTCGTGGCTCCGGCCAGGGGTACCGTATTGGTCGTGCCTTGCGGGGCGGACCAATAGGCCAGTCCACTTTGATCGATAAACATCTGATTGTAGGTGCCGCCAATCAAGGTCGCGCTGAAATAATCGGGCCCATTGTACGTGGCGGCCGGATAGGTGCCGACTGTGGCCCCGTTCAGGTGAATCTGCTGCGTGATGGGATCCCACGTCGGCCGGCCGCTCCTGACCCAATAGGAAATATTGTCGCGTGGCGGCAGCGAATTGGCGCGATTGCCGATCATCCGGTAGTAATTGTAGGCGGCGGAAATCGTCGTCGTCTTGAACGGACGGAATTTGACCATGCCGTTAAAGCGCTGCGTGTTGACGCCCGATGGCTTGCGCACAAAGCCGTCGTGTTGGAAAACCTCGCTGACGCGGATGGCCAGTTTGTCCTGTACCAGGACGCGGTTGACGTCGACGCTCTCGCGGTAGCCGCTGTAGCTGTCGGCGCGAAAGCCCGCCTGCGCCTTGTTGCGCGTCATGTTGGCCGAGGCGGGGACCTGATTCACGGTGCCCGCCGGGCTGCCGAGGCCGAAGACGTTGGCGTTCGGACCGCGGTTGACCTCGATGCCCTCGATACTGATGGGATCGATCGGCGTGCGATTCATGGTCTCGATATTGCCGAGCGAGACGTTGGCCGCACCGATGCCGCGGACGCGATTCGCGCCGTTGGGATTCAACTGCACATTGTCCGAGACGCTGCCATTGCGGTCGACGACCGTGTCGGTGTAGGTGCCGGTGCCCTCGGCATTGCCCGTGTAGAGGGCCATGTCATTGAAATCGAGCATGGCAAAGTCCGCCATCTGTTCCTTGGTGAGGACCGTGATGGAGGAAGCCAGGTCGTCGAGCTTTGTGTTAAAGCGCGTGCCCGACATGCTGTTGGCGGCGTAGTAGCCCTTGGTGTCCGAGACGACCTCGAAGGGAGAGAGCGAGACGACTTCCCCGGTGGCGGCCGTAGCTACCAGCCCGGTGGCCTTGTCGGCTGCTTCCATGGCCGCGATTTCATCAGGGTCGAGAACCCCATTCTTGTTCTGGTCATACCTGGCCAGCGTGGTGGTGTCGGGCTTGGGCGCTGCCGCGACCTGGGCGTGGGACGATACCAAGCTGGCCCCGGAGGCGCAGATGGCGGCGAGCAGGAACGGCCGCACGAAAAGCGGCAGGATTTGGGTGGGTTTCATGGCGTGGTAAGGGGTGGATGGCGAAGCGCGGGGTCGGGTGGAAGATGGGCGGTGAAAAAACCATGGGCGCGCAGCCTATAGTAAAAATATCCTTGACGGAGTCTACCCCCAAGCCCCGCCGGGGTATTGCGTGAATCTTGCGGTTTAAGGCGCGCTTTTCGCCGTAGTGAAAGAACGGAAAAGTGGCCGGAGGCTTGTCGCGTCCCACCACGGGAATCGTTAAACTGAAACAACCTTTCTTTGCCGAGCAGCCGTGCACACCCAACCCGGAAATGGCCGAATCAGGGTTTGACGGTTCCTATCTTACTTCAGGCGCGGGTTGAGCCAACGGGAATCAGGCTTCCCCCGGCGGGATTGTGGCCGGACAGTCCGAGCAGAGGCAGTTTTGCCTTTCCGCATAACGTTCACTGGAGCCGCGACGCCCTCGTCGCGGTATTTAGTCCGATCGCAACGCGGCGAGGGCGCCGCGGTCCCAGGAGTGCCACCGTATTCGAGCCAACCAAAGTTCCTCACCGCCTCTAGGGCAGGCGCCACCCAGTTGCGCGCGGCAGACCGCACGTCGTTCGCGTCCGTCGCCAACCGAAGGATAAACGTAAGCCAACCCGAACTACGGCTGCTCCGCCGGCGCTTTCTTTTTGTCCGGCAGTGCGCGGGTGCTGACTTCCGCCTTCAATTTGGCGACATAGGCGTCCGTTGTCATCACGCCTTCGTCTCCACGGGCGCGCGACCGGACGGAAACACTGTTCGCTTCCGCTTCCTTTTGCCCAATGACGAGCGTGTAGGGCACCTTGTCGATTTCCGCCCGGCGAATCTTCGCGCCGAGCTTGTCGTTGTGCTCGTCGAGTGTGGCGCGGAGGTTTTCGGCCTTGAGGCGCGCCAGCAGGGCGCGCGAATAATCGATGACCTTCTCGCTGATGGGTACGAGGCGCACCTGTTCAGGCGAGAGCCACGCGGGAAAATCCCCGCCGAAATGTTCGATGAGCACGCCGCAGAAGCGCTCCATCGAGCCGAAGGGCGCGCGGTGAATCATCACCGGACGATGGGCGGCGTTATCCGCTCCGATGTACGAAAGATCGAACCGAACGGGGAGGTTGTAGTCGACCTGCACCGTGCCGAGTTGCCATTCGCGGCCGATGACGTCCTTGACGACGAAGTCGATCTTCGGGCCATAAAACGCGGCTTCACCGGGTTCCTCAGTGAAAGGAACTCCGAGCGTCTTGGCGGCCTCGCGGCAGGCGGCCTCGGCCTTGTCCCAGTTTTCCGCGGCACCGGTGTACTTGTTGGAATCCGGATCGCGCAGCCCGACGCGGACCCGATAGTCCTGCAGACCGAGGGTGTTGAAAATGATTTTGACGAGCGAGAGACAGCCCAGGACCTCCGCGCCGACCTGTTCCTCGGTGCAGAAGAGATGGGCGTCGTCCTGTGTGAATCCACGGACGCGCGTCATGCCGCTGAGTTCGCCGCTTTGCTCCCAGCGGTAAACAGTGCCGAATTCCGCGAGCCGCACGGGGAGATCTCGATACGAGTGGGGCTGCGACGCAAAGATCTTGATATGATGCGGGCAGTTCATCGGCTTCAGCATGAAGCCGTCGAGCAGTTGGGCATCAGGTCGAACGCGATCGGGCGTGATCGTTTCGCGGCCGGTGCGCGCATTGATTTGATCGCGCAGGTGCCCCGAGACAGCATCGAGCCGGGCCATCATCTCGCCGCACGAACATCCCTCCTGGGTGATGCGCGCCAGGGCTTCGTTTTCGACGACGGGCGAGAACTGCGATTCCTTGTAGTAGGGGAAATGGCCCGAGGTCTTGTACAGCTCGAGCTTGCCGATGTGCGGTGTGAACACCTGCGAGTAGCCCTGCTTCCGGAGTTCGTCGCTGATGAAGGTCTGGAGTTCCTGCCGGATGATCGAGCCGTTGGGCGTCCAGAGGATCAGGCCCTGGCCGACATCGTCATCGATGTGGAACAGCTTCAAGTCGCGTCCCAGCTTGCGGTGATCGCGCAGCTTCGCCTGCTCGAGCTGGGTGAGGTAATTGGCGAGTTCTTCCTTTGAGGCGAACGCCGTGCCGTAGATGCGTTGGAGCTGCTTGTTCTTCTCGTCGCCCCGGTGATAGGCTCCGGCGATCGAGAGCAGCTTGAAGGCCTTGAGCTTCGAACTATAGCGGACATGCGTGCCGGCGCACAGATCGATGAATTCGCCGTTCTGGTAGAAGGAGATCTTTTCGTCGGCCGGGATGTCGGCAAGCCGACCCAGCTTGTAGCGTTCCTGACCGATTTTCTTGATGATCTCGATGGCCTCATCGCGGGAAACTTCCTTGCGCTGGAATCCCTGGTTTTCATCCGCGATCTTTTTCATCTCGGCCTCGAGTTTCGTCAAATCGTCGGTGGTCAGCTTGTGCTCGAGATCCACGTCGTAGTAGAAACCGGTGTCGGTCGGCGGGCCGATGTCGAGTTTGGCGTCCGGGAAAACGCGGAGCAATGCGGTCGCGAGTACGTGCGAGCACGAGTGGCGGATTTCTTCGAGAGGAGTCATCGGCATACCTTAAATTTGGGGGAAGCGGCGCTTGAATGAAAAGACCTAAAGTGTAGGGTGCAAACCATGCGATCGGTCGAGCGGCTGCTAGGATCAGCCAAACACTTCCCGTTGGAAATCACGCTTTCGAGCGGGGACCGTCATACCATCGACCATCCGGATCACGCCACGGTGCACCCTCGCACCAAGGATTTGATTATTTTCCCCGACGATGGGGAGGAGTTTTCGCTCGCGATTAATCCCGCGCACATTGTTCAGGTCAGGCCTTTGCGGAAAAAGAACCGCGCGGCGTGATTATTTCTTCAGCGGTTCGAGTTTGTACTCGGTCTTGCTGTCGAGCATCGTCCAGCCGACGGCGGCCAGATCCCGGCGGAGGGAATCGGCCTCGCCGAAATTCTTGGCCTGCTTGGCGGCCCAACGCTTTTCCGCCAAGGCTTTGACCAACGCGGGAATGTCCGTCGTCGGTGCCGCGGGGGCATCGAGTTTGAGCCCGAGGGCGAACATCACGCGATCGAAAGAACCGCTCCCCGCATCGCCGCCCCGACGATTCACAATCGTAAAGAGCGCGCCGAGCGCGGCCGGGGTGTTCAGGTCGTCCTCGAGTGCAGCAAACACCGGGGTGAAGACATCGGAGGCTGTTCCGGTGAAGGGAAGCGTGGCGCGATAGGCCCGCAGTGTCGTGAGGGCGCTTTCCGCGGCGTGGAGTGAATCCAGGGTGAAGTTGAGTTGCTTGCGTGGATGGCCGGCCAGCAGGGCATAGCGCACGGCCATGGGGGAGTAGCCCCGTGTCACGAGATCGCCGAGGGTGTAGTAGTTGCCCTTGCTCTTGCTCATCGTCCCGCCGTCGACGAGGAGGTGTTCACTATGATACCAATGGCGCGCAAAGGTGGTGCCATTGCAGCACTGGCTCTGGGCGATTTCGTTTTCGTGGTGAGGGAAGAGCAAATCGACCCCGCCGGTGTGCAGGTCGATCGTGTCGCCAAGATGCTTCTTGATCATCGCACTGCACTCGATGTGCCAGCCGGGGCGGCCTTCCGCCGCGCCTTGGGGGCCGGTCCACTTGACGTCGCCGTCCTCGGCGGGCTTGTAGGCCTTCCAAAGGGCGAAGTCGCCGACGTCGTCCTTGTGGTCCGCATCAAACGCGGAGTTGGTGATCTTCAACTCGCGTTCTTTAATCCGGGAGAGGGCGCCGTATTCCGGGAAGGAGGTGATCTTGAAGTAAACCGACCCATCGGCGGAGCGGTACGCGTTACCCTTTTTCATCAACACGTCGATCATGTCGACCTGCTCACAGATGTGTCCGGTCGCGGTCGGCTCGACGTGCGGCGGAATGCAATTGAGGGAGGCGCAATCCGCATGGAACAGGTCTGTCCACTTTTTCGTGATTTCGGCGAGTGGGCGCTTTTCCTTTTGGGCCTGGCCAATGGTCCGGTCGTCCACATCCGTGAGATTCCGGACGTGCTTGACGTTGCTGGCGCCGAATTCGAGTTCGAGCAGCCGGCGGATGATGTCGTTGATGACGAAGGTTCGGAAATTTCCGATATGGGCCGGGGCATAGACCGTCGGTCCGCAATTGTAGAATCGGAAGGCGCCCAGCGGGTGGGGGGGCCGGAGTTCCCGAACTTCGCGTGAGAGTGAATCGTATAGCTTGATGGCCATGAAATGTCGAAAGAGGTTTAAGGCTTAACAGGTTTTCCGCCGAAGCGGAACGGTGATTTTGTGAATTATTTCCGTGAAACGCAAAGCAGGCTTCATTCCCCCCGTGGAGCAGTCCCGGAAAAAATTCCCAAAGCGGCGAGGCTGGGCGCGTTTGTCATCTCAGCCGTAACGATGCATTGGAAGGTGGAGCCCGTTGTCCCCAACGGGCTGACTTGAGCGTGCGTCGCTCAAAACCCGATGCGGACAGCGGGTTCCCCCGTTCAGGGTATTCGTTCTCGGATGGAGAAGGCACTTCGACTGCATGGACACGGCGAAGAGATGACCAACAATCGGACCATGCGGGCGTGGTCCCGCAAACATTCAGTCGAGATATTGTCACTTATGGGTCGGATAAATCGGTCCATAATGTGTCGTTAGAACCTATACTGCAAGCACAAGAGCGGATTGTTGACAATCGACGACGGGATTTCAGGCTGCAATTAATGAAGCTCTTTTCAAATTTGCAGGAGCAGGTTTCGGCCAATCTGCGAATGCGAATCGTGTCCGGCCAAATCGCGCCAGGGACAGAGTTTCGCGAACACGAGCTGGCGGAGGAGTTCGGCGTCAGCCGCGGTCCGATTCGTGACACGCTGTTGACGTTGACGAAGGAAGGCCTGTTGCACGCGCGCCCGAACATTGGCGTCCGCGTGGCGGAACTGGCGTCGCCCTTTAAGCGGAAGGTGATCGTACGATTGCGACGGGAAATCGAAAACACCGCCCTCACGACGTGGTTTGAGCATCCGGATCCGGTGCTGCTTGAACGCTTGGACACCAATTTGGCTGCCTACAAGGTGGCGTGTGGTGGCACCGACTTTCCGCGCGTGGTGGAACTCGACATGATGTTCCATCGTACCCTGGTTGAGTCCGCCGATGGCGGAAGTCTCGTCGCCCTGTGGCTGCCGGTCATCCTGCAGATGCTGGTGATGTACTCGCGGCACCGGAACAATCTCATGATCAGCCACGACGAGCACGCCGCCATATTTGCCGCGATGCAGGACAAGGACCACGAGAAGGCTTCGAGCCTTTTGGTGCGGCACATTG
>CANJNJ010000056.1 GCA_947474995.1 Opitutaceae bacterium | reverse complement strand
AAGGCCCAGAGGGCTTCTTCCATCCCGGTCTCGGCCAGCTCGACGCTGCGGGTGCTTTGCACGCCACGGGCGCTCATTTGCAGGGTCCGATAGCAAACCGTCAGGTAGCTGCCCAGTGCCACCGCCAGAACCGTCGCGAAACACAGGGCCGCCAGCAACGCCGCGCCGCGCTCGGAGGAGCGGGAGGCGGAGCGCCCGAAGTGGCTTTGTTTCGTGGTGAGGTTCATCGCGGTCTTTCGGCTACAGGGTAAATCTCGGCGGATCTTCGGCCTGCGTCCAGTATTTGAACGTGCGGGAAACACGTCCAAACCGCTACGTAGTGCTACGCATGCGTAAAATTTGGCCTCTGGACGGCAGCCTGGGGTGCGCCCTGGTGGTCGGATGAAGGCAAAGCAAGGAAAGCGAGGTCAAATGGGGTTCTGGTTCACGCGACTTTTCCGAAGGGCGGTCTCGCGGGCTCGCTTGAACTCCGACGAAGTTTCAGCAGCCTCGGGACCCTTGTCCCCATGCCGTACTCCATTACCCCTTCCGCTGCTTCATCTAGCCATTCGTCAGGCCCGAATCTCCGGGCGCGATATTGCGGCCTGCTCCTGACTGTTTTGGCGGCCACCGCGGCGACCGTCGCGGCGCCTTCCGCCTCGCTCGACGATCCGAAGGCCCGCGCGACGTTGCCCGAGTTCAAGGTCATTCCGGCCGCGACACCCGAAGAGCTGACTCCGGCCGTGGAAGTCGGCCTGGAGCAATTCAATCGCTGGCCGCGATCCCAAGGCGACAACGGTTCGCGCCGTTATTCGGCGCTGACGCAGATCAACAAGAGCAACGTCAAGTCACTCGAGGTTGCCTGGACGTACCATTCCGGTGACGGGGCGGCGAATATCCAGTGCACGCCGATCGTGGTCGATGGGGTGATGTTCGGTCCGACTCCGGGCATGGCACTCGTCGCCGTGGACGCGGCGGCGGGCGTCGAAAAATGGCGTTTCGAAGTCGAGCGTCCGGCACGGCTGCGTAACGAGGACGCCGTGGCGCGGCGCGGTCTCGTGTACTGGCCGGGTGACGGCCGCAACGGGGCGCGATTGCTTTTTGGTTCGGGCGATTGGATCTACGCGGTGGATCCCAAGACCGGCAAAGCCGTGTCGCAGTTTGGCAAGACCGGGCGCGTGGCGATTCCGACCGGGGCGACGGTCAGCGGCGTCGTCTACCAGCACGTCTACGTGGTCGCGGGCATTCGCGGTGACGTGTACGGCTACGATGTTCGTGATGGCAAAATGCTGTGGCGGTTTTCATCCGTGGCGCAGGGCGGCGATTTTGGCGCGCCTTGGGGCGGTGAACAGGGTTCGGCCAACGGCTGGGCCGGCATGTCCCTCGACGACGCGCGCGGCATCGCGTACATTTCGATTGGCGCGCCGCATCCGGACATGGTGGGCGTTGGGCGGCTCGGTGATAATCTGTATGCTGATTGCGTGCTCGCGTTGGACGCCCTCACGGGCGCGTACCGCTGGCACTTTCAAAATGTGCGCCATGATATCTGGGATCTCGATGTTTGTGCGCCACCCAACCTCGTGACCATTGTGCGCGATGGCCGGCGGATCGATGCGGTCACGGGCATGTCCAAAGCCGGAACGTTGCTGCTGCTCGATCGCGGCACCGGCAAACCAATCTTCCCTTTCCGTCTTCGCCGGGCGCCGGTTTCGAACCTGCCGGGCGAGAAGACGGCCGACTATCAGCCCGACCCGGAATTGCCGGAACAGATCTCGCGGATGGAATTCAATCCGGCGGACATCACGACCCGCACGCCGGAAGCGCACGAGTTCGTCAAGAAAGTGGTCGAGCGGTCGAGCTACGGCTTCTACCAGACGTTCACCGAGGGGAAACCCAACTTGTTCATCGGCTCGCGCGGTGGGGCGGAGTGGTCGGGCGGCGCGATTGATGTGCCGACAGGCCGGCTCTACGTGACCTCGAATCGGTGGGTTTCAAAAATCACGGTCATCGCGAATGACGAGCGCGATCGGGATCCAAAATACCCTCCCTCGGCCGGCGAGCAGCACTTCGCGACGCATTGCGCTTCCTGCCACGGACCGAATCGCATGGGCATTGGCATCGCGCCGCCCTTGCTCTCACTCAAGACGCGGCTGACCGACGCGGAGGTGCTGGCGCTCCTGAAGATCGGGCGTGGGGCGATGCCGGCCAATCTCGTCCTCAATGACGACCAGAAGAAGGAACTCCTCGATTTCCTTTTCCGCCGCAACCAGCCGCCTTCGCTCGCGCCGCGGGGAGACGAGACGGCCAAATACGTTTTCGACGGGTTTAATTTCCTCGTCGATCACGAGGGCTACCCGGGCATCAACCCGCCGTGGGGTCTCCTCAATTGCTACGACCTCAACACCGGCAAGGTGCTCTGGCGGGTCCCCCTGGGTGAACTCGAGGAACTCACCAAACAGGGTGTGCCCAAGACGGGTTCGCAGACGCTCGGTGGCGCGAGTGTGACCGCAGGTGGTTTGGTTTTCGTAGCCGCGACCCAGGATGAAAAACTGCGGGCCTTCGACGCGGATACCGGCGAAGAACTTTGGTCGGCGAAGCTGCCGTTTGCCGGAACTTCGGCGCCGGCGATCTACGAAGTCAATGGACGGGAGTATGTCGTGATCACTTCAACGGGTGGCGGCCGCGTTGGTGGCAAGTCCGGTCCCGGCGATGCGTACGTCGCGTTTGCGCTGAAAAGGTAGAGTTGTGAGGCGCCGTGTTGGTAGTCCCGCCTTCAGGCGGAATCTGGGCGGCTCAATCCTTCCGCCTGAAGGCGGAACTACGAACCAGCCGGCGAATGCCACGCACTCACCGATGCGCCTGCACAAAATCCACGTATTCGGTGGTGCCGACGCGCGCTTCGTGCAGTTCCATCTCGTAGCCGCCGTTGGCTAGCTTGGTAGAGGCGCGGCGAATCTCGCGCGTGACTTTCACCGATTCGGGCGTGGGCCCATCGCGCAATAACTCGGTTAGCACGCGGCCGGCCATGGAGGACGGCGGCGTAATTCCGTTGAGCCGGCAGAGGGTGGGGGCGATGTCGATGTTGCCGGACGGGAGGTGGCTTTTAACGCCGCGCTTGAAGTCAGGGCCCGCGGCAATCAGCCGGATGTGAATGTCGAACGGACTGCCCGTGCCGTGGCCCGCGACGCCGCCGAGGGTGGTGGCACCCGCATAACCAAACTTGTTCACCGCCTCCGACCAGGCTGCGTCCACGAGGATGTCCGCCGCCCGCGGATGTTGGTAGTGAATCGCCTCGAACGACAGCGTGCCCGGCACGAAGCCGTTGCGACTGCCGGGTTCACTCGGTCGCGTGAAAATGCCGCCGACCCAATCCGTGGATTGCAGCACGTGCACAATCTGCCGGATTTTGTCGTCGCCGCCCGCCTTCACATAGATCTGTTGGCCGCCGACGACGAGCACGCCGTCGCCCAGGCCGTTTTGGGCGAGCAGCGTCGTGAGGTTGAATTTTCCTCCCTGGGTGGAAAAACCATGATCGGCCGTGACGAGGATATTGACCTGATCGCGGATCCCCCGCTCGGTCAAGGCGGCGAGCAAACGCCCCACCTCGGCATCCACGAGGCGCAGGCATTCCTTGGTTTCCGGGGCACCGACACCAAACTTGTGGGCGGTCCCGTCCGGATCGTTCAGCCACATCAGGGTGACATCCGGGTGGATTTCCTTGAGCCCGATTTCGAGATAGGCCTCGACGGCCCAATGATGGCTGGCGGCGTTCGGCAACGCCTGCGGGGGAAAGGGTCCAAGAATTTCCCGGACGCGCGTGCGCAGGGCGAATGGCCGGATAAAATCGCGACTGTTGAGCAGGCCGCCCCCCGTAAATTTGTGATTCAGGAGATAGGCCGCGCCGGTGGTGCCGGAGGAGGTCACCAGTAATTTTTTCCCGGCCTGATCGAGCAGTTCGCCGATCGAAACCGCGTTCAACAGTCGACCGCCCGTGGCCATTTCGGCGGCGAGCAGGGCATCGCCGTCGGCGGTGTCGATGGGATTCGACGAAACTTCCGGCAGGTAGATCGTGTTGTGCATCAGCCCGTGCGTACCCGGATAGGAACCGGTCGCGATCGACGGGGAGTTGACCCGCGTCACCGTGGGAAACACCGAATGATGCGCGTCGGCGACGACCCCGCTTTCGCCCAACGCGAGGAGGTTGGGCATGAGTTCCTGGGTGATGTAATCGGGCCGCAGGCCGTCGATCACGATTACCAGACTGGAATGCGTTTCGGCCGCCGTGAGCTTCGGCGGGAGGCAAGTGAGACTAACACCAAGAAAAAGTGCGAGAAGTGCGACGGCGGCGAAACGCGCTGCTGGGAGTTCCGCCTTCAGGCGGAATCCGGCCAATTCGCGACGACGCCAAAGCCGGCCGCCTAAAGGCGGAACTACCAACAAGGAGGCGAGTCGCGCCGGTCTCCGACCAGCGCGGGGTTTCATTGGGCAATACATGAGGGGTCTTCCGCCTCATTTCACCACCGGCCGCAGCACGAGGTTGCGGTAGGAGACATCCTGGTGGTCGCCCTGCAAATAGATTGGCCCGGGCCGGGACTCGTCCGACCAAAGGGCCCCGCCGGTGCAGCCCAGCAGCGGCTGGTTATCGATGATTTTTTGGCCGTTGAGGATCACGGTCGCGTGGCGATCGACGAGGGTGATGTCCAGCGTCTGCCATTCACCGGCCGGCTTTTCAGCCGAGACGGTTGGCGTGATGCGACTGTAGAGCGCGCCCATGTTGTGGGAGTCGAGGGGCTTGCCGTAGGAATCGATGATCTGCACCTCGTAGATTCCGCGGAGATAGACGCCGCTGTTGCCGGTGGCCGGCATGTTGACTTCCAGCGTGAGGTTGAAGTCTTCAAATTCCCGCTCGGTGCGCAGATTGCCGAAATGTCGGGGCGGTTGTCCCGCCACCGCGGGAGCCGGGCGGTTGTTGAGGGCGCCGGCGGAAAAGGACCAGCCGTTTTCCGCGTTTGGTTCGACCAGTTTCCAGCCCGAAAGATCGCGGCCGTTGAAGAGGGCGATCGGGGCGCCGAATTTAACTTTGGCCAGATTGGGCCGCGGCGGGAGCGGGGGAGTCCGCCGGCCGGAAAAATCGGCGCGGTCAAATCCGCTGCCATCGGCGCGCGGGGAAACGAGGGTGAGTTTCAGCGTGTCGCCGTCCATCCGCCCCGTGATCGTATCGGTGAGTTGGTGCGTGCGGACAACTTGCCCCGTGGCGTCTTTGCGCGGTACGTCAACGAGTCGCGTCACGGTCAGTTGCCCATCGGTCACGGTGAGGCTGGCGACGGGAAGAACGCTGCCGCCACCCCAAAGGAGCGAGCCGTCGAACCAGCCATTTTCCTTTTTTACCTCGAGCCAACCGGCCCGGCCGTTGGGAAGGGTCAGCGCCCATCGGCCAAGAAACGCCGGGTCGGCGCCCGCGCCGCGTAATCCGGCGACGACGAGGCTGGTGAGTACCAGGACGCGGCAAAAATTCCACGGGGAAATGGAAGACTTCATGAGCCGGACGGTACTCGCCGCGCCGCGCGTGTCGAGAATCGAGCAAGGTAGGGCCGAACTCCGTCCAGGCGGAAGGATAGGCGTAACGTCACCGGTCTCGGCGGAGCTCGGCCCTCCACCGGCGGTGAACCTTCGGCTGCTACAGGATCTAACCTTGGGCGCCGCCCAGTGGTTTTAAGCCGACAGCGGCGTACCCTTTGGCCGTGAGCGTGCGACCCTGCGGCGTGCGCTGCAGGTAACCTTCCTGGATGAGGAACGGCTCGTGCACTTCCTCCAGCGTTTCGGATTCCTCGCCGACCGCGACCGCGATGGTGCTCATGCCGACCGGGCCGCCCCGGTAGTTTTCGGCCATCACGCGAAGCATCCGCTTGTCCATTTCGTCGAGGCCCGCGGCATCGATTTCCAGGAGTTCCAACGCGGCGGCAGCCGTGGCTTGCGTGATTTTTCCGTTGGCCCGCTGCTGCGCGAAATCGCGGCAGAAATTAATCAGGTTGTTCGCCACGCGCGGGGTGCCCCGGGCGCGGGTGGCAATTTCCTGCGCGCCGCCGGCGTCGATGGCGACCTGGAGCAGACCACAGCTGCGGCGCACGATGCCCTCGAGCGTCGGGTGATCGTAATAATCGAGCCGCGTCTGTAACGTGAAGCGCGAACGCAGCGGGGCCGTGAGCAGCCCGCTCCGGGTCGTGGCGCCGATGAGCGTGAAGCGCGGAATTGTGAGCCGCACGCTGCGCGCGTTCGGGCCCTGATCGATCATGATGTCGAGGCGGAAGTCCTCCATCGCCGAATAGAGATACTCTTCGACGGTCTTAGGGATGCGGTGGATTTCGTCGATGAACAGGATGTCGCCCTCCTCCAGATTGGTGAGGAGCCCGGCAAGATCGCCGGCCTTCTCCACGACCGGGCCGGAGGTCACCCGCACGTTGCGGCCGAGTTCGTGGCCGAGGATGAACGCGAGCGTGGTCTTGCCGAGTCCGGGCGGGCCCGAAAGGAGAATGTGGTTGAGGGCCTCGCCGCGCTTTTTGGCGGCGCCGACCATGACTTGCAGTCGCTCGACGGTCTTGGGTTGCCCGGTGAAATCGGCAAAGGACAATGGACGCAGCGCCGCCTCCGCGGGCGACACGGGCGCGGCGAGCGCCGACGTAAGGAAGCCGAGGCCTTTGGGAGGCTGGTCAGGTGAAGGCATGAAAATTGGTTCGGAGACGATGATTACTCTGCCTTGTCATTCTGAGCGGCGCTGCTGCTGACGTTCGGGGAGACGTCATGCGATAACCCACCGAAGGCGTACCGGGTGGGCCGTGCACTCCGTGCGCGGCCATTGAACGTGAGATCGAGCCCAACGCTGACCGCGCGCGGAGCGCACGGTCCACCTTTCGGACTCTTCGTGCCCTGTCTCAGAAGGACAATCTTCATAGCTTCAACAACGGGCTACTTCCACTCCACTTCCGCGCCGAGGCTGCGGAGATTTTCCACGAAGTGGGGATGGGCGCGCTTGATGGTGTCGGCGTTCTTCACCACGGAGCGGCCTTCGATGCTCGCCGCGACCATGTAGAGCGCTACCGCGGCCCGGATGATGTACGGCGCGTCGACCATCGCCGGCCGGAGCGGGCGGTCGCCGAACACGATCACGCGATGCGGATCACTGACGACGACGTGCGCGCCGAATTTGGAGAGTTCCGGCATCCAGGTGAATCCGCCCTCGTAGACCTTGTTCCAGAATTGGATCGCCCCCTTGGCGCGGACGGACAGCGCGATCATGCACGGCAGGAGGTCGACGGGGAAATACGGCCAGGGCGCGGCCTCGATCTTCGGCAGCAGATTGCTGGTGAACGGCGCCTCGATCACGAGCTTTTGGTGGCGCCGGACGATCGCGGTGTCGCCTTGGTGCTCGATGATGACCCCCAGTTTTTCGAAGGAGCGGGTGATGAGATCGAAGTGGTGCGGCAGCGAGTGTTTCACCTTCACTTCGCCGCCCGTGATGGCGCCGAGCGCGAGAAACGTGACGACTTCGTGATAGTCCGTGTTGATGGTAAAGGTGCCGCCCCGGAGCTTGGTGACGCCTTCGACCGTAAGCTGGCTGGTGCCCAAACCGGTGATCTTGGCCCCCATCGCCACGAGCACCGCACAGAGATCCTGCACATGGGGCTCGCTGGCGGCGTTAATCAGGGTGGACTTCCCCCTGGCCACCGCGGCCGCCATCACGAAATTTTCCGTGGCCGTCACCGACATGTAGTCGGGCCAGTGCCGGGCGCCGCGAAAACCCTGCGGCAGCCGCAGCGTGAGGTTGCCGTTGTGGGCGATCTTCGCCCCGAGTTTGCCGAGAATTTCGAGGTGCGGATCGAGCTCGCGAATGCCGAGGGAACACCCCTCGGCGTTCGACGGAATGGTGATTTTCTTCATCCGCTGCAGCAGCGGCGCAAAGAGCAGCACCGACGATCGCATGCCGGACGGCAGTTCGCCTTCGAGCCGGCGGGCGTCGAAGTGCGAATGGTCGATCGTCATTTTACCGGCGGCCTTGTCCCAGACGATGCGCGAACCCTGCTCCTGGAAAAACGACACCAGCTTCTCCATGTCCGTGATCGCGGGGACATTCAGGAGGGTCACCGGCTCATCCGTGAGCAGCGACGCGCAGATGATGGGCAGCACGGAATTCTTGTTGCCCGACGGCGTGATGGTGCCGGAGAGCGGTTTGCCACCATTGACGATGAGATCGGCCATCTAGTCGGAAGTTAAGGGCTGGGAGTTGGGAGACCGGACCAAACAAAAAGGCGCCCGCGAAAAGCGGACGCCTTTGATGGCGCGGACTACGCTGCGCCTTGGCAATTTATTTCGTTGGGCGTCGATCAGACGGCGCCGCCGCCCTGCTGACCTTCGGGGCGGGGACCGCGCCCGCCATCGCCATCGCCATCGCCGCGAAAGCGACCGCGACCGCCGCGCCGCCGCCGGCGACGATGACTGTCGCCGTGTTGGCCTTCGCCGCGCTCGCCGTGCTCATGGCGCTGCTGACCATCGGGGTTTGGCTGACCACCGCGGGGGCCGCGGTTTTCGCCGCGATAGCCACCACCGCTGCGTCCACGGCCGTCGCGATTGCGGCGATCGCCGCCGCCACCGTCGCGGCGTTGGTCGGCTTCGGGATTCGCGGCCGGAGGGACCGATTTGCGACCGCCGAAAAGGCCCTTGAGCCAACCGAAGAAACCACCGGAGGCTTTCGCCGGCTCGGCCTGCGGGGGACGTTCCACCGGGGGCTGCGGAGCCCGCGGTTCAAATTTGCGGTCGTCGCGCCGCGGTTCGCGGGGGGCCCGGGGCTCAAAGCCCCGCGATTCCTTTGGTTCCCGTGGTTCAAACGGGCGCGGCTCGCGGACCTCGCGGACCTCGCGGGGATCGCGCGGTTGGCGCGGTTCGAAAGCTCGCGATTCCCGCCGCTCGCGCTCCGGTTGGAACGTCGGGCGGTCGTTGCGCCGCGCCGGCGTTTCGGAGGCAGGAGCGCTGGCTTCCGCGGAGGCCGACGGCGATTCCCAACGGACGTCGGGGCGCTTGGCTGGTTCGGGCGGAAGAATATTGAGTTCCGGCTTGGTCGTGCTCTCCGCGACGGGCGCGGGAGCGGGCGGGGGCACGGTGCCAAACGACGCTTTGACGGCATCGTTCGATGCCGAGCTTTCGGGCACCGGGGAGGCCTTGGCAGCCGGAGCTGGCGCGGGAGTGGGAGCGGGAGCGGCCGGCGCAGCCGGCTCGTTGACGGGAGCAGCGCCCACCGAGGTCTCACCGGTGAACGGATTTTTGTACTCGCTGACTGGCGTGATGACCTCGAGGGAGGTCGGCTTGTAACCCGCTGCAGGCGCGGGACTGGTGGCGGCAGCACTGGCGGGAGCCGGGCGCTTGCCGCGCAGGAGGCCGGAACCGCGGGTGGGGCTGAACACGCCGAAGGCCGGCGCGACGCCGGGGGCGCCCGCAGTGGGGGCGGCGCCGGCGTTTTCCGCCGAGGCCGAGGCCGGGACGGTCAAGTCGGCAGGAACCGAAGTCGGCGTGCCTGACTTATCTGGATCTGACATGTGGGTGTGGGTTGTGACGGGCGCTCACCGGAATTGGGAGCGGCCATTGTGGTTAGTGCACCCGGAACGCCGGAGGGCGCTCGACGAGTGCATTAAGAGTAACCATCGCGGCGATTACCCGGGCGGGCAACTGTAAACTCGGGGCTCGAATTTCTGCCCGCGGGGCAGCCCAATCTTGGCTTTTGCCGTGCAAAAACCTTTGCCACGGGTCGGCCGGCGGCGGCAGCCTCGCTGCCATGGACAAACTCGAGGAAATTTTCCAGATGCAGGACGCGTTGAACCGGCGGATTGGCGTGAATCTCCCGCCTCCCACCGACGAGGAGAAGGCCAAGTGGATCCTCAACTACACCCGCGCGATGCAGCAGGAAACGGCCGAGCTCATCGACAGCGTGCCGTGGAAGTGGTGGGCCAAGTACCAGAAGTTCGACGAGCAGAATGCGAAGGTCGAAGTCGTCGACCTGTTTCACTTTCTCGTCTCACTCGCGCAGACGCTCGGCATGACGGCCGACGACGTCTACCAAGCGTACCTGAAAAAGAATGCCGTCAACCACCAGCGGCAGGAATCGGGCTACGTCAAAAAGGACGAGAGCGACTCGAAGCACATCTAAGGGGTTTTCGCGGCGCGAACCCCCCTGGGTTGGTTTATCGCCGGGCGAGAAACTAGCGCGTGACCACGAACGCCGCCGTCACGTCCACGGCGACGTTACCGTTCTCCACGATGGAGGCCTTCAGCTTCAGCTTGGCCTTGCCGTAGCGGCCGAGGGCTTCTTTGAACTCTGCAATCGCGGCTTGGGCGGGGCGTTCACAAATCGCGCGAAGATCACCGAGGACCGGCCGGCGATACGCGGCGCGGCTTTCCTTCACCACGATCCGCCATTCGGCTTTGTCGGCGCCTTTTTCGTTTTTCATCAGCTCCCACACGACGCCGTAGCCGGCGAGGGTCGCAAGTGAAACGAGGCTGCCGCCAAACGCCGTGTTGAGCGAATTTTTGTTCTGCTCTTTCGGGGCCCGCAGCACCAATGAACGGTCGTCGCTCACCTCCACGCCAACGCCCATCGCTTTCGCGAGCGGGATCATCTCGTGAAGGAAAAGCTCAAGGGCTGGTACCTTGACCGATTTCATTGTTCGGCACGTTGGAGGCTTTTTTCCTACGCGTCAAAGACTCTGCGCAGGAACGTTTTTTTGTAAAAACGGCCGGATGGGACACTTCTTTAGGGCCAAAGTAGGGCGGGCGGAGCTTTCGGGCTCGCCCGCGGTCATGGGCCAAACTGGATTTCGACCCTGATTCGGACGCTTCCCCGCGATCTTGGCTCCCTCGCGTGGCTTGCTGAAACAGCGCCCGAGGGAGTGCCCAGTTCAAAACCCGATGAGGACATCGGGTTCCGCCTTTCAGTGGATTCGTCCCCGGAGAGGGAACCCATTCCGACTGCACGGACGCGGCGAAGAAGCGCCTGACCCCTCGCGGTTTCTGCCGGCGCATCCCCGCGGGCTACCTGGATTTCGCCTCAGGATCTTCCCAGAGCTTCCGCTGTTCGTCGAATTCCGCCTTTTCCTTCAGCACTTTGCCGTCGGTGGTAAGGCCGATCTTATAGGTGACCGTTCGGCCGCGGGTTTCGCGCGGTTCGAATTTGCGCGCGAGTTTCAGGCGATCCCAGACGCGATGCCGCACGCCAAAGGTCGTGCTATGCTTGAGCAGCCAGTCGGCGAGTTGGCTCCATTGGTCTTCCCGCGCCAACACGGAGAGCAAAACGATCGGGCGGGATTTTTTTCCCGTTCCCGGGAGGAGCGAGACGTCGAGGGCACCGGCCGCGAGCAGTTGCTCAGCCAGCCACGCCAGATGTTCGCCGGTATCGTCGTCGATGTTGCACGAAAGCTCCACAATGCGATCCGACTCGTACGGCAACGCCCCGACCGCGCGGGGCGTCTCCTCGACGAGAAAGACGCGGAAGACGTTGGGAAAAGCGCCGAGCTCCATCGTGCCGGCGCCCATCCCCTGACTGATCACCGTGCCGGAGGGCAGTTGCTCGAGAAATTCGGGGGCGAGGGCCTTGAGGATGGCGATGCCGGTCGGCGTGGAGAGTTCGACGTTCTCGCGGCGGATTTCGGCCGGCGTTCCCGCGACCGGCAGGCCAATGAGCAGGCGGGCGCTCGCGGGCGGAGGCACCGGTTGCTGGCCGTGCGCGATCCGAATAAAGCCCCGGCCCGGCCGAATCGGGCTCGCGACCAACCGAGCCGGACTGACTTTCACGGCGCAGAACGCGGCCATCGCCACATCGACAATGGAGTCGATGCTCCCGACCTCGTGGAACGCCACCTGCGTGACGTCTCCCCCGTGGGCCGCCGCTTCCGCTTCGGCGAGCAACCGGAAAATCTTCCGCGCCAACTCGCGCACGGCCGGGGCGAGGGACGAGTCGTGCAGGCGGCGATCGATGTCGACGTAGTGCGTGTGAAGGTGCCCGGCCGTCGGGTCGATGACGAGATGGGTCTCCGTTTCGTCGTGCCCATGGGTAGCGGCCGCGCTTCCCGCCGGCAGCGCGTGCGCGTGACCGAGCGGCGTTGGATCCGTCCCGGGGCTGACGGCTACGCGCAGGTGCGTCGCCCGCATGGTCGCCCGAACGACGGACGTCACCTCAATCTTGGTTGCGGAAAACCCGAGTTGGGCTGGCAGCGCCGCCAGCTCGGCCGCGGTAACGAGGCCGGCGTCCAGGAAGGCCGCGGCAAACATATCGCCCGCGACTCCGGCGACGCTCTCCAAATAGACGACGCGGCTCATGGCTTTCTGGCCTGCGCCTGGCGCACGGCCCGTACGATCTGGCATGCGGCAAAGGCCGCGGAGAAGCCGTTGTCGATGTTCACCACACTTACCCCGGGGGCACAGGAGTTGAGCATCGCGAGCAGCGTGCTGATGCCGCCGAGATTGGCGCCGTAGCCCACACTGGTCGGAACCGCGAAAACCGGCCGCCCGAGCACCCCAGCGACGACGCTCGGCAACGCGCCCTCCATGCCGGCCACCACGACGAGCGCGGTCGCGGCCTGCAAGGCCTCGACCCGCCCGAGCAGGCGATGAATTCCGGCGACGCCCACATCCGTGTAGCGGGCGCAAGGGATGCCCATCGCCACGCACACTTCCGCCGCCTCCTCGGCGACCGGCAGATCGCTGGTTCCGGCCGCGACAATCGCGACGTGGGGCGTATCGGCTTCGATTTCGACGATGGGCGGCGCGTGCAGGAGAAACGTTCGACCCGACGCATTGGCCCGCCCTTCGGGGAAGCGCGCCATCAGCCCCGAGAGTTTTTCCGGCTGGAGGCGGGTGATGAGCACGGGTGAGCCCGTGGTCGCGGCCTCAATCGCGATGGCGATGATGTGTTCGAGCGTCTTGCCTTCACCGTAGATCACTTCGCCCAGACCCTGGCGCAACCGGCGGTGGTGATCGACGTGGGCGAAATCGAGCACGCCCGATCGAAAGGGTCCGCTTTTCAATTGCCGGAGGGCGGCCTCGGGTTGAATGCCGCCGTTCTGCACGGCCTCCAGGAGGGCGCGAATTTCTTCCTCGTGCATGGCGTCAGGGGGTGCGGGTCGTGCCTCCGCCCATCTGGTAACCGGCCAGATCGAGCGTGAGCCAGGAAAAGCCCCGGGCGCGGGCCGCGCGCTGGAGCTCGTCGCGCAGGGGAAGAATCTTGGGCATTTCGTCGCCGGCGACTTCCAGGCGAAGCCATTTCCCACCCGGATGCTCGTGCAGCCGCATCCGAAAAACCCGGACACCACCCTGGCGCAGCATCGCTTCGAGCTCTTCCACGTCCCGCAGTTTCTCGGGCGTGACGGCAACGCCGGACATGAGTCGCGAACTCAGGCAGGGGCTCGCCGGTTTGTCGGCGAGCGGCAGGTGGTGCGCGGCCATCAGGGCGCGAATGTCGTCCTTAACCAGCTCCGCGTCGCTCAAGGGCGCGAGGATCTCGTTTTCCGTCGCCGCCTGGTGGCCGGGGCGAAAATCACCGCGATCCGAGGCATTGTAGCCGTAGGCGATGTGCGCAAAGCCGTATTTCGCGGCGAGGCCCCGGCTGATCCGAAACAGCTCGGTCTTGCAGTGGTAGCACCGGTTGAGGTCGTTGCGGACGTAGTCGGGATTGGCGAGTTCGCCACTATCTTCCCACCGATGTTCCACGCCGAGCGTCGTGGCGAACTGGGCCGCATCGTCACGTTCCGCCTGCGACAGACTCGCGCTTACCGCGGTGACGGCGAGCAAGCGTCCGCCCGTGGCCTGCCGCTCGGTTTCCGCCGCCCACAGGAGGAACGCGCTGTCGACGCCACCGGAATAGGCGACAATCAGCCCGCGCGACAGCAACGGCCGCAGTGCCGTGCGCAGCGCCGTGAGTTTGCCCTGGGCGCGTTCGATTGGAGGAAGGGAGACAGCCATCAAGCGGGCAGAGGTAGCTAAGGCCCCGAGCGTAAGTCAAAATCCAACGGATATTTTCCCTTTTGGCTTTGGGGCCGCACTCGGCGCGGAATTGACCTTCGGCCATGCGGCGTCTGATTTCCCGGCCGTGATCGCCCCCGGCCAAAAGCTCGATTCTTCCCTGCCACTCAAAGTGGTGCGGGATGGGGCGGTGCGCGAGCTGACCTTGGCCGAACTCCTGACGCGCAAGACCATCGTGTCCGTTTACCTGAAAAACAAGACCCCGGGCTGCGACCGGCAGAACGACAGCCTCGTCTCCGTGGCGGCGGAGTTGGACGGTGCTGGCTACAATCTCATTGCGCTCAGCCGCGACACCGGCGGCTCGCACCTGCGCTACGCCGCGGCGAAGAAAATCTCCTATGCGCTCGTGAGCGATCCCCAGGACCTTTTTGCGCAAGCCACTGATTCGTTGGTGGAAAAATCGATGTATGGCCGGAAATTCGTCGGCCCGGCGCGGGCGGCTTACGTGCTCGATCGCGACGCGACGGTGTTGGCGGTGGTGGCCAAGGTCGACACCGCCGACCACGCCGGACAGCTTCGGCGGCTGATCGCGAGTCTGGCGTGAGCTATCGCAATGCCGCCCACGTCAAAAATCGCGCTTTGGCTGGGATATGAAAAGGCCGGCATGTTAGTAGTTCCGCCTTCAGGCGGAAGGTTGGAGCCGCTCGGATTCCGGCTGAAGGCGCGACTACGAGCGCGGCGCAGTAACTTCAGCGATTGTTGGAACTGACGGTGCCCAATCTGCGTCTCACCGTCCGTTCCGAGTATGAGAAAAATTTCCCTTCGTCGTCACGGGTTATTGCTGACCGCTGCCGCCGGAATCACGGGCATTTTTCTGGCCGGGCGCCAGCCGCCAGCCACGCCGACGATATCGGACGCGAATTCCGCCCGAGCGATCGCGCCTTCAACGCACCCCGTTCGTCCTGAGCGTACCGCCTTGGCTCAAGCCGCGACCCGTCCTGCCCATTCCGTCCGGGCGGCTTTGTTTTCGATCGTGCAACCGGCTAACGCGCCCGCGCTGGACGCCGCGCTGCCGGCGCCGACCCGTGCGATCCACTATGTTCGGCTCAACGAGGACCTCGTCGCCGGAAAACAATCGCCGTTCTGGCAGGCGCCCGGACTGGGCCGAGTCGAGGTTCCTTTGCCCGATGGCGGCACGCTGGCCATAGTGATCGACGACAGCGAGCTGCTTGGGCCGGCTCGCTTCACCAGCACCGGGCGGATTGAAGGCCGGCCGGGGAGCCACGCCATTTTTGCCTACAACGAGGGATTCCTGCATGCTTCGATCGAGGATCCCGAACTCGGCACGTTCGCGCTGCGCACCGCGACCGAGGAGCTTTCCCAGTTTTACCAAATCGATCCGACGCGGCTCCTGCCCTGTGGCGGGGAACGCGTGCCGGTGATTGACGACTTTGCCCGGGCGCAGGCGGCCGCGCGCCGAACTCGTGCGGCCGCACTCGGCGCGGGAGCCCCGATCGCGGCGGCGCCGGGCACCGCCGCGGCGGACAATCCGCAGCGCGCGGAGGTGCACGTCATGATGGTCTACACGCCGTCGGTGTTGCCGACCCTTTCCGGCACGGCGCGGACCGCGGCGCTGCAAAGCGCCTTCGATGCGGCGATCGCGAAAGTGAACAGCACGTTTGCCACCAGCCAGATTACCGCCCGCGTCCGACTCGTGAAGATCGTCGAAACGCCGTACAACGAGTTGACGAGTGCTTCGAACCACGTGCAGGACGACGCGCTCACCGCCTTGCAAGCGGGCGCCGATGGTCGGTTTGACGGCAAGATGGATGAAATTCACGCCCTGCGTGATCAGGTGGGCGCCGACATCGTTTGCCTCGCGTTAAATCGTGCCGACTCGGTCAGCATCGGGCTCAGCTACGTGCTCAGCACCCCGGGGGATAATACCAACGCGTTGTTTGCCTTTTCTGTCGTCCAATACTCCTCCATCGCGGGCACGAACGTCGTGCCGCACGAGTTCGGGCACGTCTTCGGTTGTGCGCACGATCGGGCCAACGCCGTCGGGAGCGCGGGCTCTTATCCTTACAGTTACGGTTACACCTTTATCGGCTCGGACGGACGGCGCTATCACGACATCATGTCGTATCCACCGGGGACGGAGCTGGGTTATTTTTCGAACCCGAATATTTTCGCCCCGGCGCCCGCTCCCGCCAATTCGGCTGGGGGCATCGCGCCCGGCCAGCCCGGCGAAACCGCCACCGCGCTCACCATCGAGGAGAATGCCTTCGAGGCCTCCACCTATCGCCTGCAGACGCAGGCCGCGTCGAACCCGGGCACGCTCATCAATGTGGCAACCCGGGCCTATGTGGGCACGGGGAATCAAGTGTTGATTGGGGGCTTTGTCGTCAACGGCTCCGCCCCGCAAAAAATGCTCCTGCGCGGTTCGGGTCCGGCCCTCGCCCAGTTTGGGGTGGGGGATCTACTCACCGATCCGGTGCTGACAATTTATTCCGGTCAGACCCAGGTCGCCCAAAACAACAACTGGAGCGTGCAGGCGGTGGGGAGTGACGCCGCGAGTGTCGCGGCGGCCGCGGCGCAAACCGGAGCCTTTCCCTTCGTGCCCAACACAACCGACGCCGCCTTGGTGGTGACGCTTCCGCCGGGCGGTTATTCTGCGATTCTCGAGGGGGCCCAGGGCGCGACGGGTAACGGGATGGTCGAGGCTTACCAGGTGGATCGGGCCGGAGCCAAGATCGTGAACCTGTCCACGCGCGGGTACGCGGACGCCCATGGGCGGGAAATGGTCGGGGGATTTTCGGTCCAAGGCGCCGCGGGTACGACCAAGCGCATTCTTATCCGCGTCCTCGGGCCGACGTTGCAGCGCAGCTTTGGCATGAGCGAGGGCATGGAGGATCCCCATATGGAGATCTACAATGCGGCGGGTGAACTTTTGATGATCAACGACGACTGGACGACGGCGGCCCGCACGGTGGCGCGAGTTCGGGACGACTTTCAGCCGCTCGTTCGCTATTACAGTGAGCAACAGATTTTCGCCACGGGTCTCGCCCCTTCCAACCGCCGCGAACCCGGCGTGATGATTGATCTGGCGCCCGGCAATTACACGATCATCGCGAAACCGTTCGAAAAACTCGACGACGTGCCGCCCCAGGTCGCCAAGCCGGGTGTCATCATTCTCGAGGTCTACGAGATAAATCCCTAGGGCGGGTCGCGATCCCGCGGCGGATTCGGTCGGGTGACACGGTTTCCATTTGCCTCCGGAAAATTTCGGGCAAACTTCGGGGGCGTCTAGCGCGAACACGATCGCGACCGGACACAGTCAACTCTCACTCCGTCCTTGGGCCCCCGCGGCTTGATCGCTATGCGAAAAGCACCACCGTCCGTTACCGCTTGCCGGCAGGTTTTCCCCTCACGGAAAACGGCGGAGGCGCCTTGAAGACCATCCTCGATTTTGCCCGCGCCCGGCGGGAACGAAAACCGATTGTCATGCTCGCGGCTTACGACGCGCAGATGGCGCGCATCGTGGCCGAGTCGGAGGCGGATGCGATCCTGGTCGGGGACAGCGTCGCCATGGTCGTCCACGGCTTCCCCTCCACCCTGCATGCGACCATGGATATGATGGTCGCGCACGTGGCGGCCGTATGTCGGGGTGCCCCCAATCTGGTCGTGGTCGCCGACATGCCTTTCGTGAGCGTACGGCGCGGAAAAGCCGCCGCGACGGAAGCCGCCGCGCGCTTGATGCAGGCCGGCGCAACCGCGGTGAAGCTCGAGGGCGTGCGGGGCCATGAGGAGGTGTTCGCCCACCTCATTGGCAGCGGCATTCCCGTCATGGGCCACCTCGGGCTCATGCCGCAAGCGGTGAACGTGGTCGGTGGCTACCGGATCCAGGGGCGGACCGACGCCGAAGCGGAGCGCCTGCGCGAGGAGGCCCGCACGGTCGAGGAATGCGGTGCTTTTGCGATGGTGTTGGAATGTGTGCCGGCGGCGCTGGCCGCGAGCATCGCGGCGGAGCGCGAAATTCCCACGATTGGCATCGGGGCCGGCCGCGAGACGGCGGGTCAGGTGCTGGTCCTGGCGGATCTGCTCGGCTACGATGCGCGCTTTCGGCCCAGCTTCGTGCGGCGGTACGTTGATGGCCACGGATTGGTGCTCGACGCGATCAACCATTTTGTCCGCGACGTGCGGACCGCCGGGTTTCCGGCGGAAACCGAGGTGCCGGCGTGACGACGATCTGTTCCACGCTCGAAGAGTGGCGGGCCTTGCGCCGTTCCGCCGCGTGGCAGGGGAAGACCCTCGGGTTTGTCCCGACGCTCGGGGCGCTGCATGCCGGCCACGCGGCCTTGCTCGCGCGGGCTCGCAAGGAAAATGAGCGCGTGGTGCTGAGCATTTTCGTCAACCCGACCCAGTTCGATGACCCGGCGGATCTCGCCCGCTATCCGCGGACTTTGGATTCCGATCTCTCCCTTGCGGAACCCTACGCCGACGCGATCCTCGCGCCTTCCGCCAAGGCGATGTATCCGGATGATTTTCGGTACCGTCTCGCCGAGTCCGCCCTGAGTCCTCGCTTGGAAGGGGCGCTTCGGCCCGGACATTTCGAGGGCGTGCTGACGATTGTCCTGAAACTTTTCAATCTCGTGCAGCCGCACCGGGCCTATTTTGGCGAGAAGGACTGGCAGCAACTGCAACTCGTGCGCGGCCTGGTCGAAGCGCTGTTGTTGCCGGTCGAGATTGTCGCGTGCCCGACGGTGCGTGACCCCGACGGCCTGGCGCTCAGTTCGCGGAATCGGCGGCTGTCGCCGGCGGGTCGGGCGGCGGCGGCCCGGTTCCCGCAGATTCTCCAGTCGGCCCGCGATCCCGCGGCGGCGGCGGCCGGACTGCGCGCCGCGGGATTTGACGTGGATTACGTCGAGGAGTGTGCGGGCGCCCTCACGGCGGCGATCCGCGTGGAAGGAGTGCGATTGATCGACAATGTCCGGCGCTAAAATTCTCTTCATCCTCACCGGCTCGATCGCGTGTCACAAAGCGGGCGAGGCGATCTCGCGTCTCGGGCAGCGTGGCTATCGGGTGCGGACGGTTGCGACCAAGGCGGCGCTGCATTTTATCGGCACGGCTGCGCTCGAGGGACTGTCCGGCGAGCAGACGGCGACGGACATTTTCGCCCCCGGCGGGGCGCTCGAGCACATCCACCTCGCGCGCTGGGCGGATCTGACGCTCGTTTGCCCGGCGACGGCCCACACGATCAACCGGATGGCGGCGGGGTTGGCGGATGATCTCGCGGGGGCGTTGCTGCTGGCCCACGACTGGAGCAAACCGTTGCTCCTGGCCCCGGCGATGAATCCGACGATGTGGAGCCATCCCGCGACGATGGCCTCGGTCGCGCGGCTGAAGTCGTGGGGGGCGCGCCTCGTCGACGTGGGCGTCGGAGCGACCGCGTGTGGCGAAGTCGGCCCGGGGCGCCTCGCGGAGCCGGAGCGGATCGTTGCCGCGGTTGAGTCGGCCCTGGCGCGACCAACCCGGCGCCTGCGCGTCCTCGTGACCAGCGGCGGGACGAGCGAGCCGATCGATGCGGTGCGCGTGATCACCAATTTAAGCACGGGCGCCACGGGCGCACGGATGGCGGATCATTTCACCCGGTGCGGCCATGCCGTGATGCTGCTGCGCGCGCGGGGCGCCCGCCCGGCGGAGGAGCCGACCCGCGAGGAAACGTTTGTCACGTTCGCGGATCTCGATGCCGCGCTGACCCGGCTGCTGGAGACGGGCGAATATGATGCCGTGATTCACGCCGCGGCCGTCGGTGATTTTTCGGTGGAGGCGGTGGTGATCGACGGGATTCATCATCTGCCCGGCGCCGGCAAGCTCGACTCCGGCCTGGGGGCGGCGCCGGTGCTGCAATTGCGGCGGAATCCCAAGTTGCTCGACACCCTGCGGGCGCGCAGTCGCCACCGGGCGATGCGCGTGGTGGCGTTTAAGCTGACGCAGGGCGCCGATGAGCCGACCGCCCGCGCCGCGGTAACCGAGCTGCTCAAACATGCGGCAGCGGATTTCGTGGTGCACAACGACCTCAGCACCCGCGGGACGGGCGAGGACGCTTTCCCCGCCGATATCTGGCGCCCCGATGGTTCCGTGGCCGTACGATGTCGCAATCGTCCGGAACTGGCGGCGGCTTTGGAACAATTACTGCAGGAAGACCCGGGCCCTGCCAGTGAGGGGATTTTACCGCCTCGAAATGACGGCGGTGTCGGTGCTTCCCTCCTGCCTCCTGGCTCCTGAACTCTTTTTCTTTATGCTCCTTTGCCTCGATATCGGAAATTCCCAAATCCACGGCGGTGTGTTCGACGGTGAGGGGCTGCGCTGCCAGTTTCGCCAGACGACCCATCCCCTCGGTTCGTCGGACGAATTCGGCGTGTTCTTCACGGCGGTGATCCGCGAGAACGACGTCGATCCGCGCGAGGTGGACCGCGTCGCGATCTGCTCGGTCGTGCCGTCGGCACTTTATCCCGTGAGAAGCGCGTGCCTGAAATATTTCCGGAGTGACCCGTTTGTGCTGCAGGCGGGCGTGAAGACCGGTTTGAAAGTCCGCTACCGCAATCCGCTGGAGGTGGGTGCGGATCGCATTGCCGGAGCGGTGGCGGCGTCCCAGCTGCATCCGTCGACCAACGTGATCGTGGTCGACTGTGGCACGGCGACGACGTTCGACGTGCTGACGCGCGACGGGGATTATCTGGGGGGCACCATCATGCCGGGCATCGGCATCTCCGTGGAAATTCTGGCGGGGCGCACGGCCAAGCTGCCGACGGTGGAGATCGCGCGGCCCGGTTCCGCGTTGGGCCGCTCGACCATCGAGAGCATTCAGGCGGGGATCTATCATGGTCATGTCGGCGCCATCCGGCACGTGCTGGGTGAACTGACGCGCGAGGCTTTCGCGGGCCAGCGGCCGCATGTCGTGGGAACGGGCGGCTTCTCGCGCCTGCTCGAAGCGGAGAAACTTTTCGATGAGATCGTGCCCGAGCTGGTCCTGCTGGGCCTCCGGCACACGGAGCAGATTAACCGCGACAGTTGATTGGTCAGACTGGCGCGGCCCCGGGACACCGGCCGGCGCAATTTGACCCGCGTTCCGGCGGGGCTCGCCGCGGCCCCGAGGGAACTCCGTTCTTTGCCAACTGGCGCAGGGTGTGCGAGACTCGCTCATCATGGACTTTGCCAAGCTCACCCAGATGTCGCGCCAAGGCCTCACCGATGCGCAGAACATCGCGCGCCGCCTCAACCACAACGAAGTGGACACGTGGCACCTGCTGTCGGCGCTCGTCACGCAGGAGAGCGGGGTCGTGCCCGGATTGATCGACAAACTTGGGATCGCGCCGAGCGCCGTGCAACTGGCTGTGGAGCGCGAACTGGAACGGTTGCCCAAAGTCACGGGCAGCGTCGACACGTCCAAGGTGTACGTCACGCAGGCGGTCAATGACGTCCTCACCCGGGGCGAGGAGGAGGCCAAGTCGCTCAACGATGATTTCGTCTCGGTGGAGCACCTGCTGCTTGGGCTCATCGACGTCGCGAAACCCGAGGCGCTGAAGAAACTGTTCAAGAGTTTCGGCCTCGACCGGGCGAAGATTCTCCAGGTGCTCAAGGACGTGCGCGGTTCGCAGCGCGTCACGACCGACAATCCCGAGACGACCTACGCGGCGCTCGAGAAATACGGTCTCGATCTCGTGGCCCAAGCGCGCAAGGGAAAGATGGATCCGGTCATTGGCCGCGACGACGAAATCCGGCGGACGATTCGCATCCTGTCGCGCAAGACGAAGAACAACCCCGTCCTGATCGGCGAACCCGGCGTCGGCAAGACCGCCATCGTCGAAGGCCTGGCGCAACGCATCCTCCGCGGCGACGTGCCGGAGGGGCTGAAGGACAAGACGATTTTCTCGCTCGATATGGGGGCGCTGGTCGCCGGGGCGAAATACCGCGGCGAATTCGAAGAGCGCCTCAAGGCGGTTCTCGCCGAAGTGAAGGCGAGCGACGGCCGGATCATTCTCTTTATCGACGAACTCCACGTCATCGTCGGCGCCGGCAAGGCCGAGGGCGCGATGGACGCGGGCAATCTCCTCAAGCCGATGCTGGCGCGCGGCGAGTTGCATTGTATCGGCGCCACGACGCTCGACGAGTATCGCAAGCACATCGAAAAGGATGCCGCGCTTGAGCGCCGCTTCCAACCGGTCGTCGTCGATCAGCCCAGCGTCGAGGATGCCTTGTCCATCCTCCGCGGCATCAAGGAGCGCTTCGAACTCCACCACGGCGTGCGCATCCAGGACAACGCGCTCGTGAGCGCGGTCACCCTTTCGAACCGCTACATCACCGACCGCTTTTTGCCCGACAAGGCCATCGATCTGATGGACGAGGCGTGCGCGATGATCCGCACGGAAATGGATTCGATGCCGCAGGAGCTCGACGAGCTGACGCGCAAAGTGCTGCGGCTCGAAATCGAGGAAACGGCGCTCGCGAAGGAGAAGGACGACGCGAGCAAGCGCCGCCTCGGGTCGCTGCGGGCCGAGCTGGCCGAGGCGCGCGAAAAGGCGAAAGGCCTCAAGCTGCACTGGGAAAAGGAAAAGGCGGCCGTCGACAAGACGCGCAAACTGCGCGAGGCCATCGAGGCGGCGCGGGTCGAGATGGAAAAAGCCGAGCGCGCCTACGACCTCAACAAGGTCGCGGAGCTGCGCCACGGGAAGATTCCGCAGATGGAAGAGGAGTTGAAGCGGCTCGAAAAGAAAGGGCAGGCCGAGACCACGCTTTTCAAGGAGGAGGTTTCCGACGAGGAAATCGCGGAGATCGTTTCGAAGTGGAGCGGCGTGCCCGTCACGCGGCTGGTCGAGGGCGAGAAGGACAAGCTCCTTCGCCTCGAGGAGGTTTTGCACCAGCGCGTCATCGGCCAGGACGAGGCCGTTACGCTGGTGACCGAGGCGATCCTGCGCGCGCGCAGCGGCATCAAGGATCCGCGCCGGCCGGTCGGCAGTTTCCTTTTTCTGGGCCCGACGGGCGTCGGCAAGACGGAGCTGGCCAAGGCGCTCGCGGAAACCCTGTTCGACACCGAGGCGGCGATGGTGCGGATCGACATGTCGGAGTACATGGAAAAGCACAGCGTCGCGCGAATGATCGGGGCGCCTCCCGGCTATGTCGGCTACGACGAAGGCGGCCAGTTGACCGAGGCCGTGCGCCGCAAGCCCTACGCGGTAATCCTTTTTGACGAAGTGGAGAAGGCGCACCCGGACGTGTTCAACGTGCTGCTCCAGGTGCTCGATGACGGACGGATTACCGACTCGCAGGGCCGCACGGTGGATTTCAAGAACACGATCATCATCATGACGTCGAACCTCGGTTCGCGCTTTCTGCTCGAGGGCGTGACGGGCAACACGATTCCTGAAAGCGTGCGCGAGAGCGTGATGATGGACGTGCGCAAGGCCTTCCGGCCGGAGTTTCTCAACCGGATCGACGAGACGATTCTCTTCAAGCCGCTGACGCTGGAGGAAATCACGAGCATCGTGGACCTCCTGCTGGCCGACCTGAACAAGCGCCTCGTGGACCGCCGCGTGACCGTGGTGCTCGACAAGAAGGCGAAGGAGTGGGCGGCCGAGCAGGGCTACGACCCCGTCTTTGGGGCGCGGCCGCTGAAACGCTTTCTGCAACGCGGCATCGAGACCAAGCTCGCCCGCGCCCTCATCAGCGGCGAAGTCACCGAGGGCGCCGAGGTGAAGTTCTCGGTGAAGGATGGCGGGTTGGTGATGAAGTGAGGCCTGAAGGTGGCGCGCGTTGACCCCAACGCGCGGGAGCGGACGGGGTTTGCCCAACCCCGCGGTTTGGGGCCAAGCCCCGCCACCGCGGGAGAGGCCGGCAAACCTGACCGTGGATGACGGTGCCTCCGGAGCGCCGCCCCGCGTCCAGGGCGACCCAAAGCGCTTGCCGTCGCCGCGCGATTTTGTGATGCATCCGGCGATGTCCGTGCCTCCTCCGCTCTCGCCCGGCGGCCGCCTCTTTCCGCGGCCCAAATTGGTTTGGGGAACGCACGAAGCGTTCGCGGGCCACTGGCGGCTTGGATTGTTCTGCAGCTATGAACGCCACCCGGGCTTTCCCGGCACGGGGCTTGCGCTCAGTGGGCGTGGGCTAGTGCGCTGGGCCGGGGCGCTCGGGGTCGTTGGTTATTTCGCCGGCGCGATGGCGCTCACGTATTGGTTCAGCCAAAATCCTTACAGCCAGGTGGGATTGCCGGACGTGCTGACCTGGCCCGTGCGCCGCGAGCACATGACGCGGCTCCGCGGCCGCGCCTGGCTGGCCCAGGGCCGCGACGCGCTCAAAGCCCGACGCTGGGGCGAGGGCGTTTTTCTGCTCGGCCGGGGCCTTGAGGTGTGCCCGGACGATCTCGACGCCCGACTCAAGCTGGCGCAGGCCTATCTGGTCTTTGGGGAGCGCCAGCGCGGATTGGCCCTCCTCGCGGAGGGGCCGTTGCACGGGCAGCCGTCGCGACTCTATCTGCAGGAAGCGTTGCAGATGGCGGCAGGGGACGAGGACTGGGAGCGGGTCCTGACGATTTGCGAGCGCAGTTTGCCTCGGGTCACCGGGATGGACGTGGGGAGCGAACGCCAATGGCTGCTCGGCCAAAAACTTCAGGCCCTTATCGCCCTCGACCGCGCCGGTGAAGCCGTCAAGGCGGCGGAAGCCGAAGGCGACGCGGCGGGAGCGCCCGTGCAACAGCAGCGGGCGCTCGCCTTGCTTGCGCTCAGCCGGACGGGAGACGCGCTCACGTTTTTGAATCATTGGCGCGAGTCCGGAACGACGGAAATGCAGCCGGTCATCATCCGGCTCCAAGCCCGCGCGTTGCGCGAAGCGGGCCGGATGGACGACCTGGAGCAGGCGCTCGAGGAACTCCGCCGCCTCCATCCTTCGTTGGCCGAACCCAGCGCCTTTGGCGTGACCGAGCGGGTGCGGGCCGGCCGGGGAGCCGAGGCCGCCCTCGCCGACTACGTTTTTCGCTTCGGCCACACGCTCGAGAACCTGATGCTCCTCGCCCAGCCGCTTGCGCAGATTCCCGCGGCGCCGTTGATCGAGCGGCTCGTGAAAGCGGCGGCGGAGCGCGGCCTCCCGGTCCGGCCGTTGCAGGTGAAATTGGTCGATGCGTGGATCCGCGCGGGCAACTGGCCGGCCGCCGCCCGCCTGGTGGCGGAATTGGCGCCGCAATTTGCGCCGAACAGCGCGGAGGCGTCGTCCGCGGCCAACGGCCAGCCGCCGCCGTTGGTCGAAATACAGGCCCGGATTTGGTACGAAGGCATCCGCCGCCTTTCCGCGGCGGTCTCGTCGCCCGCGACCGGCAGCCAGGAGCTGGTGAAGCAGTTTGTGCAGCTGAATCGCCTGTCCCTCGACGCCGTCCAATTCATTGCCACGGCATTGCGGCGGGCCGGGCGCGAGGAAACGGCGCGGGAGGTTCTGGCCGTGGCGGCCCGCACGTTTCCCGCCAGTCCCTGGGTTCGCGCCCAGCAGACGTCGAACGAGAGCGCCTTGGCGGCCGCGGCCGGCGTGGCGGGACCCCTGGACATTCCGGACAAGCCGGCGGTG
Source organism: Opitutaceae bacterium (assembly GCA_947474995.1). Taxonomy (GTDB): domain Bacteria; phylum Verrucomicrobiota; class Verrucomicrobiia; order Opitutales; family Opitutaceae; genus ER46. The sequence goes on along the minus strand of CANJNJ010000056.1, from coordinate 6,060 downwards.
GGACCCAAGGATTGGGATGAATTCCGCCGGTCGATGGAGTTGCTGCAAAGCGCTGGACAATGGACCGCCGCGCGGGATTTTTTGCGGACGATGCGTTTTGGCCGTTCGCCGCCCGCGTGGGTCGCGGCGCACGAGCCTGAATTGCTCTGGCTGGATGTCCGGGTGGCACAGGCGTTCCACGAGGTGCCGGCCCTGCGGGCGGCGGTGCGGGCCTACCTGAACGGCACGGCCGTGCGCGCGGCGGACGTGCTCAATTTTGCGCGCGACCTGCACGGTCGCCAGGAGGTGGCCGACGCCCTGCTGCTCGTCAAGGCCGTGCTCGAAAAATCACCGGACCACCCGATGGCGGCAAAATACCTCAAAGAGTGGCCGCCATCCACGGAAGCGAAGTAAGCCCGTTTGTCATCTATTAGATGACAAACGGGGTGGGGTGGTTTTCTGCTTTGCGCCGGGCCGGGATGGCGTGAAACAGTGCGGGTCCATGGCCGCCGAACCGATTCGCTACTACGACCGCTATTCCCGCACGCTCAAGACGGAGCAAATATATGGAGAGAAATGGCTGCGGTTCGCCTACGAGAATCCCGCCGGGCGGTTCTTCGTCTGGCTGCTGGCGCGGCGCGCGGTCTTCTCCCACTGGTATGGCTACAAGATGAACCTGCGGGCCAGCGCCCTGAAGATTCTGCCGTTCATCACCGAATACAATCTCGACGTCGACGAGTTCGGGAAGTCGGCCTTCGACTACAAGACCTTCAACGAATTTTTCTATCGCGCGCTGAAGCCCGGCGTGCGGCCGATTGCTCCCGGCGAGCGGGTCGCCGTGCTGCCGGCGGACGGCCGGCACCTCGCGATCAGCGATGTCAGCACGACGCCCGGCTTCTACGTCAAGGGCGCCACGTTTACCCTGGCACAACTGCTCGGGGGCGCGGCGGCGGCGGCGCCGTTCGTGGGCGGCGCGATGCTCATCTCGCGGCTCTGTCCGGTGGATTATCACCGCTACCATTTTCCCGTGAGCGGCACGCCGGGGGCGGCGCGGCGGATCGACGGCTGGCTCTATTCCGTCAGCCCCATCGCACTGCGGCACAACCTGCGCTACCTCGTGGCAAACAAGCGCGAGATCACGCTCATCGACACCCCGGCGTTTGGCCCGGTGGCGGTGATCGAGGTTGGCGCCACCAATGTCGGCGGCATCCGCCAGAGCTTTACGCCGGACCGGGCGATGGCGAAGGGCGACGAAAAGGGACTCTTCGCCTTTGGCGGCTCGTGCGTGATCACGCTTTTCCAGCGCGGGCGCATTCGCTTCGAGGCGGATCTGCTCGAACAGAGTTCCCGGCACATCGAAACCTACGCGAAGATGGGCGACCGGCTGGGCGAGGCGCCGTGAGGCATTTCGATCGGTCCCGATCCCTTCACCCCGGATGACACGGCTGAGCACGGATAAATACGTCAGGCCTTGGTTGGGGATTCATCCGTGCCCATCCGTGGTCAAAAAATGTCTTTGGTTTGGGCTTCTGGCTGGCGCAAGTCTGGGTCTCGCGCGCGCCGCCGAGCCGGCCTTTCCGTTTGCCGAGGCGACGATCGACGGTCTCCAGGCACAGATGGCGGCGGGGAAACTCACCGCCCGCGAGCTCACGGCGGCGTATCTGCAGCGCATCGCGGCGGTCGATAAGGCTGGGCCGAAGCTCAACGCCATCATCGAGCTGAATCCCGACGCGCTCGCGATCGCCGACCAACTCGACGCGGAGCGCAAGGCGGGCCACGTGCGCGGGCCGCTGCACGGGATTCCGATGCTCATCAAAGACAACCTCGACACGGCCGATCGGATGGCGACCACGGCCGGTTCGCTTGCGCTGGTCGGGGCAAAGCCGCCACGCGATGCGCACGTCGTGGCGAGATTGCGCGAGGCGGGGGTGGTGATTCTCGGCAAGACCAATTTGAGCGAATGGGCGAACTACCGCGGCAGCAACTCGAGCAGCGGTTGGAGTGGGCGGGGGGGCCAAACCCGCAATCCCTACGCGCTCGACCGCAATCCATCGGGTTCGAGTGCGGGCTCGGGTTCGGCGGTTTCGGCCAACCTGTGCGTCGCCGCCATCGGCACCGAGACGAATGGCTCGATCATGTCGCCGGCGTCCGCAGTTGGGATTGTCGGCATAAAACCGACCGTCGGCCTCGTGAGCCGCGCGGGCATCATCCCGATTGCCGCGTCGCAGGACACGGCCGGTCCGATGACGCGAACCGTCCGCGATGCGGCTCTCGTGCTGGCGGCGATCACAGGGACGGACGAGCGCGACGAGGCCACGCGGGAAATCCCGGCGACGCTGGCGACTGAATTGTCCCGGGCGCTCACGCCGGGTGCCTTGAAAGGGACCCGGATCGGGGTCGTGCGCGGACCCTTTGCCTTTCATCCGCGGATGGATGGCCTGATGGATGGATTGGTCGAAACGCTCCGGGCCGCGGGTGCGGTCGTGGTCGATTCGCTCTCCCTGGAATCCCTGGGCCGGCTGGGTGGAGCACAGGAGACGCTGCTCTCGTATGAATTCAAAGACGGACTCAACCGGTACCTGGCGGCACCGGGGCGCGTGGCTCCGGTGCACACGCTGGCCGACGTCATCGCCTTCAACCAAGCGCACCGCGCGGAAGAACTGCCGTTTTTTGGCCAGGAGCGGATGTTGGCGGCGCAATCCCGGGGGCCGCTCACCGATCAAGCTTATCGCGAAGCAAGGGCGCTTTGTCGGCAACTGACCCGCACCGAGGGCCTCGACGCGGCCCTGGAAGGGAACCGCCTCGACGCGCTCGTGATGTTGACGCGCGGCCCGGCGACCCTGACCGACCACATCAATGGCGAGGGCGGCAGTGGCAGCAGTTGGGCGCTGGCGGCGATTGCCGGCTATCCGAGTGTGACCGTGCCCGCGGTGGAAATCTTTGGACTGCCGATGGGGCTTTCGTTTGTTGGGCGCCCCTGGAGCGAGGCCCGGTTGCTGGCCTTCGCCGCGGATTTCGAGTCGCGCACCCACGCCCGGCGCGAACCGAAATTCCTGCCGACGATCGTTGTGCCGTAGGTTGGCGGCGGGCTCTTCACACTTCGACCATCGCCTTCAGCACCGCCGGGTTGCCGGCGATCTTCTCCGGAAAAACCTTCGGCGTATCCGCGAGCGCGAAGCGGTGGGTGATCCACGGCTGCGTGTTGATGCGGCCGGCTTCGACCAGCGCGATGATGTCGCGAAAGGTCTGGGGCGGCGCATTGCGGGTCGCGCACAGGGTGAGTTCGCGGCGGTGGAAATTGGGATCGTGGAAGGTGACGTCGCCTTGGAAGAGTCCGACGAAAACGATCCGGCCGCCGTGGGCGACGAGTTCGAACGTGCCCGCCATCGACTGCGGGTTGCCCGTGGCATCGATGACGATGGTCGGGAGATCGCCGCGGCCGATTTCTTTCAGGCGGGCGGGGGACTGCGCGGGAGTCAACGTGTGGGCTACCTGGAGGTGGTCGCGGCAGAAGGCGAGGCGCGCCTCGGACACGTCCATGACGGCGAGCGTCGCGCCCGAGACGAGGGCGAACTGGATCACGCTGAGCCCGATGGGACCGGCGCCGATCACGAGGACAAAGTCGTCGGGTTTGATTTCCGCGCGCTCGACGGCGTGCGCGCCAATGCCGAGGGTCTCGACCAAGGCGAGCTGCTCATAGTTGAGTTTGGCCGAGCGATGGAGTTTGCGGGTCGGGACGGCGAGGTGCGGGCGCATGCCGCCGTCGGAATGCACGCCGAGCACATTGAGGGACGTGCAACAGTTGGGTTTGCCGCGGCGGCACGCGATGCAGTGGCCGCAATTCAGGTAGGGTTCGACGGAGCAGCGGTCGCCGACCTTGAGGCCCTGCGGTTCGCTGCCGGGATCGAGGATTTCAACCCCGAGCTCGTGGCCGAGAATGCGCGGATAGGTGAAGAAGGGCTGCCGGCCGGCGAAGGCATGCAGGTCGGTGCCGCAGATGCCGATGCGGTGCACGCGCACGAGGGCTTCGCCGGGCGCCCGCGTCGGCTCCGGGCCGTCGTGGGCGGCGAATTGACCGGGTTTTTCGAGGACAATTTGAAGCATGGTCAGGAGATGATGGGGTCGCGGTTTTCGGGGCGTCCCCGGGTGAAATTGTGATTTTTGATCGGCTGCAGAATGGCCAGAACTTTCGCCATCAGTTCGAAATCGACCGGTTCGTCGAGGTAGCCGACGTTCTTGCGAATGTTTTCCGGACTGGCGGTGCCCACCAGCGTGGTGGCAATGAACGGATGGCTGACGGCAAATTGGACGGCGAGTTTGACGATGTCGGCGCCGACCGATTGGCAGTACTCCACGGCCCGCCGCGCGCCGTCGTGCAGGGCCTGCGGCGCCGGGTGCCACGCGGGGGCGCCGCGCTCCGTCAGCAGCCCCATGCCGGTCGGCGAGGCGTTGATGATGCCGACCCCTTTCCCGCGCAGATAGGGCGCGAGCGCCGCCAAGGCGTCGTCGTTGAGCTCGTGCCGGCAGAAGGACAGGATCGTCTCAACCACCCCGGGCCCGACCCGGTCGAGGACGGCGGGGAAAATTTTCAACGGCAGGCCGGTGATCCCGATGTGGCCGATGCGTCCCTGTTCGCGGAGTCGGACGAGGGCCGGCAAGGTTTCATGCACGATTTGGTCGAGAGCGGCGAACTCGATGTCGTGACACTGGAGGAGGTCGATATAGTCCACGCGGAGTCGGGTGCAGCTTTCGTCGAGCGAGCGGGTGACGCGGGCCGCGGAAAAATCGAATTCACCGGCGGCATATTGCCCCACCTTGGTGGCGAGGAAATAGCGGTCGCGCTTGAGCTCCTGGAGCGCCCGACCCAGCACGTCTTCCGCCCGGTACGGGCCGTAGTGGGGCGCGACATCGATGAAATTGATCCCGAGATCCACCGCGGTGTGAACGGCCCTGATTCCCGCCTGGTCGTCCGTGACGCGAAAAACGCCGCCGAGCGACGAGGCGCCAAAGCTGAGCACGGAAACGTTGAGGCCGGTGGAGCCGAGTTGTCGGTAGTGCATGGAAACTGGGGGGAGGGCGGAGACTTTTTAGCGGAAATCCTCGCTTGAAAAATTCCGACGGCGGCTCCGCCGCAACCGAAAAGGAAGGGCCGAGCTCCGTCGCGGCCGGCCATGGCCTAATCCGTCGTCCGGCCGCGGCGGACCTCGGCTCGGCCAAAAATCGTCGCAGACCTGAACGATCAGAAGCGATCTGGGCACACCTGCCTCAAGCCACGGCCGGAGTCACCGCGGACCCGGAGCCCGGCCACCGATGCGCCAGGCAACCCCGCGGGTTTGGCTCGATGAACGCCGGGTGCCCTCGATAAAAAATCGTCACGAAAAAAGGGGTTGAGGTGGGCCCGGGGGTTCGTGCGTTGCGACGCGTGGGAGCCGTTCGGGCGGAAGTGGAAATTATGTCGCCTCGCCTCGCCTCGTTCTCATCGTCGGCGGGCGAATCGCTCGGGTGGTGGAATGGCAGACACGAAGGTCTTAGAAGCCTTTGCCGTAAGGCGTGCAGGTTCGAGTCCTGTCCCGAGCACCAAATAGAACTTCGTGAGATTTGGAGACCGTGACAGGTGTTGAACCTGTCGCCGTGAGGCAACTCGTTATCGGCAAATTCTCGGCTCATTGAGGCGAGAATTTGCGAACTAACGAGGTAGGGATGAGCCAACTCGGCAGTCACTTTTTTTCGCGAGATTAGACGGTTCGTTCCGATTTCTTGAACCAGTGCGGAAATCGCCGCTGGTGACTTTTCCGTCTGCTGTTTTCCCGCTGATTCTAAGGCTTTTATGACTTCTTTGGCAGGTTCGATCCACAAGCCGGAGCATGTCTTCTGAAAGTGCTCCTTTTTCTTCTTCAAGACCGTCTTTTCGAGAACGAGGTCGGCCCTAGCCGCAATGCCGTTAAGGCAACGAGGTGATACGAATCGATATTGGAGCGGAAAAGGAAGGTTGGTCGAGCTTGCGGGGCCAGGAACTGACGGGCTGGCGGACGGCGCGGGGACAAGATCGGGCCCGCCGCTCGGGCAGGAGGGCGAGCCTTT
>CANJNJ010000055.1 GCA_947474995.1 Opitutaceae bacterium | reverse complement strand
TGCGGACATTGGATTCCGGCCCGAGCATGAATTGCGCGGGATTGCGACCGATGACCTCTTCGAGCGAGTACTCCATCACGCGGCAAAACGCCTCGTTGGCCCATTCGATCTTTCCTTCGGGCGAGCCGATGAGCACGGGGTTGTCGGTCTTGGCCGCGACAAGAGAAAGCTTGCGGGCCTCGGCCTGGCTTTCGCGCAGCGCAAACTCGGCTTCGCGCCGGGCCGTGATGTCCTGCACCGTGCCAATGATGCGCGTGGGCCGGCCATCGGCCTGCGCGGCGACGGATTTGGCGCGGGTATGGACCCAGCGCCAGTCCCCGCTGCGCGCGCGCACGCGATATTCGGGTTCGATGAAGGAGGCGATGCCGTTGAGTTGGGATTCGGTGCGCCGGCGATAGAGGGGAAGATCTTCCGGGTGAATGAGCGACTGCCAGGCTTCGACGGTCGATGACATGCGGACATGTTCATAGCCTAACATGGCCCAAAGTCCGGGGCTGTAGTACACATGCCCGGCGGCGACGCTCCACTCGAAGATGCCAATCTGGGTGGAATCGAGCGCGAGGCGCAGGCGCTCGTCCGAAACCTTGAGCCGGGCCTCGATCCGCCGCCGCTCTTCGTTCTCGGCAAAGAGTTTTTTGTTGGAGAGTTCGGCGGCGCGTTGGCCGGCGCGGGCACTGCGCGCGAGATGGACGCTCAATCCGAGCAAAAGCGTGATGCCAAAACCCGCGGCCAGCGCGAGTTCAGGAAGATAACGCCGGCCCTGGGCCAGGGTGGTTTCCGAGGGGGCCAGACTCAGGCGCACGCGCCGGTTGGCGATGGTGTAGGTTCGATCGAGGATGAGTTTTTCACTCCGCGAGTGATCCGCCGGGGCGGAGGTATAGACCACGTCGCCGCCAATCGTGATCGTGACGCGGTACTCGTCGTTCAGCTTCACGCGGTTGGTGGTGATGGCGCTGAAAAACTCCTGATAACCGAAGGCGGCGGCCAGGTATCCGGCCACGGCGCCGCCCCGAATTACCGGCGTGTAGATGAACAGGCCTTTTTCGGGTGTCCCGCCCGGGACGTTAATCATCGTGGTGCTGGAAACCACCGGCCCCAGTTGGTTCCGCGCCTGGATCAGCGCCTGATGCCGCTCCTCGATGGCGGAATGGTCGAGACTGATGGCCCCCTCGTTGTTGATTCGAGGATAGACCCAAATCGAGCGCATTTCGGGATTGAGGTAGGCGATCGAGAGGCAACCGAGTTGATCGCTGGCTTCCGTCAGTTGGGTTTGGGCATCAATTTCCCAAATCTCCGTGGCGTTGGGCCGCCCGTCGCCCCACCGGCGGGCGATGCGCTCGAACCGGATCGCCTCGCGATCGAGGTCATCCTTAATCTCGATCACCAGTCGCTCGATGGCGGACTGCGTGGTCGAGAGCGCGAACGAGCGTTCCCGTTCCCGCAGACCGCTCCACAATACGACCGTGAAGGTGAGGCAGGCGACCACGGGCGGAATCGACGACCACGTGGGTGTTTCGCCTTCGATTTTTACCGTTTCCCGCCACGCCAGCGAGATCTGGCTCAAGCCGATTAACAAGAGGGCCAGCGCGCTCAGCGGCGAGGTGGCGGTCAGTGTCCCCCAAGTGTAGACCGCGGGCAGTCCCGCGCTGTGCCCGAGGAGGGTGGAAAATCCGGCGGAAGCCAGCGCCGAGCCAATGACCGCTTCCGTAAACCGGCGCTGGTACCCGGCCCGCTCGGTGGCCCGCCAGGCCAGCACCAAACCGCTCAACGTAATGCAGACCGCGGTGAGCACCGACATGCGACCCGGGTGCTCGGCGGCGACCCCGATGTAATCCGTGGAGAGGAGTTCGTCGATGCGGAGATCGACGCCGAAAAGGTACTCCACGAAGGTGAGGGCGCCGATCAGTGTTGGGACCAACGCCAGGGCGGCATATTTTTTTTGACCCAGTTCCAAGGCGAGCAGCACGCCGGCGAGCAACAGGAACCCAACGGCCGCATTGATTCGCATCGGCGATTGGGGTGCGAACGGCTGGAGCAACTCCGCGGTGTGCGTCCACCAGGCCAACATCGACCCCAGCCCCATCGCCACGACCACGCTGGCGAGCGTGAGGGATGTGCGCTCCAGCCACGTCCGGTGCGGCAATGTTGGCAACGAGGGCATTAAGGTGTTTCCCCTAGTTAGAGCGTTGGACTCAAACGGGGCAATTCGTTTTCCGCGCCGAAAAATCAAATCTAACCTGAGGTGGCCGAAGATTTTGTTTCTGGCAAAGCGTTGGGGGATGAAGGGTTCTGTGGATTCGGGGTGGAACCATTCTGGCCGGACGCCGGTTTGTCTCCTGGGGCCGAAAGCCCGGGAGCAGGTGGAGTTTGCAGACTACCTTGGCTGATGACGAGTTCCCATGTGGGCTTTTCCAACTCACCCGCCAACTTTACCTCCAGGGCGCTCGAGAATGGGGCGAGGACCGCGCCGACAACCGCTTTCACCAAGTTTCCACTTTCCTGAAACGGGTAAACTTTGGCGCGAAAATCAAGTTTGCGGGCCTCAAGGGCGTAATCGCCCCGAGCCTCGATCAGCGAATTCGCGCCGCGCACGGTGACATCGGAGAAGACCACCTTGGGGCCCTCGATTTTGTAGTTACCGTGAGCCTCGGTGAAGCGCAGGGCGGTAAACGGCAAGATTTCCGACAGCGCGCCGAGCAACGGGACCTCGCCGATTTCCGCGCCGCGCATGGCGGCACTCCCGGTCCCGTGATAGCTGTAGGGATCTCCGTAAGCGCCTTCGGCGGTCGCGTTCAGATCGAGACGCACGTTGGCCTTGTCCTTGACGAACTTGGCGGGCGGCGGCGGTTTCTCGTCCCGGCGATGGGCCAGGAATTCCTGACCCGCACCCACGGATTCCCCGAGGCTGGCATCTTTCACCGTGAGGTCAAAGCCCACGCGCCGCTGGTCCCTGGGGCCCCAAACCCGCGCGTGTCCGGCGACGGCGCCACTCGCCACGGTGCCTTCGATTTTATCGACGACGATTTCGTCGTCCTTGATGGCGACGTGGAACGACGCATCGCGCAGCGGGAAATCGTGAAAACGAAATTCGCCCGTGGCGCGCGCCGTCAGCTGCAGCGCCGAGTGGGGGCCGCCCGGAGCTCCAGGTCCCTCGAACCGGCCGGCCAGCGCAATGACCGGCGGCGTGGCGAATTTATACGGTTCCAAAATCGACCGGCCCGCGGGCCCCGTGATTTGCGCGACAATCGCGAGGTCGAGGTTCGAGTCCAGCTTGAGATCGAACGACTTCCAGCCGTGGCCGGCGGGATCGATGGAAAAATTAAACGTGCCCCGGGCGGCCCGGCGATCCCGGGTGGCGAGCACCTCCAGCCCGTCGAAATATCCGGGGCGGATGAAAAGCCGGGTGTGCACCCGGTCCAAGGCGGCGCCGCGAATCACGGGATGAACTGACTCGGCCGCGACAAACACGCTCGTGCGCCAGCCTTCGCCCCAAAAACCCGCCACGTCCACGCTCGCCGAGGGCGGCGCCTCCGGAAATTCCAGCTGGTGAAAAAAATCCGGCCACCATTCGCGAAACCACGGGCCGATGTCCAGCGGACGCAGCTGGCTATCGAGGAGAAACCGATACTCGTGGGTCTGGAAATCGTGGGCGTAAGCGCCGCGCGCGAAATTTTCGCCGACGCGCGCGTAGGCGTCGGGCGAATAAAAATTCCGGCCGTCAAATTCGATGGTGGCGCGACCGTCGGTGAGTTTTACCCCGTAGGCGCTGACGTGGGGCAAGTCCACCCGCGCCGTCAGTTTCTCAAACTTCCAGCCGGGTCCGAGACGAACCTCGCCTTGGTTACAGGCGAGCGACGTAAAATCAAAAAAACGCCGTACGTTGACCCCGAAACGCGCACTGAGCGGATCGAGCACGGTCGGTGAAATGTCGCCTTCAAATTCGAGCAAGGCGCTGCGGGCGCCGAGATCCACCCCGCCCCGCACGGCGAGGGGGCCCCCCATGACCTGGCCAACGAGCTCCGCCCGCAGCCGCGGCAAGGCTTCCGCGGCCAGGTGCGCCGAGACGGCGCGGGCCGAATAGCCGCTGGACGCAAGCGACTCGGCCGTCACCTCGATCGCCGTCGGGTCGAACTTGAATCCTCCGCCCGGTCGCAGCCGGCCGACGACGACGGCCTGGAGGCCGCGCGCGGTCGTGGCAAAGGGGAGCTGCAACTCGCCGGCCGAAAATTCGAGCCGCGTGCGGGGCGCCTGGCCAAAAAGCTGGAGCTGCGTAGCCACGCGGACGTTGCGGGCCTGGGCGATCACCGGCGTGGTCAGACTCGCGCCGCGCGCGAGGAGCGTGACCTGGATCGTCGCGGCGCCGGATTCCAGCGGCGAAAATTCCAGTTGCAGCGAGGGTTGGTCGAAGCCCGCGAGCTGCTCGCTGGCGGCGGTGACCTGCCGGCAGAGCGCGGGGAAGCGCCGCGCGATGAAGTCCGCAATCGCGCCGGCGGCCGGCTCGCCGGTGCCACGAACCTGGATGGTGCCCTGCGCGGACACCGCGATTCCGGCGATTCGGGCGCTGAATTGGCGCAAGGTGAAGTCGCGCTCGCCGAGCACAATGGTGGCGTCAAGTTCCCGCACGACGTCTTCCACCTGACCCGAAGGGGAGAGCATCGCGGGCACGGCGGCGACGCCATCCATGATGTGGATTTCACTCGCCTCGAGTCGACCGACCACGAGCAGCCGGGGGTTGAGCCGGACATAAATGGCCCGCGCGGTGAGAACCGGTTCGGCAAAAGCGGGCAGCCGCACCCGCACCTTTTCGATGAGAATGCGACCTGTCGGATCGAAGCGCGCGCGGCTGAAAGAGGCGCGCACTCCGGAATCAGCGAGGCGGTCTTCGAGCCGGCGGAGAAGAAAATCCGGCACGGCGAGCTCGTTGGTCGTGACGATGCGCAACTGAAGCACGAGGAGGAGCGCCAGGGCGAGCCAGAGCGTCCACGTCCCGATGGCCAGCACTCCGCTCGCGCCCAGCCAGAATCCTTGCCCGAGGTATTTCAGCAGTGTGCGCATCGAAGGAGAGACGGGCGGACCCGGGGGTGTCGTGGCCGCCGCTGGTCAGGCCTTGCCGGTCGGCGGGGGTGGTCCGGGATCGCGGGCGCCGTAGAGCAGCGACCACAGCGCGTCGAGCAGGGGTTGTTCGAGTTCGAAGATCACATCGAGATCCTTGGCGCCCCCGTATTGCTGCGAGCCGCCGATCCGCTCGGTCAGGTAAAGGGTGGTCGTGCTGGTCTGCTCCCCGCCGTTTCCCGTGGGGAGCGCAAGGGTGGCCTCGAGTTGATAGTGCCAGGCGCGTTCCTCGCCGGGCAGAGAAACTTTGTCCGCAAATCCGCCGGGCAGGAAACTTTTCGCCCGCAGCGTCCGCAGTTGGGCGAGCACATCCTGTACGGCCTTGGGGTCGCGCGGTGGCGTCGCGGGTTCGCCGCCGGCATTAAACGTGTTTTCAAACACGACTTGTTTGGACTCGAGATCGGTCACCTTGAGCCCCGAGAAACGCGCCCCCTGCGGCAGGGTTTCGCGCAGAGTGCGATCCCGCCACGCATTCACTTCGAGCGGCAGTTCGCGGCGGACGTCGAGTTTCACCGTGTAGATGGACGAGCCGGGATCCGTGGGGGTGCCCACCCGCGCCGAAAGGTTGCGCGCGGTGCTGGCGTCGGTGCCGAGGAGTAAACGAATCGGGGTGGCGGTGCCCGCGAGGGTGAGCGTGACTTCGCGCTCGGGACGATTAAAGCCCCAGGCCTCGAGATCGGCAGTGGTCGGCGCGTCGCTCTTGAATTGTTCCGCGCTCAGGAGCGTGAGCTGTTCGAGCAGTCCTTTTATGACGCCGCGGTCCGCGGGGAGCGGCTGCGGTCCCTGGGTGCCTTCGCCGCGCTGGATAATCTGCCAGCGGGGTGCCGCATCGGGCGCCGCTCCGGCCGTGGCGTCCAGGCGTTGCAACGTCAGCGGCGGGCCGGCTTGCACCGGCGACGCGAGGGTGATGGCGGTGACCGCGCGCGGGTCAAAATCGAGGATGCGCTTCTCGCGCAGGCTTTCCTGGGCGCCGCGCAGCACCTCGAGGAGATTGGTCGGCACCACCACGGTAAACACCACGCTGCGACCTTCGAGCTGCGCGTAGTATTCCACGCCGCCGGCAGGCACCTTGGATTCGGGGCCCAGCGGAATCGGCACGGGCTCGCCGAGAAACAGCGACTCGTGCCGGTTGTTGCCTTCGAGCACCACGCGCAGCGCCGGGTTGGAGGAAGGCAGGGTGGCGGGCGCCGGCGGGTTGAAGGTCTTCGCGTGGAGGGCGTTCAGATCGTTGATGGCGAGATCGACGGCGGTCTTGCTGGCACGGGCGATAATCGGGGTTTCAAACGACCAGCGGGCGCCGTCCCGTCGGATGCGGATGCGCACGCCAGCGGTGGGGCCGCCGCTCGTTTGATCGGGCCCGACCGCGTGGACCGTCAGGGAGCGGGCCTCAAAAACGGGGATCGTCAGGAGGATGTCGGCGCGCAGTTGCTCGATGGGAAACGAAAGACTGTCGATCAGCGTCCGGCCGACGACGTGGATGCGCTCGCCATCGGGGGAAAGGACGTAGACGCGCTTGCCGTCCTTGGTCATGTCGCCAATCCGCAACGTCATGGCGGGAGTGGCGGTGGCCGCTCCGGTGTCGGGTTCGCGCGAGCTGAACGCCACGGTCAGCTTGGGCTTGTCGAGGCCGTAATCCGCCAGGGCTTGGTTGGTCTTGGCCAGGTCCGCCACGCGGAAACTGGTCTCGTGCTCCAGCAATTGCAGTTCGTGGACGATGCTGCTGACGGCGTGGGGATTGGCCGGCCAATCGAGCGGCTTGGTGAGAAACCACGTGTCGCGGTTGCGCGCGAGGCTGACGGTGGTGCCCGTGGGCGAACTGATTTCGAGCGAGCGAATGTTCGCGGCTTCCGGTCCGAGGACGCGCCGGCGCGCTTCGAGCGAAGCGGCCTCGGTCTGCCAGTTGCGCTCGAACTTGAAGATGAAAAAGAACAGCGCGACGTTCAGGAAAACCAGGACGAGCGTGACTTTGGTGCGCATGAGAGAGGAGCGGGACAGCCAGTTTGGCTAGGCGGCGAGACGGTGGGCCCGAAAGAGGATTGGCGAGGCGAGCATCGGCGTTCAGGCGCGCCGGGTCCAATACACCAGCATGCCGAGCAGCAAGGCGGCGCCGGGCAGCCCGACGATGAGGACGTAGCGGAGCTTGGTGAAATCGCTCGCGCTCAGCGAGAGTTGGAAATGATCGATCGGGCGGGGTGGAATGCTGAGCTGGTGGTCGCGGTCGACACTCCAGTTCACCGCGTTGAGAAAGACCGAGAGATTGCCCGTGCCGATGCGGGCGTTGGACATCATATCGCCGGTCCCGAAGACCACCAATTTTCCGCCCGGCACGCTGAACGGAAGATTATCGCGCACCGCGAGTCGTTCGGAGGCGACGATGACTCCGAGATGGTCGGGCGGGTCCATGCCGGGAATCGGGCGCGTGTCGATGCCAGGGTCGTACTTCGGCACCACGCCGGGTCGCAGATCCGTTTCGCCCCAGGCCGTCTTGGACGTGGCGGCGACCGTCACGGTCTTCAGGCCGCTGCCGAGTGAACGGCCGGGGTCGGGCATGACGGTGCGGGCGAAGCCGATCCGCAGCGGCTCATTGTAGTCGATCAACGTGTTCGTGATCGGATGCGGCAAAAAGGTTCGAATCAAAAGATCCAGATTATCCGCCATGTTCTCCGGACCGGTGTCGCAAAGGAGGTCGTTATGCACCAGCACGCCCCAATCGAGCAGCAAATCGTCCAAACCGAGGGCGGTCGCGCTCTGGCCGGGCGCCAGAAACAGCATGAGCCGTCCGGCACTCGCGCTGAGGTATTGCCGGAGCATTTCCTGCTCGATCTTCGTGTAACGATTTTGCGGCCAGACGGCGATGAGCAGCGAGGCGTCGGTGGGGATTTTGCGCGTGACGGTCAGGTCGACGGCGTCGACGTCGAAGTTGCGCAGTTTGAGTTGATCGCGCGCCGCCGACAATCCGCGGTTGGCGTCCGCGTCTTCCGGCCGCAGTTCGGAATGACCGACGAGAAAATAGATTTTCTGCCGTCGCGGACTGGATACATCGAGAATGGACGCCGTCAGGACCTGTTCGCCCTGGAACGCCTCCCGCTGCTTGTTCTTGATCGTATAGAGATCGTTGAGCGGGACCACGCGGCGCTTGTCGCCGGACACGAGCGCGACGATATCCGACTGCTCCACCCCGAGTTCGCCGGCGCGCCGGCGGTCGCGATAGACATCAAGATACTCCGCGGTGATCGGGCCGGCGGGGTTGCTGGCGCTGGCATAGACGTATTCATCGAGCAGGCCGTGGACCTCGGGGTTGTCGCTGTCCTCGCTCGCGGTCACGATGATCCGCACCGGCGCGGAGAGGTTTTTAATGTAGGAGAGCGTCTCGGGCGAAAGGGAGAATTTTCGCTGCCGCGTGAGATCGAAGCGCCACGCATGGTTGCGGGCCACATAGTTGAGGCCGCCAAAGAACGTCAGGAACAGAATGGCCTGCAGCACGAGGTTGATCGTGCGGAGCCAGCGGGCGACGCGAAAGCTGTCGGAAAACGTCATGAGCCTACGAGTGCAGGAGCTTGGCCTCGACCCCGAGGATGCTGAAAATGAGTGCGAGCACGGTGCCGCTGAGATAGAAGAGCAGGTGGCGGGTATCGACGACGCCGCGCACGAAGTCGTCGCGATGCGACGTGATTTGCATGGTGGTGACCGCTGCCTTGAACGGCCGCAGGGCCTCGCGATCGAGCCAGCTGGCGTCGGCCAGGAAGCCGTTCCCAATGATCAGGGCGAAGAGCATCGTAAAACCGAGGATGCCCGCGACCGCCTGATTCCGCGAAAGCGAGCTCGCGAACACCCCGATGGCGATGAAGAGCAGGCCCGAAACCGCGATGAAGACGTAGCCGCCCACCAAGGGTCCTGGGTCGACGAAGCGCATGTCGCCGGAAAAGTGCTTCAGCACATAGAAAAAGCCCCCCGTCGAGAGCCAGAGCGCGAGATAGAGGAGGTAGGCCGCACTGTACTTTCCCAGGACTACCTCGGTGGTCGTCACGGGAGTCGTGAGCAGTGTTTCCAAAGTGCCGAGCCGTCGTTCCTCGGCCAGGCACTTCATCGTCAGCAGCGGCACCATGAAGAAGACCGGCAGCCAGAAAAAGAGGAAGAATTGGTGGGCGGGCGACACCTCCTGCGCCTGCTTGCTGTAATTTTCGAGGATGCCCGTGAACATGAATCCCATGAAAGCCAGGAACGCCGTCGCGGCGATGTACGTGCTCGGCGAGACGAGCAGCATCCGGATTTCGTGGCTCAGCAGGGTGAAGTAGTGCTTCATGGCAGCCGGTGGCAGGGAAGGTTGGTCAAGGGACAGGTGGCACGGCCCGAAGTTCAGCCTGGGGACGCCGGTGGCTCAATCGTCGGTTTGCGTTCGGCGGCGGTGGGAACCCTGGGCGCAATCGAGTCCCAACTGCGTCGGGTCGCGGCAAGGAAGACGTCTTCGAGCGTGGGATGAACCCGCCCCAGGGCGCGGACGCGGTAGTCCCGGGCCAGCAGGGCGCGTAGCAGGGCTTCGCCCAATTCGTCGTCGCAATCCGCGCGCAGCGTGAGCGCGACAAATCCCGCCGCGTCGGGTTCGTCCTGGTGGGTAACGCGCAGGGTCGGCTGCAGCGCGGTCAGGATGCCCGGCAGGGCGGTGAGGTCGCCCCGAACCTCGAGCTTGTAGGACGAATGGCCGAGAATTTCACGGCGGAGATCGGCGGGCGTGCCCTGCGCTACCACCCGGCCCTGATTGATGATCAACACGCGATCGCAGGTCATCTCGATCTCAGGTAGAATGTGCGATGAGATAATGACGGTCATCCGGCCGCGCAGGCCGGCAATGAGATCGCGGACGATGAGAATCTGGTGCGGGTCGAGGCCGATGGTCGGCTCGTCCATGATGATCACGGGCGGTTCGGCGAGGATCGCTTCGGCAATCCCGACGCGCTGGCGGAAACCCTTCGAGAGCTGACCGATGATTTTGTGGCGGACGCGCTTGAGGTCACAGATCTCGAGCACCTCATCGATGCGGGGCCCAAGTTTGCGCCGGGGCACCTCCTTGAGCCGGCCGCGAAAATACATGTATTCCGAGACCCGCATATCCTCCGGCAGCGGGTTGTTCTCCGGCATGTAGCCGATAAATCGCTTGATTTCGTCCGCGTGGGTGGCGACCGGCACGCCACAAATTTTTACGCTGCCCGAGGTGGCGGGCACGTAGCCCGTGAGGATTCGCATCGTGGTCGACTTGCCCGCGCCATTGGGCCCGAGGAAGCCGATGATTTCGCCCCGGGCGACGTTGAAGCTGATGTCACTTACCGCCGCGACACCGCCGTAGGTTTTGAAGAGGCGGGAGACTTCGATGGCGGACGGCGGTTCGGACATGAGCTGGGAATCAGCGATCAGGGGGCGGTGACGCGATGGACTCAACTCGATTTCTCCAGCGTAACTTCGCCCGCCCGAAACCGCTGGGCCTGGCCGTGGTCGTCCCGCAGCAGCAAGGCGCCTTCGTCGTCCAGTCCGGTCACGATGCCGTGATGGCGCCGCCCGCCCTCGAGCAGGGCGATGGGTTTGTTCCGGAGCAAATCGTACCGGTGCCAGAGGTCGGCGAAGGTCGCGAGGTGTTCGCCTTCCGAAAATTTTTGATAGGCCAGCAGGACCCGGCCAATCAGCGCCGCCGCGAGCCGGTTGAGATCCAGCGGCGCTCCGGTGACCTCGGCCAGGGACACGGCCCGACGCGCGAGGTCACCGGGCCAGGTGCCGGCCGGCTGGTTGACGTTGAGGCCGAGCCCAAAGACGAGATCGCGAATTTGGTCCGCGTCGACCCGCGCCTCGGTGAGCATGCCGCCGGCCTTGCGACCATTGAAGAGGATGTCGTTGGGCCATTTGATTCCCGGGGAGAGGCCCGTGAAATTGGCCAGCAGTTCGCAGACGTTGACGCCCATCCAAAGCGTGAAAGTTTGCATGCGATCGGGCCGGACACGCGGGCGGAACGCAAAGCTCGCGTAGAGGTTGTCGGTGGAATCGCTCTGCCAAGTTCGACCGAAGCGGCCGCGCCCGTTCGTCTGGCGGCGGGAGAGTACGGCGAAAGGCGTGGGCCGGCCGGCGCCCAGTTGGCGGGCGGTTTCATCGTTCGTGCTGTCGATTTGATCGAGCACGACGAGGGAGAAATGGCGGGGCCGTACCTTGAGTTGCGCCTCAATCAAGGCGGCGTGGAGGGTGCCCGGGCGTTTGGCGAGGCGATACCCTCGCGCCCGCTGGGCTTCGAAGGTGAAGCCGGCGGCCCGCAATTTTTCCATGCATTGCCAGATCGCGACCCGGCTGACGCCCAGCTTTGCGGCCATCGCCGGCCCAGATACCCATTCGGGTTCATGGGCCAGCAACTCGCGGAGGATGACGTGTTCGGCGCTCAGCATGGCGGTAGGGTCAAAGCACAAGCGGGCGTCGTGCCCGCCGCAAGCCAGCCCTTCCGGCGGATGGGGCAACGGACTCGGCACGGGCGTCCTCTGGGTCGCGAAAAACCCCCGAATTGAACTGAGCGGCCGTTCACCCAAGCTGATCCCGATGACGATCGAGGAACTTCGCCGTTCGGTGGCACAGGACGCCGCTCCGCCGCCAACTTCCAGCCGCCCGGTCCAGGCGCTATGGCATGCCGCCCGGGGTGACTGGCACGCGGCGCATGCCTGCGCGCAGGACGACAAGAGTCGCGACGGCTCCTGGGTTCACGCCTACCTGCACCGGCAGGAGGGAGACTTGGGCAACGCCGGTTACTGGTATTCGCGCGCGGGGCGTCCGATGCCGGCGGCAAAAATATCCCTGGAGACCGAGTGGGCCGAGCTGGCGGGCGCATTGCTCCCCGGTAAAAATCCACCGACCCGATAGGACGGCGGGCCTTATTTGCCGGGGTTGTGCCAGCCAAAGTCGCTCGTGCGCATGAACGTGTCCTGCGTTTCGCGCATGATATAAGAGCCGCTGTTCTTGTTCGTCGCGCTGACCATGCGAGCGGCATCGTTCATGTCCTTCATATTCCGGAGCCGTTCGTCCTCCGCGTACATTGCCAGCGCGCGGGCCGCGGCCGACGAGCCAAACAGCGGCAGCGTAAATTTGTTCAGGACCATGTCCATTTCCGTGATGTACCGGCGCATGGCGAGATCGGTGAGACCCTTGGTCGTGTGGACTTCCCGCTCGCTCAGGACGGGCGGCCGCGGTTCGCGGACGATATATTTGGGGAGCCGAACGATCCCGTTCTTCGGTTTTTCATTCTCGCCGGTGGGTTGTTCTTCCTCGGCCTTGGGCTCGGGCTTGGGCGGCGGCGGCGCATACTTGGGCATCACGGATGCCAGTTGAGCGGCGACTTCGGGCGAAATCGCGCGGCTGCGCGTGGGGGGGGCGGGCGTCGGCTTCCTGGTTACGACCGAGAGCTCCAAAATAGGAGAAACCGACGCAGCACTTGAGGGCGTCTGCGCCGGAATGGAAATCGCTGCGCCGGCGACGGCAACAATCGCGGTTAGCCAGGGGATAAGTGCGGGGCGGGCCATGGGACTAACAGAACCATGAGTCCCCAAAGTGTTCCCTGCAACACCGATGAACATGCCGGAACTTTAGCTTGCAGGGGTGGCGGGCTTGGCGGTCAGGAATTTTGCCAATACCAGCCCCGCGATCCCATAGGCGCCGAAGTCGTAGAGGGCTTGGGCTGACACCCAAGTCCAGGAGTGATGCCACCAAATCGCGTCGCCATAGTCGCCCACGGCCACCAAGAGGCCGATGGCCGCGCCGAATTTGGCCCGGCAGGTCCAGCCCTTGAACGATTTTTCCAAGCCGTTGAGCATAATCGCCAGCAGCAGCGCCAGCGTAAAACCGTGAAGGTAGCCTTTGAACAGGCCGGCCGGATCCATGGCGGTCATGCTTTCCTTGATAATATGAACTTCGGCGGTGGGGCCTTTTTTCATTTGCGCGGCCATCTTTTCGTCGCCGGCCGTTGGGTTCGGAATCAGGTAGGCCCCGGTCGCGGGGAAAATCCTGGCCAGCGCCTCCGCCGTCGCCGCCTCGTCCGGCAGGTGGCCGAGCGCCTGATAGGGCAGATGATGCGGGGCTCCCCAGTAGAGGAAGCCCCAAAAAAACATGGCGAGGGCCGCAAGGGCCGGAGCGAGGACGAATTTCTTCATGACGTTTGGGCTACGGGTTGGGGTTGAACGCCGCCGTCGTTTCATCGCGGGGGACTCGGCGGACGGAGTGGATCTCAAACGCGGTCTGCGCGCTCCGGCAATATTTTTTGTTCAAAGCTGATTCACCGGTCCCGGGGCGGATAATCCCCGCGAAGAAAGCGCGGGGCCTTTGGCCGCCAACCGGTCGCGTTCGGTCAAGAGTTGGGCCGCGATACTCAGCGCGATCTCGTGCGGGTGGTTCGTGCCGAAATCAAGTCCCACCGGACAATGAAATCCGCCCACGCCCGCCGGCGCGAGGCCTTCGGCAAGCAGTTCCTGGCGCAGGACCGCGGACTTGGCCGCGCTGCCAATGACGCCGATAAAGCGGAAATTTCGTTCCGCGAGCGCCCGCTGCAGAATGGGGCGATCGGTCTTGTGGCCCTGCGTCAGGCACAGGACGAACGTGTCCTCGGGAAGCGTAGCGATGACGGCGGCGAGATCAGCCACCTGCGTGGTCGTCACGTTTCGCGCCTGCGGCAGGCGCGCCAGCCAGTCGGCCCGGTTGTCGAAGCAGAGGAGCCGACACGGGAGTGGCGCGAGTACCGAAATCAATGCCTGGGCGATGTGTCCGGCGCCAAAGATCGCGATGGTCCAGGCCGCGCCGCCGGCGGGGTGGGGCTCCAGATAAAATTTCACCGCGCCCCCGCACGTCATCCCGGCGTCGCCCTTTAGCGTCCACTCGACGAAGCGTGGGGCGGACGCTTTCTTGGCGAGCATCTCCTGCGCCAGCGTCAGCGCCTGTGCTTCGACGCGCCCCCCACCGACCGTACCCGTATGCAGGCCGGCCGCGGTCACGAGCATCTTGGCTCCGATGTCCTGCGGTACGCTGCCGAGCGTTTCAACGAGGGTGACGAGCACAAATGGCGTCCCCGCCCGCTCGAGCGTCACCAGCCGCTCATAGAAAGGGGATGTTTCGGCGCTGGCGAAATCGGACATGCGGTGAGTGTGGGCTCCCGGACACATGCGGCAAGCGTGCGACTGGCCTTACATGACCTTAACAAATTTCCGCCGGCGGCCTCACAAACACTTAACAACCGAGGTGCAGACTGCGGGCGCACCCCAAAATATCCGATGAACACTCCCTGCCGCGGCCTTGCCAAATTTCTCGTTGCGACCGTCGCGTGCTTCGCGGCCGGTCTCTTGTGCGCCCAACCCGCACCTCGTCCCGGTTTGCCCCCGCCTCCCGGCGCCCCTCCGCCCCCGCCTGCACCTGCGGTTTCACCAGGGCCAATCCCAACACCCGGCAGCGTTCCGCTGGCTGGCCTGACGGCGGCCCAACTCGCCGATTTTCAAAGTGGCCGCAGCGAGTTTCTTAACCGGGAGACACCGGCGACGGGCTTGGGTCCGATCTTCAATGACGTGTCGTGCGTCGCGTGCCACGCGGCGGGTGGCGTCGGCGGAGCGAGCCGACGCACCGTCACGCGATTTGGCCGCACTCTTAACGGCGTGTTCGATCCGCTCGAGAACCTCGGGGGCTCGCTGCTGCAGGAGCGAGCCATCGATCCGGCGGGGCGCGAGGTGATTCCCGCCGAGGCCAACACCGTGGCGCAGCGCGTCGCCACGCCGATTTTCGGGGCCGGCCTGATCGAGGCGATTCCGGACAGCACGATCGTTTTCAACACGCTGCGGCCAAAACCCGCGGGTATTCGCGGGCGTGTCTCCGTGGTCGCTGATGTCGCGAGCCGCGGCAATCGGATCGGACGCTTCGGCTGGAAGGCGCAGCAGGCGACGCTGACCGCGTTTTCCGCCGACGCGTACCGCAACGAGATGGGCATCACCAACCGCTTTTTTCCGACGGAGAACGCCCCGAACGGCAACCCTTCGCTCCTCGCGCGGTTCGACCGCGTCGCCGACCCGGAAGACCAGATCGATCCGGCGGATGGCAAGGCCGATCTCGATCGCAACGCGGACTTCATGCGCTTGCTGGCGCCACCGGCTCGTGGACCCGAGACCGCTTCCTCCCGCGCCGGCGAGCGGCTGTTTGCCGCGCTCGATTGTGCGGCCTGCCACACGCCGACCATGACGACGGGCCGGAACCCCATCCTCGCGCTCAGTGAAAAGTCGGTCGGGTTGTATTCCGATCTGCTCTTGCACGACATGGGCCCGCTCGGCGACGGCATCGCGCAAGGCACCGCCGGGACGACGGAAATGCGCACCGCCCCACTTTGGGGCCTGCGGCTTCGTCCGGTCTGGCTGCACGATGGACGGGCGCGCACCCTCGACGCGACGATTCGCGCGCATGCGGGTGAGGCCCAAAACTCCCGTGACAAGTACACGCGTCTGGGTGGGGCCGAGCGCCAGCAACTGCTCGAATTTCTGAATACCCTCTGACGATTCCCGCGCTTTAGCGCGAAGGCGGCTCGCGGCTGGCGCGCGCGAGTTGGAGCGACGTCTCGCCCAGTTCGCGCGAAAGGGTTGCGACCATCCGCTGATCCCAATTTTCCCGTTGCGCCAAGCGCAGCCGCTCGGTCAGCCAGGCCGCGTGTTGCTGCAACCGTGCCAGTTCCTGTTGCGGATCGTGCAAGGAAGGATCGCGAGCCCGGAACCAGGCGGCGACATAGAACACCACGACGGTCACAAACACGAAGAATACGGCAAGCGCTTCAGGCATGGAGGCAGAAGGGAAACCGCGCAGCGTAGGGCGCGCGGTCAGCGGAGCGAGATCGCGGTGCGGCCGCCGCGCGCTATTCAGCGGCGTTCTTGCGGACTTACGGGCTCTAATCCGGAAAAATTCAGGTGAAAATTGAAGATGGAAAGTTGAAAGCCCCGGCGAGCAAACGGTTGCCCTGGGTGGATAGCGCAAGAGGAGGGTCACCGATCCGTCTGGCTCCAATCTACCGGCAAAGCGGGATATTGAGGTCGGTTCTTTATCGCTTTCGACTTTCACCTCTCAACTTTCAACGGCACGAGTCCGGCTGGTCAGGCGAGGGCGGGTCGCCGGCGGGCCCAGCGAAACAACTGCGCCCCGGTCGACACGGGGCGCGCCACAATCGGCTCACCCGCGAGGAAGCGGCGAACGGTGTCCGGCTCGTGAGCATTTCGGGCCGAATGACGCCGAGCGCGTAAACGTCGGAGGCCACGCCCTGCGCTTCGCTGCCGCGGTTCAGCGCTTCGGGCGCGAGATAGTGGGGTGTGCCGAGTATGGCGGTGCGGGCCGTGAGACCGCCATTGCGGTCGAGTTCGGAAGCCAGGCGAAGTCCGCGACCCGCGGCGCACCTTGCGCGAGCAGGATATTCGAGGGTTTGAGACCACGGTGGCGCACTCCGGCCTCGTGGCTGTGGGCAATCGCGTCCCCACACCGTGGAGGAGTTTCGCCGCTTCGTGGGGCGCGGGAGCGGGTTCATCCGACGGGACGCTGAGCGGCGAAACACGGCGATGCGATGGCGCAGCTCTTTCTCGGCGTGGTCCGGATTTTCCAACGTGGCGGCCACCTCGAGCTTCACGAGTTCGCCGAGGCGGCGTGTCAGCCGATGCAGCCAAACGGCCACCCCGTTTGGCCGCCGCAGCAAGGGTCCGCTCGTGACCGACGAATTGTTTGAGGGCCCCGATGCGATAACCCCGGAAGCGCCCGCGCGCGCCATCGGGGTGGGCGAAAAAATCTCCGACCACGAGGTGGGCAAAGAACGCTTGGGTGATGTCCTCGGCAGCAGCCGGCGTTTTCCCGTGGCGGCGCAAGTAACTGTAAACCGGCAGCCAATAGGTGCGGCAGAGTTGTTCGAGGGCTTCCTGCCACTGTTGCAGAACGCCACCCGCATCGCGCACGATGCTCCAGTGGGTCGAGGCGAATCTGCCGGCGACGGGAGTAGCTGGAGTCGCCTCGGAACCGGACTCGGCCATGGGGATGACCGTGCCGGATGCCCACTTCGCGACAACGCGAAAGCTTAGAGGCTGTCATGAGCTTTGACCTGTCGTGGCCGAGTCGACCGAAGGTAGCCCGCTTCGGGAGAAGCGGGACATATCAGATCGATCGAACCTTCGGTCCCTGCCCTCCCGGGCAGGGCTACGGCTAAGAAGCTCCTGACCTCCTCTAAGCGCCGGGAAGGAGCCCGGCCTAGGCGCGAGGCTAGATCAACCCCAGCTTCATCTTACCCTCTTCCGAAATCATCTGTTGATTCCACGGCGGGTCCCACGTGATGCGCACGTCCGCGTCGCTCACACCAGGCACGAGGAGAATCTTGTTTTTCGCGTCCTCGGCGATCGCCGGGCCCATGCCGCAACCGGGGGCCGTGAGGGTCATGGCGACGTTCACCTTGTAGCCCGGCGGCGTTTGTTCAGCGACTTTTTCGACGTCCATCGAATAGACGAGACCGAGGTCGACGATGTTGACGGGAATTTCCGGATCGAAGACGTGGCGCAACTGGGCCCAAATCGCCTCGGGGTCCGGCGAACCGTCCGCGAGGGACGCGTGGGTCGTCGCGCCGGCGGCGTCGGATTTTTCACCGAGTGCGTCCGCGTCTTTGCCATCGATGCGGAACAGGCCGAAGTCAGTCTGGACCGTGTAGCTGCCGCCCAGCGTCTGATGAATCATCACGCGCGTGGCCGCGGCCAGCGGGGTCTTGTCCCCGGACGGAATCTGGGTGGCCACAACGTCGCGGGAAAGGGTGCGTTCGCGGTTCATTTTTTGAGTAGCGAGTGGTGGGTAGCGAGCAGGGTTGGGAAACCTAAAGGAGCGGGACGGGAATGGGCAGCGGAATCGGGGAGAAAAAATCGGTGGTTCGAATGCCCGCTATCCGCGACTCACTCCCCGCTATTTCTTGAATTGCGTCTGGATCAATCCGCGCAGGACGTCGTGGAGCGGGTCGCTGGCGAGGCGGTTCAGCACCTCTTCAAAGAAGCCGAACGTCAGCATTTCGTCCGCGGCGGTTTTGCCGATGCCCCGCGACAGGAGATAGAACTCCTGCTCGGGATCGATCCGGCTGCTGGTGGCCCCGTGGGTGCAGCGCACGTCGTTGGCCTGAATTTCGAGCCCGGGCAGCGAGCTGGCTTCGGCCTCCTCGCTCAACATCAGGTTCCGGTTGCTTTGGTAGGCGTCGGTTTTTTGCGCGTCGGGATCGACCACAATCAAGCCGGAGAAAATGGTCCGTGCCTGGTCGCGCAGCGCATTCTTGTAGAGGAGATCCGACTTGGTGTTCGGCGCCTGGTGGATTTGCAGCGTGCGCTGGTCGAACTCCTGCGTGCCGTCGGCCACGGTCAAGGCGAGCATCTCGGAGAAGGCGCCGGGCGCCTGCAATTGCGAGAGCGACTCGTGGCGGGCCTGGCGCCCGCCGAGGTGGAGATTGAGCGACTGCACGCGCGCGTCACGACGTACTACGGTGGAGTTGAATTGGAATGACCGGCTCGTCCCGGACCAATTTTGCGCGGCGATGTAGGTCAGTTGGGCGCCGTGGCCGGCATACAAATCATTGGCGCCGCAGGCAAAGTGGGTGCTAGCGTCGGCGGAGACGAAGAAGTCCACGACCGTGGCCTTGGCGTTTTCCTCGGCAATGACGAGCGTGTGAGGGAAGACGGCCGCATCCGGGCCCGCCGCGGCGTGGGTTACGAGGATGGGAGTGGCGAGCTCGACGCCGCGCGGGATGTAGATGAACGCGCCGTCCGAAACGAACGCCGAATGCAGGGCGGCGTACTTGGCGGAGCCCAGCTTCTGTGGCTGCGCCATGAAATGCCCGCGAAGGAGATCCGGGTGGGTGAGCGCGGCCTCGGCGAGGGTCGTGACCACCACGCCACGCTCAATCGCCTCGCGCGGGAGCGACGGCGGCGCCACGAGCTGGTTGTTCACGAAAGCGAGGTGAGCCGGGCCGAACGGCGACGCGAGAAAGAGTCCGGCCGGAACCGCCGGCTCGACTTGAAAGCCCTCAAGCGTCAGGGCGGCGACGTTGGAAAAGCGCCAGGACTCGTCTGTGCGGCGGGGCAGCGGCAGCGACGCGAACGTCTCGTAGGCGGCGCGGCGGCGCTCCAGCCACCAGGCGGGGCTGGAGGAGAGCGCAGCTAGGTGCCGGGCGAACGCCTCGGCGGTGAAACTGCCGACGAACGAGTCCGTGGCGGAAGTGAGAGTGGGAGCGGACATGGCAGAGTGTGACGTGTGACGAGTGACGTGTGACGGGCGGAGCGGCAGTGAACTGGTCACCTGTCACTCCCCCCACGTCACACGGTTTGAATCAGCCGACGCTGCCTTCCATTTCGAGATCGATGAGCCGCTTCAGTTCGACAGAGTACTCCATCGGAAACTGGCGGGCGAGGTCGTTGATGAAACCGTTCACGGCGAGGCTCATGGCCTGACCCTCGGTGAGGCCGCGCTGCTGCATGTAGAAAATCATTTCTTCGTTTACCTTCGAGACGCTGGCCTCGTGCTGGACGGAGTTGCGGTCACCGCGCACGGTAATCGCCGGGTAGGTGTCGGTGCGGCTGTTGGTGTTGATCAGCAGCGCGTCGCATTCGGTGTTGTTCTTGCAGCCCTTGAGGTGCTTCGGGATGTGGACCAGGCCGCGATAGGTGCTGCGGCCCTGGCCAACGGAAATGGATTTCGCGACGATGTTCGACGTCGTCTCGTCGGCGGCGTGGATCATCTTCGCCCCGGTGTCCTGATGCTGGCCGTCGTTGGCGAGCGCGATGGAGATAACTTCGCCGCGAGCCTTGCGTCCCTTGAGGACGACGCCGGGGTACTTCATCGTCAGGCGGCTGCCGATGTTGCAGTCGATCCATTTGATGTGGGCCATCTCGTGCGCAATGCCGCGCTTGGTGACGAGGTTGAAGACGTTGGCGGACCAGTTCTGGACAGTGATGTATTGGATCTTCGCGCCCTTGAGGGCGACGAGTTCCACGACGGCGCTGTGCAGGGTCGAGGTGGAGAACTTGGGGGCGGTGCAGCCCTCCATGTAGGTGACCTCCGCGCCTTCGTCGGCGATGATCAGCGTGCGCTCGAACTGGCCGAAGTTTTCCGCGTTGATTCGGAAATAGGCTTGGAGCGGTTGGGCGACCTTTACGCCCGGGGGGACGTAGATGAAGGAACCGCCGGAAAATACCGCGCTGTTGAGCGCGGAAAACTTATTGTCGCCGGTCGGAATGACCTTGCCGAAGAATTTCTTAAAAATCTCGGGATGTTCGCGCAGGCCTTCGGTGGAGTTGACGAAGATGACGCCCTGTTTCGAGACGAGATCCTTGATGTTCGAGTAGGCGGCTTCGGAGTCGAATTGCGCCTCCACGCCGGCGAGGAATTTTCGCTCCTGCTCGGGAATGCCGAGGCGTTCGAAGGTCTTCTTGATGTCGTCCGGCACCTCGTCCCACGTGCGCTTGGGCTTTTGCCCTTGCGAGAGGTAATAGCGGATTTTGTCGAAATTGATATTCTCGAGATCCTTCGTCGCCCAGTGCGTGGGCATGGGTTTCGACAAGAAGGTTTTCAGGGCCTTCAGGCGAAACTCGAGAATCCACGGCGCCTCCTTCTTGACCCCGCTGATGTAGCGGACGGTGTTTTCGCTCAGGCCGGTGCCCGCGTCGAAAGCATATTCCATGTCGTAGCGGAAGTTGCCCGAAGATTGATCGATCCCGGAAACGGGATTGATCGTCGGATTGGCCGCGGCTTCTTCCGCGGGGGCGATGACGGTTTCAGAGTCGTTGGAAGTTTTCATGCTGTTGGTAGGTTCGTAGCCGCGGCCAATCCTTAGCGGGCATTCGCTTCCGCGAATTCCTTCTTCACCCAGTCGTAGCCCTTGGCTTCGAGTTCCAAGGCGAGGCTCTTGTCGCCGCTCTTCACGATCCGGCCGTCGTACATCACATGCACGTGGTCGGGCACGATGTAGTCGAGGAGACGCTGATAATGGGTGATGAGCAGCACGCCGAGCGTGGGACCGCGCATCGCGTTGACGCCGTCGGCGACGATCCGGAGCGCATCGATGTCGAGGCCGGAATCGGTTTCGTCCATCAGGGCAAACTTTGGCTCGAGCATCGCCATTTGCAGAATTTCGCAGCGCTTCTTTTCGCCGCCGGAGAAACCGTCGTTGACGGAGCGCGAGGTGAACTTCCGGTCGATCTTCAATAGATCCATCTTCTGGTAGAGCCGCTTGTAGTAGGCGGAAGCGTCGAGTTCCTCGCCCTCGGCCATCCGCGCCTGCAGTGCGCCGCGCAGGAAATTCGCGATCGAGACACCCGGAATTTCGCTGGGATACTGAAACGCGAGGAAAATGCCGGCGCGCGCGCGCTCATCGGGTTCCTGCTCCAGGATGGATTGACCGTCGATCAGCACATCGCCGCTCGTGATGGTGTAGTCGGGATGCCCCGCGATCGCCTTGGACAGCGTGGATTTTCCGGTGCCATTGGGCCCCATGACGGCGTGAACTTCGCCGCTGTTGATCGTCAGCGTGAAGCCCTTGACGATCTCTTTCTCGCCGATGGCGACGTGCAGATTCTTGATTTCGAGTGAGGACATGAGGAAATTAAAAGTAGCGAGTAGCGTGTAGTGAGTAGGAAACGTGGAACGGAGGCCGAAATGAACGAGTTGCAGGTAGCGAGTGTACGAGAGGGCCGGTGATTGAAATGCTCGCTAACCGCTACTCGCTACTTCTCCCGTGGCCTTACCGCGGAAAATAATTTCGACCGACGACGGATTGTAGCCCGGAGGGAGAACCGAGTTTACCTTCTCCAGCAGGTCGGCCGGTAAATCGATGTCATGGGTCTTCCCGGTCTTTTCGTCGTGAAAATGGGCGTGCGGCAGGAGATTTGGGCAATAACGCGTCGGACCGCGCTCAAAGTTGACCGCGCGGACCAAGTTGCACTGGACGAGCGTTTCGAGGCAGTTGTAGACGGTCGCGAGCGAGATCGTCGGGAGCCCGTTCTTAACCCGGGCGAAAACCTCGTCCGCCGTGGGGTGATCGCGCTTCTTAAGTAGCACATCATAAACGACCTCACGCTGTGGCGTAGAGCGAAGGCCGCTATCGGCCAGCCGCTGGGAAAGGGCGTCGGTGTTGAGTGTGGCGGAAGACATGGGTTTTGGGAGTCGCTCAACAAATTGGAATGGTTCTAAGGTGCAAGTGATAATTAGAACTATTCCAAATACTACTTCGCACCAGATCCAAGGCGTTCAATACCCAAGGGAGACTCGGGTGATTTGATCCCCGAAAAAGAGCCGGAACCGACAATTCGGCCGTGAGTTAATACGCCGTAGCGCTGGTAGTGAGCTACTTGCGCCAAAGCCAATGCCAGGGCTCGTATCCGATGCCGTGCGGATTGCCCCGCGGAAAACTGAGATGAAAACCAAACTCGTGGGCGCGTCGCCTCAGCCAGCGATAGGCCGCCGTCTGGGCGAAGTCGACCTCGAGGTCCGGGTCGGGTGACGAACTGAGATCGAGCGCGCATCCCGTATGATGTTCGCTGAAACCCGGCGCCGCGACCAGGCGCAGGATGCTCGCGAGGCTTTGGCCCGCGGCCAGTTTCAGTCGAATGATTTGCGTCTGGCGGGTCACGCTACGGAAACCGGACATGGCGAGCAGCACAATGCCGTCGTCGGCTGCGGCCCGGCTCATGGCCCGCCAGGCCACGGCGGCGCGGGGAGCGAGGCGAACGATTTTGCGATCGTCGGGTGCGCGGCCGACGGTAACGAGCCGGCTCGCCTCGCGTTGCGGAGCGAGGCGTCGGGCGACCGCGTAGTCTGCCGGAACGCCCAGCTCACGCGCGAGCCGCGCAATGCGGCGGGCGAAGCCGGCGTGCGGGCGGGACGGCATGGCCGCTTGAGTCTTGGTCTTCAAAGTCGGCCCAAATTTCGACGCAGCGACCATCTCCGGCGCTTAAAACCTTACGCGTTAAACCTTACACGGCTTTCCCGCGCTCGGCCGTCACCCGCCGTGCTCCGCCAGCCAGCGCTCGGCCTCGATCGCCGCGGCGCAGCCCATGCCGGCGGCGGTGATCGCCTGGCGATATACGTGGTCGGCGCAGTCACCCGCGACATAAACGCCGGGCACCTTGGTTTGAATGTGCGATCCGTGCGCCGGCTTGAAATAACCGTTGTGGTCGACGTCGAGCGGTGGCGTGAACGGCTGCGTGTTGGGCACGTGGCCGATCGCCACAAAGATTCCTTTCACGGGCAGGGTCGAAAGCGCGCCGGTTTTCACGTTCTTGACCTGCAGGCCGCTGACCGCGCCCTTTTCGACGCCCTCGACCGCGACCGGCACGCTGTCCCACACGCACGTGATTTTTTCGTGCGAGGTGGCGCGGTCGGCCATGATCTTCGAGGCCCGCAGCGAATCCCGCCGATGCACGAGGTAAACCTTGCTGGCGAAGCGCGTGAGAAAGAGGGCCTCTTCGGCCGCGCTGTCGCCGCCGCCGATGACCGCCACTTCCATCTTCTTGTAGAACGCGCCGTCGCAGGTCGCGCAGGTGGTCACGCCCTTGCCGCCGTAGAGTTCCTTTTCGCCCGGGATCCCGGTCATCCGCGGCGAAGCCCCCGTGGCGATGATGACGGACTTGGCCAGGATGACCCGGTCACTCGTCACCAGTTTTCGCGGCATCACGGAGAAATCGACCGAAGTGACGAGGGTCGTTTCAAAGCGCGTGCCGAACTTCGTCGCCTGCTGGCGCAGGTTGTCCATGAGCTGGAACCCGTCGATCCCCTCGGGGAAGCCGGGGAAATTTTCCACCTCGCTGGTCGTCGTCAGCTGGCCGCCGGGCAGCGGGCCCTCGAGCACGAGCGGGCTCAAATTGGCGCGGCCCGTGTAAATGGCGGCAGTGAGTCCGGCGCAGCCGGTGCCGATGATAACGACGTTTTCAACAGGGGAGTGGGACATGTGCGGCGTGGACGAAACACAGAGCCGCGGAGCGTCCGAAGTGCAACTCTGGAGATGCAACTAGGAAGAATTAAGGGCTCCACCGCTACGCTCCTGATTCACCACCCAAAACTCCGCTTCATCTTCAGCGGCTGATAAAGGTCGCTCGACAGTTCCTGCAGAAAACGGCTGGGCGTCTGCAGCATCGCCGGGCCTCCCTTGCTGTTGACCTTGGGAAAACAGAGGTAGAGTTCGTCGCGGGCGCGGGTGACGGCGACGTAGAAGAGGCGACGTTCCTCCTCGACGTCGTTGGCCTCGATCGCCCGGCGCAGGGGAAACATGCCGTCGGCCAGGTTAATCAGGAAGACCGCGGAATACTCGAGGCCCTTGGACTGGTGCACGGTCGTCAGGCGGAGGGCGTCGGCGTCGGGGTCCGCCGAACGATCGCTGGTTTCGCTGTTGAGCAGCATGACTTGCGCGAGCAGTTCCTGCATGTCCTCGAAACGGGTGGCGAACCCGATCATCGATTTCAAATCGTCGAGGCGCGACACGTAGTTCGAAAACGCGCCTTTCAAGTAGTCGCCGTACCAGCCGTCAATCGCGATTTCCACGGCGTTGTGCGGCTTCATCGTGCGCACCATCTCGGCGACCTGCACGAGCGAGGCGACGAACTTGGGCCATTCCTCCTTCGCATCCTTCGGCACCTTCGAGCGGACGTCGTCGGTGTCGAGGACATCGAGCAGGTTCTTTTGGATCAGTCGGGCATGATCGAGCGCGGCGGCGTGGAGTTTGGCCGCATTCTTGTCGCCCACTTTGGGGAGCAGCACCGCGATCCGGTTCCAGGCCGCGGTGTCGCTCGGGTTGTAGACGAAGCGCAGCAGCGCGATGAGATCGCGGATGTGGGCCTGCTCAAAGAAGCGGACGCCACTCGTGATTTGGTAGGGAATCTGGAGGCGGGAGAGCTCGAGTTGGATGTCGAGGGCCTGAAAGTGCGCCCGGTAAAGGATGCCGATATCCGAGAGCGAACAGCCTTCGTCGACCAGCCCGCGAATGCGCTGGACGATGAACTGGGCCTGCTCGCGGCCGTCCATCGTCTGCACGAAGTAGGGCTTCTCCGAATTGGCGCGGTGGGCCCGGAGTTCCTTGTCGAAGTGCCGGCCCTTCGGCTGGGCGAGCAGGACCCCGTTGGCCAGGGCGAGAATCTGTGGGGTCGAGCGGTAGTTCGTCTCAATCCGGTGCAGCACCGTCCCGGGGTGGCGGTCGGGAAAAGTCAGGATGTTTTCGAAATTCGCCCCCCGCCATGAGTAGATGCACTGGGCATCATCGCCCACCACCATCAGGCGGTGGTGGGAGCCGACGAGGTCGACAATCTGCGATTGGAGCGTGTTGGTGTCCTGGTACTCGTCGACCAGCACGTGGCGGAAGCGGTGCGAAAAATATGCGGCCGTCTCCGGCGACTTTTGGAGGAGCTGCAGCCAGAATTCGAGCAGGTCGTCGTAGTCGACCACGTTGGCCGCGCGTTTGGCCTCGGCATATTTTCGGGCGAAGAGGGGAGCGCGATCCTTGATGGCGTCGTGCTGGGGAAAGAACCGGGTGATGACCTCGGGCAACGGCAGCTGCGTGTTGCGCGCCATGGATAGGAGCGAGTGCAGGGGGCCGGGACGCGGGTGGGTCTTGTCCTTGAAGAACGCGCGATCGCTGGCCTCGACGGCATCGCGGAGCACGCCCTCGGACTCCTCGGCGTCGAGAATGGTGAAACTGCGCGGCAGTCCGATGGTGTCGCCGTGGGTGCGCAACGCGCGGTGCCCGATGCCGTGGAACGTCCCGCCCCAAAAGCGGCCGGGCTCGACTCCCGTGAGTTCCTGCACCCGATGGAGCATTTCCTTCGCGGCCTTGTTGGTGAACGTGAGGAGCAGGATTTCACTGGGGCGTACGCCTTGCGACAACAGGTAGGCCACGCGGTAGGTGAGCGTGCGAGTCTTGCCTGAACCGGCCCCGGCCAGGACGAGCAGGGGGCCCGGTTCCGCCGTGACGGCGTGGAACTGCTCGTCATTCAACTGCGCGCGAAAATCGATCGGCGGGATGCCGTGGGGCGCAGAGGAAGGGTCGAGGGCAAAATCCATGAAGGGTCAGCCTGCCTTCAACCGGCTTGGTCTCGCAAGCCCGTTGGTGGGTTCTCGTCGGCGGTCGGATTCTTCGGGGTTTGCAAGGAATGCCGCCTTAAACAAAACGGCCCGGCGGTTTTACCCTCGGCCCGGATGCGCTCCGCCCCGGCGCCGGCGAACCGGAGGCCCGAAGAGCGCGTCGCTGCGCCGGCGAAAAAAGCGTGATGCATCCGGGCCACCGTCAATCAAAGCGGCGAAGACGCAAAGAGGAAAACGGCCCGGTGGGCCCTGGTTTTTGTTCGAGGGAAAATTTACCGCGCAGCGCATGACGTCGAGTGGGCGCTTCGGTAAAGGCCTCGGCCGGGTTTGGGGGTGGGCGGTGCACTCCGTGCGCCGCCAGACCGCGCGGTCCACGGTGCTCCTATCGGTTCGGCGCTCCATTGCCCGATGTGGCGGAGCCGCGGTACGAATTTTCCGGGCTATTCCGGGCGCCAAATCATGTGGGTGTGCTCGAGCGATTCGTCCCGCACGACAAATCCGAGCCGCGCATAAAATGCGCGGGCGGCTGGGTTGACCTTGAGCACCTGCAGCCACACGGGCTTGCCGCGCGCCTGACCTTCGACCAGGAGGGTGCGAACCACGGCGGTGCCCAGCCCGTGGTTTTGCAGTTGCGGCTGGATTTGGATGTTCGCGAGAAAAATGCCCTCGACGCTGCGCTCGACCTGCAGCAACCCCGCCGGCCGCTCGGCGACGGTGATGATCTGCATGTTCGCGAGTTCGCTGGGGATGAGAAACCGCTCGCGCTGCGCCGCCTCGTCCCAGAATCCGAACATCTCCTCGACGTAGGTCTGCATCGTCGCCTGGCGGACGGCGTAGAGCCATTCGCTATCGTCCGTGGTCGCCGGGCGCAGCGTGAAATTCATCCGGGGAAGGCTTGGCGGAACGGGCTCTAGGGCAAAACGAATTTTGAGTGCGGTGACCGAGTCACACTGGGGGAAACGGCGAAGGACGCGAAGCGACGCAAAGGTCAGAGTCTTGGAAAAGGGACTTTCTCTCGGGGCCAACGCACCAGTTGAAGAGAAGGATGCGGCGGCTGCTGCTTCGCGCACCTTCGCGGTTCAATCAATGCATTGGACGAGGAAACTCCCGACTGGCGCGGGGGTCGGAATGACGGCATCATGATCTCCTCCCGAATCATCATGAAATTTTTTCTCACGCTCTTGCTCGCGACGCTGGCCGCGTCGTCCCTGGCCCAGCCCGCGCTTACCGTCTACAATCAGAACTTCGCCGTCGTGCGCGAGCGCGTGCCGCTCGAACTCCAGGCTGGCGACAACGCGATCACCTTTTCCGGGGCCACGCTCCAGTTGGAACCCGACTCGGTGGTGCTCCGCGATCCGGCGGGGCGCGTGCCGTTCCGCGTCCTCGAGCAAAGCTACCGGGCCGATGTCATGTCGCAGGGCCTGCTGCTGGCCGTAAACGAGGGGAGGGAGATCGAGTTCCTTGTCCGCGACCAGAACGCGAAGGACTATACCGTGCGCGGGAAAATCATCCGCAGCGGTCACACACCGGGGGGCGAGCCGGCTTCGCCCATCATCGAGGTCGAGGGCAAACTTCGCTTCTCGCTGCCGGGCGAACCCTTGTTCCCGGCCCTCGCCGGCGATGGGATTCTGAAGCCGACGCTGACCTGGAAAATCGGCGCCAATCAGGCGGCGAAATTTGAAGCCGAGCTCGGGTATATCACGGGCGGGATGAGCTGGCTGGCCGCCTACAATCTCGTGGCTCCGGAGAAGGGTGACCTGCTCGACATCGTCGGCTGGGTAACCGTCAATAACCACAGCGGAAAGATCTTCGAAAACGCCACCATCAAGCTGATGGCGGGTAACGTGAACAAGCTTCAGCCCGCCGCGATCGGCGGCGCCGGCGGAATGATGCGAAAGGAAATGATGATGACCGCGATGGCATCGGATACCGCGGTCACGGAGAAGGCGTTCGATGAGTTTCACCTCTACTCCCTCGCGCGCCCGGTCACGCTGCGGGATCGCGAGACCAAGCAGGTCGAGTTCATGCGCGCGATTGGGGTGAAGGCGCCCGTGCTTTACGTGTACGACGGCGCGGCGATGTTCGGCCGCAACTACGGCTCGATGATTCGCGATCCCGGCTACGGTCTGCCGGGCAGCAAGAAGGTCTGGGTGATGCGCGAGTTCAAGAACAGCGAGGACAATCACCTCGGGCTGCCGCTGCCGAAAGGCCGGATGCGGTTTTATCGCCGCGACGAAGCCGATGGCCGGATCGAATTTACCGGCGAGAACGAGCTTGAGCACACGCCGAAAAACGAGCTCATCCGGATTTACACGGGCGATGCGTTCGATGTCGTGGGCGAGCGCACCCGCACCGATTTCCAGGGCAGCAACCGGCAGGACTACGCGGAGGAGTCCTTTGAGGTCAAAGTCCGCAACCGCAAGGCCGAGGCGATCGAGGTCCGCGTGGTCGAGCATCTCTATCGCTGGACCAACTGGAAAATCGTCCAGCAGTCGGACGAATTCACCAAGAAGGATGCGCAGACGATCGAATTCAGACTCCCGCTCAAACCCGACGAGGAACGCACGCTGACCTATCGCGTGCGCTACGACTGGCGGTAGGTTTGGGCTGCGCCCAAACCTTATGGGGGACCAGTCATCCGGGCCCAGTGCCTCGGGCTTGGGTCACGATTCAATGGCCCGCTTGGCGGGCCCCAAGGTTTTTGCGCAGCAAAAACCTACAGCAACACCAGATCGTTCCGGTGCACGACCTCGAGACGCTTGCGGTTCGGATAGAGCGCGGCGACTTCCGCGCCATGCTTGCCGGCCACTTTGGCGACTTCCACGCTGCTGAAGGTCGACTTGCCACGGGCGAACACGGTGCCGTCCGGTCCGGCGATATTCACGATGTCTCCACCGGCGAACTCTCCGCGCGTTCCCGTGACGCCGACCGCGAGCAGGCTGCGGCCTTGTTCGCGCAGCACCGGCACGGCGCACTCGTTGACGAGGACGGAGCCGGCCGGACGCTGAAAATAGGCGAGCCAGCGTTTGCGTGATTCCATCGGCAGGCCGCTCGGGACGAAGAACGTACCCGCGCCGCGACCGGAAAAGAGTTTCGCGAGGATTTCGTGCTCGGCCCCGCTCGCAATGAACACCCCACAGCCGGCCTTGGTCGCCAGGCGCGCCGCGGAAATCTTTGAGATCATGCCCCCCACCGCAGTTTCACTGCTGGTGCCCTGCGCCATGGCTTCAATCTCGGGGGTGATTTTTTCGACGACCGGGACGACTTGGCCGTTGCCTCGCAGATCAAGCAGACCGCTGACTGTGGAAAGGATGACGAGATACTGGGCCTGCGCGAGGCTCGCGACCATCGCGGACAAGGTGTCGTTGTCGCCGAATTTCAGCATGGCCTGAATCTCCGCCGCGCTCACGGTATCGTTTTCGTTAATGATCGGCACCGTGCCCCAGGCGAGCAGCTGATCGAGGCATTGCTTGATGCCGAGATAGCGATCACGCGCGCGCAGGTCCTCGTGGGTGAGGAGCACCTGAGCCACGGGCAGGCGATGCGGCGCAAAGCCGGTCTGCCACGTTTGCATGAGCAGCGATTGCCCGATGGCGGCGCAGGCCTGCTTCTTCGTCACGTCCTTCGGACGCTTGGCGAGACCGAGCACGCCCATGCCCAGCCCGACGGCGCCGGACGAGACGACAATCACTTCGGTCCCCCGGGCCCGGAGCGAGGCAATTTCACTGCAGACCGCGGCGATGCGCGTGGTGTCGAGCTGGCCGCCCTGCGACGTCAGGACGCCGGTGCCGAGCTTGACGACAATGCGCTGGGGATTGATCGCGGTTTTGCTTTTGGTCACGTCAGATAGGATGGCGGCTGGGAGGAGCACGGGTCTTGGACCCGTGACGCTCAAACCCGGGTCGGAGACCCGGGCGACTTCAAACCGTCAGCAGATCCTTCTCCTTGTGCGCCAGGTGATCGTTGATGCTCTTGATCGAACTGTCGGTCGCGGCCTGGATATCTTTTTCGAGGCGCTTCGATTCGTCTTCGGGCAGCTTGGCCTTCTTGGCCGTTTCCAGCGAATCGCGGCGGGCGTTGCGCACATGGACCCGGCCCTCCTCGGCGAGGCGGTGGGCGTTCTTGACGAATTCCTGGCGGCGCTCGCGGCTCATCTCCGGCAACGGCACGCGGATGAGTTTGCCATCGATGATCGGATTAAAGCCGAGATTGGCCTCCTGGATTCCCTTCGCCACGGCCTTGAGCAGGCCGGTGTCCCACGGTTGAATTTGAATCATGCGGGCGTCCGGGGTGGAAATTGCGGCGCACTCCTTGAGCCGCACGTGCGAACCGTAGGCCTCGACCATCACCGTCTCCACCATCGCCGGCGTGGCCTTGCCGGTGTGGATCGAGCTGAACTCATGCAGCGTGTGATCCACGGCCTTTTTCATTTTGGCCTGCGCGTCGGTGAGAATGGGATGGCTCATGGGTGGGGGGAGAGTTGAGAGCGGTGGGTTGAGAGTTGGGGGCGTGAAAAAATTCGATCCTGATTGGTCGAAGGGCCAGCCTCGGGCAAACCGCTGCAGGCTTCAATCCCAACTTTGCGGTCCGCGGCCGGTCCCGGGTCGGCGCAATGGAGGGCCTCGCCGTTGTTAGGGTCGAGGTGGGCCGGGCACGCCGTGCGCGGCCAATTCGTTCGATGGCTCTTTCTCCGTCGGCCGCGCGCGGAGCGCCCGGCCCACCTTCGGGCACCGCGGCTCGATTTCACTCTCCGAAAAGGCCGAACCGGATCGCCGTGCGAGTCGCTCAACCTTCAACGCTCAACCTTCAACTCAATCTTTTTCAGTTCTTCACCAGCGTCCCGATCTTCTCGCCGAAGACCGCCTTGCGGATCGCGTGCTCGTCGTTCAAGTCGAACACTATAATCGGCACGTTGTTGTCCATGCAGAGCGAAAACGCGGTCGAATCCATGACGTTGAGCCGCTGCTTGAGCGCGTCGATGAACGTGAGTTGATCGAATTTCACCGCGTCGGGGAATTTCTTCGGGTCCTTGTCGTAGACGCCGTCGACCTTCGTCGCCTTCAGGATGATATCGGCGTGAAGTTCGCTGGCGCGAAGGGCCGCCGTGGTGTCGGTGGAGAAATAGGGATTGCCGGTGCCGGCGACAAAGATGACGACGCGGCCCTTGTCGAGGTGGCGCATCGCGCGGCGGAGGATGAACGGTTCGGCGATCTGGTTCATCGGGATCGCGGACTGGACGCGGGTGTTGACGCCGAGTTTTTCCAGGCAGTCCATCAGCGCGAGACCGTTGATGACGGTCGCCAGCATGCCCATGTAGTCGCCGGTGGTGCGGTCGACGCCGCGTTTTTCGCCAGCGAGACCGCGGAATATGTTGCCGCCGCCGATGACCACACAGACCTGCACGCCGAGATCGTGGATTTCCTTGGCCTGGCGACAGACCTTCTCGAGCGTGGCTCCGTCGATCGGGTCGCC
>CANJNJ010000054.1 GCA_947474995.1 Opitutaceae bacterium | reverse complement strand
CGTGACGCGCCTGCAGCGGGCGGTGGCGGCCGGAAGCACGACCTTGTCGGGCTTGGATCAGGAATACCTCCGCGCCGTGCTGCGCGAACTGCACGTGCCGGTCGAAAGCCAGATGGTCGTGTTTTCCAAGACCAGCCTGCAGCGCGGCTTGATTCGCCCGCGGCAGCCGCGGGCTTTGTACTTTTCCGATTCGATTTATGTCGGGTGGGTGCCGGGCGGCTTGATGGAGGTCATCGCGGTTGATCCCCAACTCGGCCCGGTCTTCTATGCCGTCGACCCGCGGGCGCGCCCGGGCGCGCGGCGCGAGTTCACGCGCGACGAAGACTGCCTGCGCTGTCACGGCGGCGCCTTCGTCCGCGACATTCCGGGTGTCTTTGCGCGGAGCCTGAGCACCAGCGAGAGCGGCGAGCCCTTGCTGCGGCACGGCAGCGAGCTCGTGGACGATGAGACGCCGTTCGAGCGCCGCTGGGGCGGCTGGTATGTCACCGGTTACAAGGGCCCGCTCAATCACCGGGGCAATGTCTTCGGCGAGGAGCAGGGCGAGCAACTCGTGCTGACGCCCAGTTCCGCGCGCCCGGACGCGTTGTCCGAGTTCTTCGACACTGCGCGCTACCTGGCTCCGACCAGCGATGTCGTGGCGCTGCTGGTTTTCGAACACCAAATGGCCGTGCAAAACGCCCTCACGCATGCGGGTCAAAGCTGCCGGCGGATGCTGGAGTACCAACGCTCACTCCAGCAGACGCTGGGCGATCCCCCGACCGATGAGCCGAGCTACGACAGTGTAAAAAGCGTCTTCGCGAGCGCGGTCGAGCAGGTGGTGGACCACCTGCTGTTTCGCGGCGCAGCTCCGTTGCCCGAGGGTGTCATCGGCGCGGAAAGTTTTCGCTCCCGTTTCCTGCAGGGCGCGCCGCGGAGTAAGGGCGGTCACGCGCTGAAGGACTTGCAGTTGGGCCGGCGGTTGTTCGCCAACCGCTGCAGCTACCTCATCTACTCCGAGTCCTTCGCCGCGCTGCCCGGGCAGCTCAAGGCGCGGATCTTCGATCAGCTGCGGGGCGCGTTGCGCGACGACAATCCGCGCGGCCGCTATGCCTACCTCGAGGCCGACGAGAAGCGTCGGATCGAGGAAATCCTTCTGGAGACGCTGCCCGAAGCCAGGGAGCGCTGGGAGAGCAAGCGCCCACCTGCGACGCGGCCCGGCGGAGAATATTGATAATAGCAAGTAACCCTAGCGCCGCCGCCGCCAAGGGAACGGGGGATTTTTGGCCACAAATTTCACCAATGGCACAGATGCAAACCTGACGCTGTCGGTTTTTATTTGTCTGACTATTCGAACGAAGAGACCAACATGTTGGTCCTAAGGAAAGGCCGGGTCTTGTTCGTAGTCCCGCCTTTAGGCGGAACGGATGCGCCTCAAGCACCGCCTGAAGGCGGAACTACCAACCACGGCTGCGCCGCCACTTTTCCGAGCGCAGTCTCGGAAAAAGGCCGCACTGCTGTTTGCAGAATCCGCGCAAGCCACGAGAAATTTCAAAGCGAGGATGGGTGGCGAATAGGCCCTGGCCCAAGCCTCTGAATTCTACCGGAGCACGAACCGCGGCCAGGCGGAGGGATTGGGCTCGGATCGTCCTCGGGTTGGCCTCCTGTGCAAATGAGTTTGACGGTTGGAGATTGGTTGGGGCTCCTGGGGGCAAGGTAACTTGTGTCTCCCCGGATTGAAGGGTTACACGGCCGTACGATCGGTTTTTTGCTCCACTTGGGCCTCTTTGTTGCGCAAGGGACCGATGCTTTTTCTCTTCGTCCTGCGCTCCGCTGCCGGACGCCACGATGTCTTCCTGTTTGATCTTATCGACGTTGAACCGCTCCACCTTGCCCCGGATCGTGTTGAACAGATCCTCCAGGGCCGGCGGCTCCTTCATGAAGCGCAGGGGATTCGAGCGTGCGACCACGAAGGTTTTCAAATACGGGCTGACGAAACCCTTCGCCTTCCGCGGTCATTTCTTCGGGGGGTAAACGTTTCAAAATGCTCTTGGCCATGGGAGGAGGGTGTACGGCGGTGACGGGAACGTTCCTCCGCGAGTTCAATCCCTCGAGTACGCCGCCCCTTCAACCGCGGCAACCGGCGGCGCTGGCAACCGCGCCCGCCCGCTTCTCTTGAACCTCGATTCGATTCACCGCCCCCCCGAAGCCGTGCCGAATTGAACCCCGGCCAACGAGCCTCACGTCCTCCGGTCCGGCCGTTTGTCATCTAATAGATGACAAACCAACGGGTCTTGGCCCCACCTGACGAGGCCAGGTCCCCGGCCAGACGACTTTGCGAGAGGGCTTAAAGATTACGCGACCCGAGACGGGTGCGAGGGAGCCACCGGATGGCCCAAGCCTGTCGCTTCGCGTGGCGACTTCGCTCGGGTTCAGAATGACAAACAGGGACGATTTTTCCGTGCATTCGAAGAGTTGACCTGAGCGGGCGCATGAAGCTGAACACTGGCGTGACCCCATTCGTTCCGGGCGCGGCTATTTTTATTTCAACCGGCTTCATCCGGTGGCTTGGCCGGGAAGGTGTGGTCGCGACTCTGGCCACGAAGGGAGCCTGCTGATGTTCACGCGCCGTACTTTCCTTCGTTTCGTGGCCGGCGGCAGTGCCGCGTGGTTAAATCCGGCGATACGGGCGCAGGTCGGGGGCCAACGGGAGGGCGGGGGCGAAAAGGGAAGCCTGCTCAATGACGCGGCCACCTGGCGGGAATTTCGTGCGGCGATGGCCAAACGACCCGGCAGTGCCGCGGTGCTCGGCCGTGAAGCCGACCAGTGGCTGCACAGCGGTTTAATTACCGTCGTGCACAAGAAAACGCCGGGGCCGACCGGCGATCCGCACGATTACGTGAGCCTCGCGCCGTACCGGTGGCCCGATCCGGGCAAGCCGGATGGCCTCCCGTGGATCGACCGCGACGGACAGGTGAACCCGGTGTTCTACGATTACGACAATCCGGATTTGGAGCGACTTTGTCGCGCGGTACCGTGGCTCCTGTTGCATGCCGAAGCGGCCGGTTCGCTGCCCCATGCCCGACGCGCGGGCCGGTTGTTGCGCGCATGGTTTCTCGATCCCGAAACGCGGATGAACCCGCACCTGCGGTTCGCGCAGAAGGTTCCCGGGCTGGCCGACGGCACCCCGGGCGGCATCATCGACACGACGTCGCTCGTCTTTTTGGCGGACGCGGCGTCGCGCCTCGCGTTCAACGCCGACTGGACCGCCGCGCACCTGGCGGGAGTAAAGGAATGGTTCGGGCGCTATGTCGACTGGCTGCTGACGAGCGAAGCCGGGCAGAAGGAAGGCAGCGCCATGAACAACCACGGTTCGTGGTACGACGCCCAAGTGGCATCGTTTGCCGTTTTCGCTGACCGTCCGGAGATCGCGCGCCGGCAAGTCGAGCGCATGACGTTGCTGCGTCTGGCGAGCCAGGTGGAGCCCGACGGGCGGCAGCCGGCGGAGTTGCGGCGCACCCTCGCGCTCACGTATTCCACCTACAACCTGCTGGCCCACGCTTGCACCGCGCAGGTGGTCGCGCCGCTGGGCATTGATTTGTGGGGTTGGAAATCGCCGGACGGGCGAAGTCTGCGTGGCGCGCTGAACTGGCTCCTGCCGTATCTGGCGAAGGAACAGGAGTGGAAATTCCCGCAGATTCACGCGTTTGATTTCACCAGCGCAGCTGTGCTGCTGAATCTCGCTGCGCAGCGCACGGGCGATGCCAACGTGGTTCGCGTGGGCGACCTCATCACGGAGCATCCCTGGCAGCGTTTGGCCTTTTCGAAGGCCAGCATCGCGGGTCGCGAAGTGCCGCGCCCTCGGAAATAATCCTCGAACTGCCGCCCGACGGCCGGCAGCTTGCGTTCACCCCCATGGTCCGGACATGAAATTCCCCCTCGGAATCTCCCTGGTATTCCTGCTGCCCCTGTTGGCCGGATCCTCGAGCGCGGCGTTGCCGTCGACGCCGTTGGAGTTCAATCGCGACATCCGGCCGATTCTCTCCGATGCGTGCCTGCGCTGTCACGGGCCGGACAAGGCCAAGCGGAAGGCGGACCTCCGGCTCGATGTGGAAGAGAGTGCGAAGAGCAAGCTGGACGACGTTTTCATCATCGTTCCCGGCGACACCGGGAAAAGTGAGCTCTTCCGTCGGATTACCACGAGCGATCCCGACGATCACATGCCGCCGCTCGAGGCGGAACGGCAGCTCGCGCCGGAAGAGATCGAGATCGTGCGGCGCTGGATCGAGCAAGGGGCGAAGTGGCAGCCGCATTGGGCGCTCCTGGCACCGACGCGTCCGGCGTTGCCCCAGTTGCGCGACGCCCAATGGCCGCGCAATGACGTCGACCGTTTTATTCTGGCCCGGCTGGAGAAGGACGAACTGGCGCCCTCGCCGGAGGCCGATCGCACCACGCTCCTTCGCCGCCTGTCGCTTGACCTGACCGGTTTGCCGCCGACGCCGGCAGAGGTCGACGCGTTTTTGTCGGACCGCTCGCCGCAGGCTGACGAGCGCGTCGTCGATCGGCTGTTAGCCTCGCCTCACTTCGGCGAACGCCTGGCCAGTCGCTGGCTGGACGGAGCGCGTTACGCGGACACGAACGGCTACCAAGGCGATGGGGAGCGGTCTATGTGGCGTTGGCGGGATTGGGTCATCGATGCGTACAACCACAATATGCCGTTCGACCAGTTTACGGTTGAGCAGCTCGCAGGCGATCTGCTGCCCAACCCGACGCGCGGGCAGCGATTGGCGACCGGCTTCAATCGCAATCACCGCGGCAACGGCGAGGGCGGAATCGTCCCGGAGGAATACGCGGCGGAATATGTGGTGGATCGCGTCGACACGACCGCGACCGTGTGGCTCGGACTGACGATGGGCTGCGCACGGTGCCACGACCACAAGTACGATCCGATCGCGCAGCGGGAATTCTATCAGGTCTTCGCGACCTTCAACAACGTGCCGGAAAAAGGCCGGGCGAACAAATACGGCAATTCGCCGCCCATGATGGTGGCGCCGACCAGGGCGCAGGATAAGGAACTCGCGCAACTGGAGCGAAAGCTCGCGGGCGCCGAAGCGCACGTGCGCGAGCTGGAGCCGCAAATCGC
Organism: Opitutaceae bacterium; assembly: GCA_947474995.1. Classification (GTDB taxonomy): domain Bacteria; phylum Verrucomicrobiota; class Verrucomicrobiia; order Opitutales; family Opitutaceae; genus ER46. Next base: position 26,892 of record CANJNJ010000054.1, on the reverse strand, counting down.
CGCGGAGCAAACCGGGTGGGAGAAGTCACTGGCGGCGCGGTCGCCGGTGGGGTGGACGCCGACGCAAGGGTTGCTGGCCCGGTTTGAATGGGAGGGCGGATTGGAGCGCGCGTTGGGCCCGAAGGGGACGGCGAAATTCGTCAACGGGGAGGCGACGTTCGTGCCCGGACGGCGCGGGGCGGTGGCGTCGCTCGAGGGGCAGCGCTTCATCGACGGCGGTGACGTGGGGAATTTTGGATACTACGCCAAGTTTACGCTGACGGCCTGGCTTCGTCCGCAGGGCGCGAATGGCATTCTGCTTTCTCGTGTGGTGCCAGATTCGGGGGAGTCCGACTCAAACTACGGGACCGACGTCCGGGGCTATAGCGTGCACCTCGTCGACGGCCGCATCGAGGTCGACCTGACGGTGCGTTCACCGGATGACTCCCTGCGGGTGGCGAGCGAGGCGGCGTTGACCCCGGACGAGTGGCAGCATGTGGCCGTAACCTACGATGGATCGCGGGTGGCGGCGGGCGTGAAGATTTATGTCAACGGACAGCCGCAGAAGCTGCGCGTGGCGTTTGACGCGCTGAACCAGAGCTTTCAAACGAAGGAGCCGTTTCGGATCGGCGGCGCCGGCGGGCCGAACCGCCGTCTCGCCTGGCAGGTGGGCGATGTGCGGGTTTACGACCGCGCGCTGGACGCGGAGGAAATCGGCATTGTGGCGACGGCGGAAAGCGTGACCGAGCTGGCCGCGATTCCAGCCGGGCAGCGGACGGCGGCCCAGCGCGCCAAGTTGCGCGCGTGTTTTCTCGCGGAGTTTGCGCCGCCGCCGGTGCGGGAAGCGGCGGCTTTGACGATGGGGTTGCGCGAACAGCGGGCCAAATTCGTGGAGAGCCTTCCGACCGTGATGGTGATGGAGGAGATGGCGCAACCGCGCGATTCGTTCATCCTGAAACGGGGCGAATACGATAAGCCCGGTGATCGGGTCACCACGGGGGTGCCTGCGAGCCTGCCCCCGTGGCCGGCGGGCGAAGCGCGGAATCGGCTGGGTTTTGCGCGGTGGCTGGTCAGCCCGGACCACCCGTTGACGGCGCGCGTCGCGGTGAACCAGCAATGGCAGATGCTTTTTGGGGTCGGGCTGGTCAAGACCACCGAGGACTTTGGTTCACAGGGTGAACTGCCGAGTCACCCGGAGTTGCTCGACTGGCTGGCCACCGAGTTCCTAAGCACGAACTGGGACGTGAAACGCTCGCTGAAGACCATGGTGATGAGTGCAACCTACCGGCAGTCCTCCCGCGTTTCGCCGGCGCTGCTGGCGCGCGACCCGGAAAACCGCCTGTTGGCCCGCGGGCCGCGCGTGCGGATGGAGGCGGGAATGATTCGCGATCAGGCGCTGGCCGTGAGCGGACTGCTCGTCGGTGAAATTGGTGGGCCGTCGGTGAAGCCCTATCAACCGCCCGGCTTGTGGAAGGAATTGAGCGGAACCGATTACGAGCCGGACCAGGGCGACAAGCTTTGGCGCCGCAGCCTCTACACTTTCTGGAAACGCACCAGTCCCCCGCCGACGATGATGACGTTTGATGCGGCGGGCCGGGAGGCATGCTCCGTGCGGCCGGTACGGACCAGTACGCCATTGCAGGCACTCGCGTTGCTGAACGACGTGACGTTCGTCGAAGCCGCGCGCGTGCTGGCGCAACGGGTGATGCGGGAAGGCGGACCGTCACCCGAGGCGCGGCTGCGGCTGGCGTTTCGCCTCGTGCTGGCACGGGCGCCGAGCGACGCGGAGCTGAAAGTGTTGCGCAGGAATCTGGACAGTCAGCTGGCGCACTTTCAGGCCGAACCGTCGGCGGCGCAGGAACTGGTCCGCGCGGGTGAGGCGCCGCGCGATGCCGGGCTCGCGGTCGGGGAACTGGCGGCCTACTCGACGGTGGCCGGCTTGATCCTGAATCTCGACGAGGCGATCACGAAACCGTAGGCTCTCGTACGACTGCAATCTTCCAAACCGAATGGCCACGAAAACGCACAAAGATTCAGAGCTTCCACCTGAAAAACGGAAAATTCAGAAGCCAGGAAGCCATGAAGCAATTCCTAGTTTCTGGATTTGTCCGCTGGCCGAGGTTTGGTTTTGGCAGCCCGCACCCTGGGCGAGTCTCTGACTAACGGTTAACCATGACATCTCCCGTCGAACACCCGCTGCTGATCAACCGTCGCCAATTCTTCGGGCGCGCCGGGATGGGCGCGGCGGCGCTGGCGGCGCTGTTGCGCGAGGAGTCGGTGGCGGCGACGGCCCAGATTGGTACGGCTGCCGCCAGAGGACTGGCGGATTTGCCCCATTTTGCGCCCAAGGCGAAGCGCGTCATTTATCTGTTCCAGTCGGGCGCTCCGTCGCAGCTGGACTTGTTCGACCCGAAGCCGGGACTCGCTCCGCGCTACGGCACGGAACTGCCGGACTCGATTCGCCAGGGGCAGCGGCTTACGGGCATGACCGCTTCGCAGGAGCGGTTTCCGATCGCGCCGTCGCGCTTCAAATTCGCGCAGCATGGAAAGAGCGGCGCGTGGTTGAGCGACCTCTTGCCCCACACGGCGCGGGTGGCGGACGACCTGTGCTTCATCAAGTCGATGCACACCGAGGCGATCAACCATGACCCGGCGATGACGTTTTTCCAAACGGGTGCGCAGCTCGCCGGACGGCCGAGCATGGGCTCGTGGATTTCGTACGGCCTCGGCACGGCGAACCGCGATCTGCCGGCGTTTGTCGCGCTGCTGTCCAACGGCTCGGGCAATCCGGACGACCAGCCGCTCTACGACCGCCTGTGGGGCAGCGGCTTTCTGCCGACGAAGCATCAGGGCATCAAATTCCGTTCGGGCCGCGATCCCGTGCTCTTCCTGTCGAATCCCGCCGGCGTCGACGCGTCGTCCCGCCGGCGCCTGCTCGATGATCTCGGGGAGATGAACCGCATGCAGCTGGAAGATTTCGGCGATCCGGAAATCGCCACGCGCATCGCCCAGTATGAACTGGCGTACCGGATGCAGACCAGCGTGCCGGAGCTGACGGATATTTCGAGCGAGCCGGAAAGCACCTTCGAACTTTACGGCCCGGACGCGCGCAAGCCGGGGACGTTTGCCGCTAACTGTCTGCTGGCGCGGCGGCTCGCCGAGCGGGGCGTCCGGTTCATCGAACTGTTTCACCGGGGTTGGGACCAGCACACGAAACTTCCCACCCAGCTTCCCGGCCAGTGCCGCGACACCGATCAGCCGAGTGCGGCGCTCATCCAGGACCTCAAGCAACGCGGTCTATTGGAAGACACGTTGGTGGTGTGGGGCGGCGAATTCGGCCGGACGGTTTACTGCCAGGGCCGGCTGACGCCCGAGGATTACGGCCGCGACCACCATCCGCGGTGTTTCACGATTTGGCTCGCGGGCGGTGGCATTAAGCCGGGGATGACCTTCGGGGAGACCGACGATCACTCCTACAACATCGTGCGTGACCCCGTGCACGTGCACGACCTGCACGCGACGCTGCTGCACTGCCTGGGCATCGACCACACGCGGCTGACGTACAAATTCCAAGGCCGCCACTACCGGCTCACTGACGTGGCGGGCGAGGTCGTAAAGGGTATCCTCGCCTGAGCCGGAGACATTCAGTTGAGAGTTGACGGTTGAAAGTTGAAGGCCCGCTTTCAACTTTCCCCTTTTCCCCTTCAACTAAATCGACCCGGCAAAGAAGTGGCACGGTCGGTCTCAGGCGGACCGGCGAGGTCGGGCCCTATTTGAACAGCGCGAGATCGATCGCTTCACCCATGGCGTGGTAGCCGGCGTCGCTCGGGTGCAGTTGATCCCCGCTGTCGAAGGCGGCGTTCAATTTGTTCGGAGCGGACGGATCGCGCACGACCTGGTCGAAGTCGATGAAACCGTCGAAGCCCCCGCCGCCGCGGATCCAGGCGTTTACGGTTTCGCGGACCTTGGCCTTCTCGGATGTCCAATAGCCGCGCTTGAGATTGGCCTCGCCTTCGAAAGGAGTGAGGGTGGCGCCGACCACTTTGATGCCGCGTTCGTGGGCCCGCTCGATCATTTGCTTCAGTCCGGCGATGATATCTTCGGCGGTCACGGTTTCGTCCGCCGGGGCCGAGGAACCGGCGTGCCCGATGTCGTTGATGCCCTCGAGAATCACGAGGTATTTGACGCCCGGCTGGCCGAGGACGTCGGAGTCGAAGCGGGCGAGGGCGTTGATGCCGAACTGCGGGCGCTTCGAGGCGGCGCCCTCGTGCAGGATTCGGTTGCCGCCGATCCCCATGTCGACGACGGCGAATTTCGGGCCGGATTTTCGCGCGAGCAGCCGCGTGGCGAGTATGTTGGGCCAGCGATGATTGCCGTCGATCGTCGAGCGCGCGCCGTCGGTAATCGAATCGCCAAAGGCGACGATGGTGCCGGTCGATTCCGGCGCCACGACGTCCACGCCGGTGAGGAAGGCCCAGCTCGTGAACGTCGCCGGAGTGTTGATGTCCGCGGCCGCCGTGACATTGCCCGAGGCGAGGTAGGAGGTTTGTTGCGCGGAGTAGTGGACGCCTGAGCCCAGGACTGGCTTGGGCAGGTAGAGGCTGATCGCGAGGTCGCCGGAATCCGGCACGGTCAATTTGACCGGGTCGCTAAGCACGACGGCGCCGGCGGGAATCTCGAACCGTGCCCGTCCGCTGACGGTGAGCACGCGATCCGAGCCCGCGACGATGGCGGCACCGGCGGCGCGAAGGGCAACATGGGCCGAGTCGATGACCACGGACTGGGGACCGAAGGCGTTGGAGAGCCGGACGCGGATGGTATCGCCGCCGACGCTGACCCGGACGATTTCGCGCAAAGTCTGGTCTTTGAACTCGAGCTTCTGGGCGCGCATCTGTTCCGCGTCGAGCTGCGGGGCCGGGGCTGCGGCCCACGTGCCAATCCAGTGGGTTTGGGCGTGAAGGCCCGCGGTGAGGAGGGCGATGAGGAGAAATGTTCGCATGGGTGTCTCGGTTGGGAAAATGGACTGGCTATGGTTTGCGCGTTCCGGGGCTGCCGGCAAAGGGATCGGGCACTTGCCCGAGCTGCTCGAGTAATTGCTTCACGGCCTCAGGCTGCGCCGCGGCGACGTTGCGGGTCTCGTGCGGGTCGGCGACCATGTCGAATAGTTCAATGCCGGGCTCGGGTTGATCTTTCTTCGGGTGGGTAATCAGCCGCCAGCGTTCGGTGCGAATCGTGCGTTCGCCGGTAGACCAGAATCCGCGGGCGGGTTTGGTCGTTGGCGCGGCCGGATTGTCGAGCTGGGGGCGAAGACTGCGACCATCGAGTTTGCCGGGTGCAGGCAGTCCGCAGAGTTCGAGCAGCGTGGGATAGAGATCAACCGCTTCGACCAGTGCGTGGGACTGCTCGCCCGGGCGAGCGAGGCCGGGCAGGCGGATAATCATGGGGGAGCGCAGGCCGTTCTCATAGAGCGTGTGCTTGCCCCAAATCGCGTGTTCCCCGAGCAGGAAACCATGATCGCTCCACACGACGACGATGGTCTTGTCGTCGAGCCCGAGCTCGTGGAGCTCCGCCAGCACGCGGCCGACCTGGGCGTCCACGTAACTGGTGGCCGCGGCGTAGGCGTGGCGGAGTTCCTTGGCATAGGCGGGATCGGTGTCGGGATCGCGGCCCCGGCCGTCGCGATAGTTGCGGCGAAATTCGTTGCTCGGATGCCAGCTCGAAGGCTCGGGTGGCCGCGTGGTGTTAGCCGGCGCCGGAATTTTGTCGGGGTCGTGGAGGTCGAACCATTTCTTCGGCGCGGCAAAAGGCAGGTGCGGCTTGAACAGGCCGACGGCGAAGAACCAGGGTTTGGACGATTTTGCCAGGTCCCGCAGCGTGTTCACCGCGTCGCTGGCCACCCAGTAGTCCGGATAGGCCTCGTCCGGGCCGTCGAAAGCTTCGAGGGGCGGACTTTGGCCGGGCACGCGGGGTTTGCCGTTGGCGAGGCCATGCATGATCGACTCGGCGTCTTTCCAGGGAGATTTGGGAATCCACGTGCGGTCCCACGCGCCGGGCAGTTCCTCCGGACCTTCGTTCCAATTCTTGCCCGTGAGATTGCCGGGATAGTGGGTGATTTTTCCGAGGGCGAGCGTCTGGTAGCCGTGGGCGTGCCACCACGTCGGGATACTGCGCGCGGCCCAAGACTCGTGAGTGAGGAGGGTGGCCTCGTTCGTCGTCTGGGCGGGTTGGTCGGGGTATTGACCCCGCATCAAGGCGCAGCGCGACGCGCCACACGTGGGCACGATGGCGTAGTGGTTCGTGAACAGGCGGCCTGACGCGGCGAGCCGGTCGAGGTTCGGGGTCTTCGCATAAGTGGCACCGAGCGCGCCGAGGTCGCTCCGGAGATCGTCGATCGCGATGAAAAGCACATTGGGCTTGGCCGGCAAATTGGCGGCGGGCAGCGGGCACGTCGCGCCGGCGAACAACGCGAGCGCCACCGTGGTCATCTTGGAGCGAAAGTTCATGAGGGAGGATGGGGCGGCGCGGACGGGAAGGTCGGCCTCATTCGACGATCGCCTGCATCACGGTGTTTTGGAAGCCGTATTGGATTTCGAGGATGTTGCCGGGCGCGCGCTGCACCATGAGGAGAAGGATGAGTTGCTCCTTCGGATCGATGCGGAAGTACGTGTTATACGCGCCGCTCCAGCCATAGGTGCCGGGCGAACTAAGCAGGCCGGACTCGCCGTCGTTCTTTTGGACGGCGACGCCGAGGCCGAAATACTGGCCGCGCAGAAAGGGCAGGGGAATCGGATCGGAATGACGCGCCGTCATCAGCTCGATCGATTTGCGACTGAGCAGCCGGTGCCCGTCGAGTTCGCCGCCGTTCAGCAGCATCTGGCAAAACCGCAGGTAGTCGGGCGCGGTGGAAAAAAGTCCGCCCCCCGCCGAAAAATTGCGCGAGTCCGTCGGCCGCGGTTCCATCTTCTCCAGGCCACCGGTCAGCGGCGCGGTATAAAGCGTCGCGATCCGCCCGCGTTTTTCGGGTGGAACGACAAAACCCGTATCGACCATGCCGAGGGGAGCGAAGATGCGTTCGCGCAAATAGACGTCGAGGGTCTGGCCGGTGATGACCTCGATCACGCGGCCGAGGACGTCGGTCGACGAGCCATATTGCCACGCCGCGCCCGGTTGAAAATTGAGTGGCACTGTCGCGAGCGCCTTGGTCCGGGTGGCGAGGTCCGCGTCGCCCGTGAGTGCGTCGCTGACCTTGGCGAGAACGGCCGCGGCCGGGCCGGCAGGCGTTGGCAGTCCGGAACGGTGCGTCAGCAGATCGTGAATCGTGATACTGCGTTCGGCGGGCACCAGCACATAGCCGGCCGGCGCGTCCGCCTTGGCCACCGCCACCTTGGGCTGAGCAAATTCCGGCAGATATTTTTCCACGGGATCGCTGAGCAACAGGCGTTGCTCCTCCAGCAGCATCAGCACACCGACGGTCGCGATCGGCTTGGTCATCGACGCGATCGCGAAGAGATCGTCGGGCCGCATCGCACGCCGGCTCTCGAGGTCCGCGTAGCCCTGCGCTTCGAAACGCACCAGCTTGCCCCGGCGGTACACCACGGAAACCGCACCGGAAAGTTTCCCCTCGGCTTGCAGGCGCTCGACCCACGCGCTCAGGCGTTGGACGCGAGGGGTCGACAGGCCAGCGTCCTCCGGCTTGGCCAGAGCTGGCGTCGGAGCTGCGAAACCCAATCCCGCGAATATCATCCCGGCCAAACCCGCGGCCAGGGCGCGGAAAATCGCGCGGCTGGCTGGAAGGTTCGCGGTGCGATCAAAGAGTCCGCTCGATGACATGGGCGCGGGTGATGTTGTTAATCGCCGGGGTTCCGGAGTAGCGCATGGTGAGCTGGAGCTCACGGGTGAGAATATCCAAGACCGCTTCGACGCCTTCCTGACCAAACGAACCGAGGCCCCAGAGATAAGGCCGGCCCACGGCGATCGCCGTTGCGCCCAGCGCGAGGGCCTTGAAAATATCCGTGCCGCGGCGAAAACCGCCGTCGACCAGGACCGGCACGCGTCCCGCCGCTCCGGCGAGCACCTCGGGCAGACACTCGATTGACGATCGGCCCGTCTCGTCGGCCCGGCCACCGTGGTTCGAACAGACCAAAGCGTCGGCGCCATGCTTGATGCTGAGCGCGGCATCCTCCCGCGTGAGGATGCCCTTGATGACGAGCTTCATCTTGGTCGTGTCTTTCAAGCGCTTGACGTAATCCCAGGTCACCGGGGGCTGAAAGCCGACGCCCGTCAGGTCCATGCCGTCAAACATCGGTCGCCGCCGATTGCTGGTCTGCAGGCTGGAGCGATCATGGCAAACCCGGCAGTCGCGCGTGTCCTGCTTCATGAACCGCTTCAACGTTTCGCGATTGGAGCCGCTGATTTGATCGACGGTAAAAACGAGCACGGGACAGCCGGCGGCCTCCGCGCGCTTCACCATGGAGCGCGACAGGTTCCAGTCCGTGCTGGGATACAATTGGAACCACACGGGCTCGCCGCGCGCCGCATTGACGTCCTCGACCGAGGAGGTCGTGACGGTCGAGAGCATTTGCAGGTGGCGCTTGGACTTCGCGGCGCGGGCGACGGCCACTTCGCCTTCCGGATGAAAGGCCTTTTGGCTGCCGACGGGGGCGAGAATGATCGGGGTGTTCCATTTCGCGCCCAGCAGGTTGATCGAGGTATCGATCTTCGACGTGTCGATGAGGCGGCGCGGGCGAATTTGGTAGCGGGAAAAACCATCGCGATTGGCGCGGAGCGTGGCGTCGTCGTCGACGCCTGTCGCCATGTAGCCAAAGTGCGCCGGCGGTAATTTTTGGCGGGCCACGGGTTCGAAGTCGAAGACGTTGAGCGCGTCACCGGGTGAACCGATGAGGTCCTCGGCGCGCAGGCCGGCGGCGGCCAGCAGTGGGCTGGCGGCAAGGAATTTAAGGAAATCGCGACGATTCGGGGAAAGCCAGGGGGACATGGTGCGGTCGAGGGGTTCGGAGAAGGGTGACAGGCCAGAATCCGGCGGCCGGACACGTGGGGCAGTGGCGGAGATCCACCGACAGGCTCGGATACCGGGAGCCTTTCGGAATGCCAAGATCGAATGCGTCCCGCCCGGAAATGCCGGATAGGCGGAGGAATTCAGCAGCCAGGAAATCAGGAGAAGGCGGGGTATGCGCAGCGTCGCTTTTGGCTTCCGGGTTTCTGCATTAGCCGGCCTTGGTTTGGGCCTCGGTTTGCCTTTGGCCTCAGAGTCGGTCATTCTCTGGTGCATTGTTCCATGCCGCGGCTGCGACTCGTCACCTTCAATATTGCGCACGGCCGGGGTTTGAACCCGATCCAGGGCACCACGTCCCAACGCCAGCTCCGGGTGAACCTGCGCCAGATTGCGGCGCTGCTCGAGCGCCTGGCGCCTGACGTGGTGGCGCTGCAGGAAATCGACGAGCGGTCGCGCTGGTCGGGGAACTTCGATCACCTCGACTACCTGCGAGTACACACGCGCTTTGCGCATTCGGTGTTCGGCATCAACAACCGCCGCGCCGGCCTGCTCAATCTTTGCTACGGCAATGCGGTGCTATCGCGACACGCGATTCGCGCGGTCGAGACCGTGGTTTTTGGCACGCGTCGCATGGGGGAAAAGGGTTTTCTCTACGTCGAACTCGACGTGGCCGGGCAGTGCCTGCCGTTGGTGAATCTGCACCTGCACTTCAGTTCGCGCGCCCAGCGGCTGCGGCAGCTCGAACGGCTCCTGGCCTGGCTGAAGGAGAAGCATCGGTTGCACGGCAAGACCTGGGCCGTGCCGCCGATTGTCTGTGGCGATTTCAATAATCCCAGGACGCGCGACGACGCGACGGCTTCGCTCCTCAGCCACCTTTCGGACTATGGCGACTATTCCCTCTATCCGCGGTCGGGTCTGACTTTTCCGTCGCCGCTCCCCCAGCGGGCCCTGGATTTCATTTTCGTGCCGGAAGGCTGCGCCGTGGTTCGGTGTGAAATTGTGCGCTCGATGCTCTCGGACCACCGGCCGGTGGCGCTGGAGTTCGAGTTTTGAGCCGGAACAATGCAGTCGGGGAGTCACGGATCCGTTTGCCTCGAACCCAGCCCCAAAAAGAGCGATTTCGCCCCGGCATTCATCGCTTTCAACTTTCACCTCTCAATTTTCAACTGCACGAGTCCGGCTTAAAAGGCATCGACCCGGCTGAGTGGGTCGATGGGTAAATAAATTTTCGTGTCTTTTCTGGCCATTTCCGGCCATTTTCACCCTCCCATGTCGCGTGTTGCCCAATTGTTCGCCCGAGTCCGGGCCGAGAAACGAGCCGCTTTTGTGGCGTACCTGTGCGCCGGTGATCCGGACTTTGACACGTCGCTGGCCGCCTGCCGCGCGTTATTGGCCAATGGGGTCGACCTGCTGGAGCTGGGCGTGCCGTTTTCCGATCCGCTGGCGGACGGACCCACGAACCAACTGGCGGCCCAGCGGGCGCTGGAAGGCGGGATGACGGCGGCGCGCGTGTTCGAACTCGTGCGGCGCATCCGGGAATTCAGCGATGCGCCCATTGCTTTCTACACATACTACAATTTGGTTTTCTCCAATGGCGTCGACGCGTACGTCCGGGATGCCAAAGCGGCGGGGGTCGACGCGATCCTGACGCTCGATCTGCCGCCGGAGGAGGCCGACGAATTGACCGCGGCGTGCCGGGCCCATGGGCTGGACACCGTGTTCATCATCGCCCCGACGACGCCTGATGCCCGCATTGGCCGGATTGCGGCGACGGCCACCGGATTCCTTTATTACGTGTCGCGCGAAGGCGTGACCGGCGTGCGCGATCAGGTGGCTGGAAACATTCCCGAGGCCATGGCGCGAATTCGCGCCCGGACGAAGTTGCCCGTGGTCGTCGGCTTTGGCATCGGCACGCGGGCCCAGGTCGCGCAGGTCGCGGCCCAGGCGGACGGTGTGGTCGTGGGGAGCGCGTTGGTGAATTGCATCCGCGATAACCTGGCCGACCGCAGCAAGATTGCCCCCGTGCTGGCGGCGAGGGCGGCAGATTTGTCGGCGGGCGTGAGACGCGTCTGAGCCATGGTCGGGCCACTGCGCAAGATCCTGCTGATTGACGACGACCGGATGCAATTCCGGCTGACGCAGGCGCATTTCAAGACGTTTCGCGGCGAACGGTATGAACTCGAATGGGCGTCGACGTATGAGGAGGGGATGGAGAAACTCCTTTCCGGCCTGCACGACGCGTGCCTGCTCGACTATCAATTGGGGGAACGCAACGGGCTGCAGCTGATTCAGGAGGCAGTCGGCGCAGGCTGCCGGACGCCAATTGTGTTTCTCACCGCGGAGACGGCAGAGCGGGTGGATATCGAGGCGATGAATGCCGGGGCGCTGGACTATCTCGTCAAGGGCGAGATCACTCCGCGAAACCTGGAGCGGTCGCTGCGGTATGCCTTGAAACTCGGCGAAACGCTCGAGGCCCTGCGGCGACTGGCCACGCGCGATCAGCTCACCGGTCTGCTCAACCGCCGCGAATTCGAACGCATCCTGACGGAGGAGGAAGAGCGCTCGATGCGCTTTGGTCATTCGCTGGCGCTCGTCATGGTGGACATCGATCATTTCAAGCAGGTCAACGACACCCATGGTCACCCCGTGGGTGACGTCGTGCTGAGGGAAGTCGCCCGCCGGGTGGCCGGACAGGTGCGCACGGTTGATCGCGCGGTGAGGTTTGGCGGGGAAGAGCTGGCGCTGATTCTCGTGCAGACGAACCGGGCGGGGGCGATGGACGTGGCCCGCCGCGTGTGCGCGGTGGTCAGCCACGATCCCGTGGTCGTGAACGACACGTTGTCCCTGAAGGTGACGGTGAGCGCGGGGGCGGCAGAATTGCCGCGGGACGCGAAGTCCGGCCCGTCGCTGTTGAATGCCGCCGACAAGGCGCTTTACGCCGCCAAGGCGCGCGGACGAAATCGCGCCGTGGCGTACGACGAGATCTGAGAGGTTTTTACCGCGCAAAAACCTAGTGATTTTTCGCGGGCGGCGAAAAATCCGGGCACATCACCCGCAGGCTTTGGGGACGGACTTGGAATTCGATGGTGGTTCCGGCCTCATGCACTTCTCCGTCGGTGTGCAGCGGGCCCGGGGTGGCCTGCATGACCGTGAATCGCTCGCCGGGCCGCAGGACCATGCCCGTGGCGCCAGCCAGCCGGCCGGTGAAGAGCCGGGTGACGAGCGGCACGGCATTCAGCCAGGTTACCGGCGGGACGGCGGACAAGTTGAGCTCGCCGTCATCAATGCGGGCACCCGGTGCGATCCGGGCATTGTTGCCGTATTGATCGGAGTTGGCCACCGCCAGGGTGAACGCCCTCATTTGCTCGCTTCGGCCGGCCTGAATGACGGTGTAATCGCGGGGTTGCCAGTGGCGAAAGGCCGCCCCGCTCATCGCGAGATAGCGAAAGAATCCGCGCCGCTTGAGCCGGTTGAACCGTTGCGCGATCTCGGCTTCGAAGCCGAGGCCGGCGGCGTTGAAAAAAGGGTGACCGTCGGCAAGGCCGCTATCGATGGAACGCGGCCGGCCGGAAAGCAGCAGCGCCAACGCATGTGCGGGAGAGCCGTGAATTCCGAGGTGACGACCGAGTCCGTCACCGGAACCGGAGGGCACCAGGCCGAGGACCGCCTCCGTGCCGACGAGGGCCCCGGCGACTTCGTTCATGGTGCCATCGCCCCCGACGGCGACGACCACGGTGGAGCCATGGGCGAGGGCGTGCCGGGCTAACTCGGCCGCGTGCCGCGGGTGATCGGTGAACACGACCGCTGCTCCGTGTTGCGCCGCAAACGCGCGCACCGCGGGCACGACGCGACGGGCGCGTCCGGCGTGAGGATTGACGATGAAAGTGGTCTTTGGAGGCAGGCGGGAAGCGAAGGGCAGGATGGGCCGGAAGGAAAACCTGAAACGCCGGGGAGGGATGATTTCGTTTTCGAGTCGGGCGGGCGCGGCCGGAGATCGGCGTTCCCTCCGTCGGTGCACCGTTGCGTTTGGAGAAATTTGCCGGTTTGAGTGGAGCGCGTTGAATCCCGTTTTGCAGGTGCTCACTGGGCCGACCGCGGTTGGCAAGACCGCGTGGGCGCTGCAGTGGGCGGAGGCGAACAACGCGGAAATCGTTTCCTGCGACTCGCTGCTGTTCTACCGTGGGATGGAGCTGGGCACCGCGAAGCCGACGCCGGCCGATCGGGCGCGCGTGCCGCATCACCTCATCGACCTCTGCGAGCTGACCGAGCGCATGGACGTCACCGACTATGTGAACAAGGCGCGGAGGGCGGTGGCGGAGATTATTGGCCGGGGGCGCCGCGTCCTGGTGGCCGGTGGCAGCGGATTTTATTTGAAGGCGTTCTTCGCCCCGGTGGCGGACGAGGTGAGGGTTCCCGAAGCGGTCCGGACCGAAGTCAGAAACCTGCCTCTGGGCGACGCCGTCGCGCGCCTGCGGGCGCTGAACCCGGCGGGCTTGGGGGCGTTGGATGTGGCCAACCCCCGACGGGTCGCTCGGGCGCTGGAGCGTTGCGTGGCTTCAGGTCGAACGCTCGTGGATCTGGCGAGTGCGTTTGCGCGGCAGAAATCGTCTTTTGCCGATTACCGCGTCGCATTGACCCGGCTCGATCGCGAACCGGAAGATCTCGCCCGCCGAATCGAGGCGCGGGTCGCCGCCATGTTGCAGGAGGGGTTGGTGGAAGAAGTGCGGCGTCTGCAGGCCGCCGGGCTCGAACAAAATCCGAGCGCGTCGAAGGCAATTGGGTACCGCGAGGTCATCGCCATGCTCGAAGGAAAGCTTGCGCCAGCCACGCTGGGCGAGGAAATCGCCCGGAACACTCGCGCGCTGGTCAAGAAACAGCGGACCTGGTTTCGCACGCAATTGCCGGAACACCGGGTGCTCGCCGCCGAGCAGATGCAAAATGCCGCCGATCTTTTTTCGGTCTAGCGACCCGCTACTTCGTGCGCCGGTACCGATCGCGGTAATATTCCAGGGTATCGATATCGAGCACCTCGATCGTTCCCCGGCCCTTCGTGGTCAGGCAGGAGTGGCGATGGCGCCGGCCAATTTGATAGGTGGCGACGTCCGGGGCGCTTTTGCCGCTGGCGCTGATTTCTGAAAATTTCACCACGCCGTCGGCGGTCACCTCGATAAGGCGCTCTCCCGGTTGATCGCCCGTGGCGAAAATCCCCACAGCGTCATGCCGGCGCATCGCCACGTCGGCCGGGTCAACGACGGGATCAACCGCGGATTCCCGGTTCACGCTTTCGAAATGGCTGGTGGAACGAATCGCCTGAACGCCGAAGCCGATTCCCGCGATCAGCAGGGTCGCGGAAAGGACGTGGCGAAGGGCGCGAAGGGCGCGATGGGGCGCGGGTGGGTTGGGCTCCATGGCTGGACGCAGGTTTCAGTGCTCGATGACCCACATCGGGTAGTTGCGATAACCGAGGCGAAATTGGCCCGTCGGCAGCTTTCCATCGTCGAGCCGGCGATCGATTTCCTCGAGCTGTGCGCGGTCCGTGGTCACCGGGTCGGGCTCCCGATCCGCGAGGACGATGACAGCGCGGTAGCGCTCGCCCTGATGGACGCTGTTGGGGGCCCAAACGTAGCGGCCGCCCACGGGAGTGGGTTGGTTCCAGCCGGCCGCGAGCAGGGCCTTTTCCAGTCCCACCGGAGGATCACCGACGGTGGCTCCCGCCGCCGGCCAGTCTCCGCGTTCGCGGGCATAACGATTAATTCCTGCCGCGAATGCCCGCAGATCGCGAATCACGGCGGCCGCTCGCGCGTCCATTTGCCTTTGCCGGAGGTGGGGCAGCACAAAAAAGACGCCGAGGCCCAGGGCGCAGACGAAGACCGAGAAACCGAGGAGATGAAATCCGCGCCCGTCGTGAAAGATCGAGTGCGGGGTGGAAACGGACAAAGGAGCGGGCCGGCGGGCTGATGGCATGCGGGGTCGGACTGGCCAAACCCAGCAGAACCCCGACTGTTCGCGGCCGCGAGCATGGAGTTGGAGGCGCCGCCAACCCGTTTCGCCGGACGAGGCCGGAACTTATTTCAACGGTGGCGGCGCCTGCAGCTTGAACCGTTCGAGCGACGTACCCTCGAGCTGACGCAGCGCGGCGACCGCCCGTTGCAATTGCAGCTTGGTGCTGAGCTCCGTGAAGCGTGCGCTCTCGAGATCGTCCTGAAATTGCAGCACGATGCGGCTCGTGGAGAGGCCGGCGTCGAAGCGCGCTTTCTGTTGCTCGTATTGACGCGAGGCAAGTTCCGTGGCCTTGGTCGCGATCTCGACGGCGACGAGGTTGGTCGCGATGGCCCGGACGGCCGAGCGCACACTGGAAATCAACTGCTGCTCGAGTTGCTCGAGTTGGAGCTTTTGGGACTGAAGATTGTTGTTGGCCTGCCGGAAGCGGGCTTTGTCGGCATGCATGCCCCACGGCATGATGTAATTCAGATTGAGCGCCCAATTGTTGCCGTGGTCGTGGGGGAGATTGCTGATGGCTTCGGAATATCCGTCCGAGGTCGTGCGCGCGTTGTAGCCCAGGGTGGCGGTCAAATCGAGGTTGGGCTTGGTGCTCCGGCGGGCGACATCGAGGTTGATTTCAAGCTGCTTGATCGTCTGCTCCGCCGAAAGCCGGGCCGGATAAAAGTCGCGGGCCAGTTTATAGGCCTGGGCGAAATTGGGCACGCCTTCGTTGTAATTGGAAAACGGCTCAGGCACGGGGCGGATGTCGAACGTCGAGGCGTTGATGAGCAGGAGCAGTTGGTCCTCGGCGTCGCGGAGCACCTGTTCCTGCTGCACGACCGCACTGCGACTGCGTTCGACGCCGACCTCGGCACTCAGGACGTCGAGGTCGGTCATGATGCCCGACGAGCGCCGGGCCTGGTTTTCTTCCAGCAACCTTTGATTGTCGGCGAGCGTGAGCTGGCGAATGCGAAGGGCGTCGCGGGCGGCGACCAGGTTGTAGTACGCGTTCTCCGTATTACTGACGACCGACAGGACGTTGCTCCGGTAGTTGATGTTCGCGATGTTGAAGCCGAGCCGCGCGCTCTCGAGGGCGGCGATGGCGGCCTGCCGGCCGAAGTCGCGGAGGAGCGGTTGCGTCAGGGTCGCCGTGACGCCGTTGCCGAAGCTCGGGTTGATCAGGGAATTGGCGGAATTGGTGGCGCTGCGCGTGACATTGGTGCTCACGTTGACCACGCCGTTCGTGGCCGCGATCCGGGGCAAGGTGGCGCCGAAGCGCAGGGTCGTTCCGTCGGTGCGGGGGCCGACAGCCGCAGTTCCGTCCAGCCGGCTCGTGCTGGAGGCGGCCTGGTTGACGTTGCGATTGATTGAGGCGTTGAGCGTGGCGTCAAAACCGGCCTCCTGGATGGCGACGTTTTCCTTCGAGTTCTGGACGTTGAAGGCCTGAATCTGCAGGCCGAAATTCTTTTGCAGGGCAAGGGCCAGCGCTTCCTCGAGGGTGATGGGCTTTTCCGGCACGCTGGGTTTGCCCGGGGCGGGGGCCGGCGCGGATGGTTGGGCTTGGACGGCAACAGGGCTCACCACAAGCGCGGCGGCGAAAGCGAGGTTGAAGACGAGCGAGGCGCGGGCGAATGAGCGGGACATGAAGGAGTTTAAAATGGGCTGGGGAACGGGGCCTGGCGGAAGAACACGGAAGACGAGTAAAAGGTTACTGTCTTTCGTATTCGCCCCCAGCGATGCGTTTCAACACCGTAAACCCGGCTTGCTTGGCCCGCGAGACGGAGACGGGTGCGGAAAGTTTCGGGGAATTTACGGTCTGGGCGGCACGGCGCCGCACGGCTTGCCCGCAGGTGGGACAGCCTGTCAGGTCGGGTTCCTGAGGCGATTGCCGGTGCTCGAAACCGGCGCCGCACAGGCGACACGGGGGCGAAAGCGGGGCGTAAGACTGCAGTGGCATGCGGAGAAATCAGTCATGCACTGAAATCTCGCCCAAGGAAAGCATGTGTTGTCCCCGGCGGCTGGCGCCGGGCGATCCCGCCACGAAGTAATTATTTGACCTTGGCCTCGGAGCGCTTCAGTTCGGCTTCAACCATCTCGCCGACATAGGCGGTAGCGCCCATGCGGGTGGAAAAGTTGGCCAGCTGGGTGCGGGTCTCGGCGAGGCGCGGGTTGGCGTCACTCAGGTCGGGGGCCTTCTTATCCGCTGCGTAGACGAAAATACCCTTGTCCGGATTGACGACCATGTCTGATACTTGGCCCTTTTCGAGGCGCTCAAGGACGCCCATGATCGAGCTGTCGGTGTCCTGCGGGCGATTGCGCAGGGTGAATGCCCCCAAAGTCTTGGCCTCGACCTTAAGTCCGGCCGCAGTGCCGGCGGCGGTAGCCGCTGCCTCGAAGCTTTCGCCGGCTTTCAGGCGAGTTTCAGTCTGGGCCTTGATCGTCTTGCCCAATTCCACAAAACGCTTCCGCCGCTCGTTCTCGATGTAGTCGGAAGTGACCTTGTCCTTCACCTCGGTGAAAAGCGGCATGCGGGCCGCCTGGGTTTCCTTCCAAAAAAGGACGACGGCTCCCATGGGAATGGAGATGGCGTCGGAGGCAACGCGACCGGCGTTGAGGCGGAAGGCCTCGTTCGCGACTTCCGGGGCGCCACCCAGTTCGGCGGGGCCGGCCTCGCGGGTAAACGGCGCCAGCGTCTTGGGCGCGAGCTTGCGCGCCGCCAGAAAGGCATCGACGGCGGCGATGGTATTCGCCTTCGCCTCAAACAGCGCGACGGCGAGATCGCTGGCGGCTTTGACGGAAAGCTTTTGCGCGCGATCGAATTTCAAGGACGTCTCAACCTGCCCTTTGACTGCGGCGAAATCGGCGGCAGGATCAGCCGGCTTCGAGACGTCGGGCGTTGCCGCTGCCTTGGGGTCGGCGGGTTTGGGGAAGCGCGAGGGATTGGCGTCGTAGAAGGCGCGAGTTTCGGCCTCGGTTACCGTGACACTTTGAAAAGAGGAAAGCGCCGGAAAGTCCACATAGGTGGCGACGAGGCGCGGCGGAATTTCATAGCGCTGGCCGGCCTGCTCGAAGTATTGCGTGAGCTCGAGATCGCTTGGCTTCAACTCCGGCTTGTAGGCCGCGTAGTCGGTGGAAGCGGTGGCGAGGGTCCAGCTCGTGTCGGAGCGAATCAACTGATTCTTGACGTCAGCGGTCAAGACATAGCCGGGCCCGGCGAGGAGAGTGTTGACCTTGTCGACCCGTACATCGTCGCCGATTGCGCGCGCCACATCGGCCTCGGTGACGCCGCGGGGATTGGTTTTGAGATTGTCACGAAAGGTGGCGTAGGCCTTGGCATCAAACTGCCCGTCGGGGCCGGCAAACATCCGCAGCTTTTTGATCGCCTCGGTAATCTCGGCCGGGGTGGCCGCGGGGATCTGCCACTGCGAGGCCAGTTCGAGGCTGGCGGCGCGTTGAAAAGCGTAATTCTGGATTTGCTCGGCCTCGAGGCCCATGCCGCCGACCTGAAGATTGGCGCTGAGGCCGGCGTCACCGACGAGGCGCTGCTGGTCCTCGGCCGAATTGAGGTTATAGCTGAAGAACTGGCGCTCGATCGTTCGGCGGTCGGCCCGACCGATGCCGGGAGCGGCGCCGATTGTGAAGATGAAGGAGATGATCGTTACCCCCAGCAGGACGGTAAAGATGGTACGGAAGTGGTGCTGGAAGTAGCGCTGGATCCAGGAAATCATGGGGAGAAAACGTCGGACGGTAGGTCGCACCGCGCGGGTGGCAAGGGCAAAGGGGCGGGCTGGGGCGGCGCGGTTCCAGGGGGAGATGGAGCGCGGCGGGTGAAAATCAGCTCTTCGGGCGCCGTTGGCCCATCGCGAAAGGCGGTCGGGACTCATCAAAGGGATACTCGACCAAGAGATCCTCCAGGTTCTTCTGGAAAAATTCCTGTTCGCCCAGTTCCTCCAGGGCGGCGTTGTACCGCGGGACCAGCGGGTCGATGTGCTCGAGGGACTGGCCGATCGGATCGTCGCCCAGGTTGTCGTCGAGCGTCTTGAAATCGAAGAGGGTCATCCGGTTGAGCGGTCGCGCCGGCTGATAAAGGTGGTCGCTGGCGCTGCTGTGGGCCGCCGCCTGCAGGACGGTCACGAGCTTCATCTGCACGAGGCGATTGAGGCATTCATTGAGCAGTTGGGTCGGAACCTTGAGCATGGCGCTGAGGTGAGAGGCCGAAATCGGTGGCAGGCAGTCGCGAAAACGCCGGCAAATGGTCAGAAAAACCACGAGCGCGAGACGTTCGCGCATCGATTCCGTGAGCAGGCTCCACGCGGCCTGGCTGTTGCGGAAATGGACGTTCTGGATCGCGTAGCTGACCACGCCGCCGATGAGCACGTAGAGCCAGAAGATGTAGAGCCCGAGCATCAGCACCGGCACGATCGCGAGCGATCCGTAGAGGCTGCGTTCGAGCACCACGCGCTTCACGTAGAGGAAAGCGACGAAATTATTGAGCATCAGCAGCGCGGCGACCACCGCCCCGCCGACCGCGGCGGCGCGCCAGAAAACGCGGGTATTCGGAATGACCCGGTAACAAATCATCAGCATGCCGGCCAGCAGCAGGAACGAAAAGACCGGCAGCGACCAACTGAGCAGGTGGAGTAACTCGACGCCACCGGGGAGTTTTTCCATGAAGACATTGACGAACGCGCCGGCGCCCAGCAGGGCCACTGAGGAGAAGAAAAGCACGGTCCCCAGCGTGAGAATCGTCCAATAGTAGACGACCCGCATCATGAGGGAGCGCCCGTCGCGGACCCCCCAGATGTCGTTGAAGGCGTCCTCGATCGACTTGAAGAGCAACAGGACGATCAGGATCAGCGAAAGGCCGCCGAGGGTGCCGGCTGACACCGAGCCCGAGGCCGTGACGATGTTATGGAGAATATCCGCGAGTTGGGGATTGGCCGCTGAAGGATCGACGTTGAGCTGCTCGTATTGGCCGATTTGCGGCGCGACGACTTTAATCATCCGGGTGATCGTGCTCGCCACCAGGTTCGGGTCATTTTTGCCGAGCGCAAAGCCCGCCACCAACACCATGATCGCGATGAGGGGGCCGAGGCCGAGGAGGGAACTGAAACTGAGGGCGGCCGCGCGACTGGCCACCCGGCTTTCGAGGAAGACCGTGGCCGAAATCGAAATCACGCGAAGGGTGGCGTACAGCCAGCCCCTGGGCGAATGATCCATCAGCTGACCTGACTGCCAGATGTCTTTTTGATAAATGCGAACCAGCCGCGGCCAAGCTTCCGCGAGCCGCAAACGGGACGGGGAAGATGTTGGCCCGCTTTGACCCACGGGGTCAGTTCGACAGGAAATACCACGCCAGCATTCCCATGCCGCCCACGCCGGCCGCGGCCGCGACGAGTGCGGGTACCAGGTGGACGAACACCGTGCATAGATAGAGGCCGGCCGCGCCCGCGGCGACCTCCAGCAACGGGGTCGGTTGCCCCTGCGCGTAGAAAATGAAACCCATCAGGCCGAAGCCGAGCGCGGCACGAAAGCGGACAAAAGGATAGATACTCGCCATGCCAAGTCCGAGGAGCACGACCAGGCCGGCGTCCAGAATACCCAGCAGAATGAGGGGATGGGCCATGAGCTTGGCCGGATCCATCGACATGATCGCATCTGTCGCGGGGAGAATTTCGCCCGCGGCCGCCGCCAGCAGCGAAACGGTGGCCCCGATCATGCCGATCTTGGCGGCCCGCATCATCGCGATTTCCGGGTCCGACTTGCCCTTGGTGTCGTCCGTCCGGCCCTCGGCCGCGGCGAGCATATCGTTCACTGTAATTGGCTTTGCGTTCTCGTCGGGCTTGTTGAGCGTCTTGATCTCCTTGTGCTTGAGGACGAGTTTCTTTTTCTCGGGAAAAATGACCGCCATCAGCTCGGCGTTGGCACTGAGTGCGACCCATTGCTCGGTCGTGGAATCGTAGATGAGCGTTTCAGGAGTTACCTGACCGGCATCGACCAATGAGGAAACTTGTTCGGCGCTGAAGGGCCCGCGGGCCTCGGTCTCGTTCTCGTTGCGGATGTAAAGCTCCTGCGTGGCCATGGGCGTGAAGGTGGGACGGTGGTGGGGTCGCGGCAAGAGCGTTTTGCAGCCGGGTGCGACCGAGGATTGCCTCGGCACCGCCGCCGGCAACCCGTTTGATTACATTCGGCGGAGGGTGCGAAGCCCGAGGAGATTCAGGCCGGTTTCGAGCAACAGCAACGTTCGCGCACAGAGGAGGAGCCGGCGGGCGCGAATGGCGGGATCCTCCACGGCGACTTTGTCCGCATTGTAGAAACCGCTGAAATCCCCCGCGAGTTCGTAGAGATAAAGGCAGAGGAAATGGGGACGAAGCTGGGTCACCGCGGAGTCGAGCGCATTGGAAAACTTCACGAGCTTGCGCGCCAAGGTCAGTTCCTCCGCTGTTTCCAACGGCGTGGCCGCGGTGTCGAGTTCGCCGGCCGTGGGGTCAATCCCCAGTTTCCGGAAGATCGAATGGATCCGTGCCACCGCATACAACAGGTAGGCGGCTGTGTTGCCCTCGAGTGAAATCATCTTGTCCCACGCGAAAAGGTAGTCGCTCGAGCGATTCTGCGAGAGGTCGGCGTACTGGACGGACGCGACGCCGACCAGTCGGGCGATCTCGGCGCGCTCTTCGGCCGGGATATCCGGGCTCCGTTCGCTGACCAGCGCGAGGGCGCGGGCCTCGGCCTCGGTGAGCAGGTCGCGCAACTTGATGTTCTCGCCGCTGCGGGTCTTCAGCGGTTTGTTGTCTTCGCCAAGCACGGTGCCGAAATCGATATGTTCGAGGTGGGGCAGGGTGCGGTGCGAGGCGGCGAACCATTTCTGGGCCGTCAGGAAAAGCTGGTCGAAGTGGTCGCTCTGGCGCTTGTCGACGACGTAGAGGGCGCCGGTGGCCTTAAAGTGTTCGAAGCGGTAAAGAATCGTGGCGAGGTCGGTGGACGCGTAGTTCGCGGCGCCGTCGCGCTTCCGAATGATGAGCGGCTGTTCCTTGAACCGCGGATGTTCGGGATGAAAGACGACGAGCGCGCCTTCGCTTTCGACGGCTAGACCCAAGTCCGAGAGCTCGCGATAAATCTGGTCCGTCTTGTCGTTGTAGAAACTTTCCCCGAGCGCGACATCGAAGCGGATGTCGAGTTGGTCGTAGATGCGCTGAAAGGCCGCGAGCGAGACGTCGTTGATTTTTTTCCAAATCGCGAGGTTCTCCGGGTCACCAGCCTGCAGTTTCACCAATTCCGCGCGGGCTTCGTCGAGGACGGCCGGGTCGGCCTCGGCGGTGCTGTTTCCGACTTTGTAGAGCCGTTCGAACTCCTCGAGCGGCTCGCGGGACAGGGCATCGGTGTTGAGCTGGCGCTTGTAGGCCCAGATGAGTTTGCCGAACTGCGTGCCCCAATCGCCAATATGATTATCGCGCACCACCTTGGCGCCGCTGAAGGCGAGCAGGCGCGCGAGGGCTTCGCCGATCACGGCCGAACGCAGATGACCGACGTGCATCTGTTTCGCCGTGTTCGGCGAACTGTAGTCGACGATCCAGGTTTGGTCGCGCTTCGCCGTCGCCGCGCCGACTCGAAGTTGAGCGATGGACGGATGCGCGCGTAGCCAGGCGAAAAGCGTGGCAGGCTTGAGGGTGAAATTGATGAAGCCCGGTCCCGCGATGGTGACGTCGCAGGTCTCGCGAACGCTGGCGGGAAGGGCCGCCACGAGTTTCTCGGCGGTAGCGCGCGGGTTCAGCTTCCGGGCCTTGGCATAGCCGAGCACGCCGTTGGCTTGGTAATCGCCATGGCGGGGATCGGAGACCCGCACTTCCGGATTCAGTGCTTCGGCATCGGCGAATCCGGCCGCCGTGGCGGCCGATCGCAGGGCCGAGTCAAAATCGAGGGCGAGGTTGAACGAGACGTGCACCGCACGAGCAAACCGGAACGCGCGCGCCGCGCGCAAGCGTGGAGTTCAGTTCCTGCCGGGCCGGCCGGAAACCTAACTTCGGCCAAAAGCTACAAAGCTTGCGCGCCGGCCCGGTCATGATTGGCATCCGGCGGGCTGTACGGAATCAATCATGGACGCGCATCTCCTCGAATTTCTTGGCCTGCTTGTGCGCTGGCTGCACGTGATTGCGGGCATCGCTTGGATTGGATCGTCGTTCTATTTTATCTGGCTGGACAACAGCCTGGACCCGGTTCCCGCCGGCTCGGAAGCGGCCCAAAAGGGCGTTGCGGGCGAACTTTGGGCGGTTCATGGCGGTGGCTTTTATAACCCGCAAAAATATGCGGTCGCCCCGGCCTCTCTACCGGAAAAATTACACTGGTTTAAGTGGGAAGCCTACACGACTTGGCTCTCCGGCACTGCCTTGCTGGTTTTGGTCTACTGGTTGCGGGCGCAAAGCATGATGATCGACCCGACGATCGCCGTGCTTGGGTCGTGGCAGGTCGTCGGGATCGGAGTCGCGGCGATGGTGGGTTCGTGGCTGATCTACGACACGCTGTGCCGTTCACCCCTCGGCAAGAGCGAGGTCTGGCTGGGTGCGATCGTCTTCGGCTTTGTCATATTGCTCGCCTGGAGCTTGGGATACTATTTCAGCGGACGCGCCGTTTTCATGCACGTGGGCAGTGCGATCGGGACGCTTATGGCGGCCAACGTCTTTTTCGTCATAATTCCGGGGCAAAAGCGGATGGTGGAGGCGATGCGCACTGGCCGGCTGCCCGATCCGGCGGACGGCGTGCGCGGCAAACAGCGAAGTGTACACAATAACTACTTCACGCTGCCGGTTATCTTCATCATGATCAGCAACCACTACGCGTCGACTTACAGTCACAAACACGCGTGGGCTGTTTTGATGCTGATGGCGGCGGCCGGGGTAAGCATCCGCCATTTTTTCAACCGGCGGCACAAAGGCGTGTTGGCATGGCAATATCTTGTCGTCGGCGCCGTCTTTCTGGGCTCCGTTGCGTGGTGGACGGCTCCCCGGCTAGTTCCTTTGCCAAAGGTAGAAGGTCCGGTCACGTTTGATCAGGTGCGGACAATTGTTGGGCAGCGCTGCGTCGGCTGCCACTCGCCGGTGCCCACCTTTCAGGGTATAACTCAACCTCCTGGAGGGGTTTTACTCCAAGCGCCTGATGGCTTGGTAAGGAATGCTCAAAAAATTTACCAACAGGTAGTTGTAACAAGAATTATGCCCCTAGGGAATGTGACTCAGATGTCAGACTACGAGCGGGCAGTCATTGCCGCTTGGATCGCGAGCGGGGGTAAATCTCAGTAGCCTAGTTAGACGACCTGGCGCCGATCAGACTGTTCTTCAGGGGATTATCCCTAATTCTGGTGCGTCTAGGTCCCCATTTAGGCTCGACTTTTCCCGTGAAGCGCATGGGATGGCAAACTTTTCCGCCGCGGGGGCATCCCCGAGGACTTGCACCCATATATAACACATGACCAGTAAACGAAACATCCCAACGCGGCGTTTCATCAAGCCTACGTTCAACTTCCTGATTGAGAAGAAGCGCGATGGCGGAGAATTCAGTCAGGAGGAAATTCGCTACATCATCGACAGCACGTTGGACGGCGAGATGCCGCGGCATCAGCTCGCGGCGCTGGCGATGGCGATCTATTTTTCGGGTATGTCGGCCCAAGAAACGGCTGATCTCACTGAAGAGATGATGCTTTCGGGCGAAGTAATCGACCTTTCGCACATCGCGAAACCGAAGATCGACAAGTATTCGACCGGCGGCGTGGGCGACAAGACGTCGCTGGTTTTAGTCCCGCTCGCGATGGCCTCGGGTGTCGTGGTTCCCATGATGTGTGGCGTCGAGCACGACTACATTATCAACACGCTGGAAAAACTGTCGGCGGTTCCGGGCTTCAAGAGCCATCAGACGAACGAACATTTCGCCGCGCAGTTGGCCCGCATCGGTGGTGCCATTGTGGCGCAAACCGAAGATTTGGCTCCGGCAGACGCCAAGTTTTACGAACTGCGTAAGGAGACGGGAACGATTCCGAGTTTGCCGCTTATCACGGGCAGCGTGCTGTCGAAGAAGCTGGCCGAAGGTTCCGAAGGACTCGTGATCGACGTGAAGTGGGGCAACGGATCTTTTATCAAGGATCTGGAGCAGGCCAAACAGCTCGCGCGTTCGATGACTCGCGTTGGCCGCTCGATGAAGCGCCGCTGTGTGGCGCTCGTCACCGACATGAATCAGCCGCTCGGAGACACGGTCGGGACGTCGCTCGAGGTCAAAGAGGCGATCCAACTGCTCAAGGGCCAAGGCCCGGAGGATATGAAGGAACTCGTGCTCAAGCTGGGCATGGAAATCGTGCGGCTTGCTGGCGTGGCGGGTTCGACCCTTTCGGCCAAGCAAACGGTCCAGCGTCATCTTACCGACGGTTCGGCCCTCGAAAAATTCAAGGATCTGGTGAAGGCGCAGGGCGGTGATGTCGCTTATATCGATCACCCGGAAAAATTTCCCCAGGCCCGGCATATCCGGAAACTGCCAGCGCCGAAGCGCGGCTACGTTCACACGATCAACGCGGCGATGATTGCGCGCGGCGTGCATCTGCTCGGCGCGGGCAAGGAACACGCGCACGACAAGATCGATCACTCGGTGGGGGTTTCTGAAATCAAGAAGGTCGGCACGCAGGTCAAGCAGGGCGAGCCGCTGATGATGATTCACTACAACGACGAGGCGAAGCTCGAGCAGGCCTTGGAATATTTCAAGAACGCCTACCGGCTCGCGCCGAAACGGCCGACGCCGCCGCCGCTGATTGTGGAGCGTGTGGCCTGAGGAATCGCGTCCGCGATTTTCTGGCAGTATTTTGCGGCACGGGTCTCTCGACCCGTGCTTTTTTTCTCCCGTGAATCTTGAGTCCCAACCCGAACGCCCGCCGAAAGCCCCGCCGCCGGTCATTGACCGCTCGACGTGGGCGCTGCCGTGGGCGCAGCTGAAATACTTCACGTTCCAGCCCGCGATCTTTCCGCGGCTCCTCGGCCAGTGCTCGCCGGACGCGCGTCCGGGAGACTTCGTGAACGTTTACGACAAGAACGGTAACCGGTGCGGCGGCGGACTTTTCAACCCGCGGGCCAAGATTCCGCTGCGGGTCGTCACGCATTCGACCGAGCCCGTCAACGAGTCCTATTTTGAAGCGGCCATCCGCCGGGCCGTGGAGTTGCGGCGCACGCTCTTCAAACTCGAGGAAAACACCGATGCCTACCGGCTGATCAATTCCGATGGCGACGGGCTGAGTGGTTTGACGATTGATCGCTACGGCGAAACGCTGCTCTGCGAAGTCTACTCGCTGGGCATCGCGCTGCGCCTGCCGAAGTGGCTGCCGTTGTTGCACGAATTGGCCGGCACAAAATTTGCGCGGGTCCAAGTCGACCACGATCTCGGCAGCCTGGAAGGCATCAAGCCCTCAACCTTTAACGACACCAACGCCGCCGCGCCGCGAGCGGTCAAGATCCGCGAACACGGGGTGCGTTTCGAGGTGGATTTTGCCGAGGGACACAAGACGGGTTTTTTCTGCGACCAACGGGACAACCGCCGCGCCATCACGCGATTCACGAAGGACGCGCGGGTGCTCGATCTGTGCTGTTATACGGGAGGTTTCTCCCTCAACGCCAAGGTCGCGGGCGGCGCGGCCGAGGTGACCAGCGTCGACCTTGACGAGGTCGCGCTGGAGCAGGCGAAGCGCAACGCGAACCTGAATCAGGCCCGGCTGAAATTCGTCCACGCCGACGCCTTCGCCTACGCCCGGCAGATGCAGACCAACGGGGAAAAGTGGGATGTCGTCATCCTCGACCCGCCGAAGTTTATTTTTACCCGCGACGAGCATGGCAACTGGGAGGGTCGCCAAAAATACGAGGACCTTAATTTGCTCGCCATTTCGTTGGTGAAGG
>CANJNJ010000053.1 GCA_947474995.1 Opitutaceae bacterium | reverse complement strand
GGGACAGCTCGCGACGCGCACGCGCGACAACGTCGTGCTCATCACCGTGCCACCGGGCGCGCTCAAGCCCGGGCACTATCAGATCACGCTCACGGGCCAGCGCACCTCGCGGTCGTGGTCCTTGCAGCTGAAGTAGCGGCGGAGCCAGAGTTCATCCATTGATCCCGATATTCGTAGTTCCGGCTTCAGCCGAAAGGCACGCCCCGAAGCCGCCTAAAGGCGGAACGACCAGCGCCGCCGACCTCGCCCGCCGTCACACCTTTGCTCAAAATCCAAAGCGCGCTGCAGTCCCGGCGACCACGCGCTACTATTGACGCACTGGCAACATCGCTGACAACTTCGCGACCTAACTTGATGAGTACCGGCAACGGCCAAGCCACCCCGACTTCCTCTGCCTCGGCGATTGCGACGACAATCAAGCCCACGGACCTCCGCGGGATCCTGAAATACGTCCCGCGATTCCAAGGGCAGATCTTCATCATCGCCATCGACGGCTCGATCATCGCCGATGAAAATTTTGGCAACCTGCTGGTTGACATCGCCGTGCTCCGCTCGCTCGGCATCAAGGTCGTGCTCGTCCATGGCATCGGCCACCAGCTCGTCGAACTGTCACTCGCGCGCAAAATCCCCATCACAAACTCCGACGGCACGGGCACCACGGACGCCGCGACGCTCGACCTCGCGATTCGGGCCTCCTCCCGCGTTTCGCACGCGCTCGTCGAGGGCCTGACCCAAAACGCCCTCAAGTGCGCCACGACCAACGCAGTTCGCGCGCTGCCCGTCGGCATTATCAAAGGCGTTGACCAGCAGTTCACGGGCAAGGTCGAACGGATCGACAAGGATTTCCTCAGCGAGCTGATTGATCGCCAGGTTGTGCCAGTGGTCTCTCCGATCGGCTTCGGCCCCGATGGGCGGTCGCTGCGCGTCAATTCGGATCTGCTCGCCGCCGAGCTCGCCGAGGCGCTGCACGCCACCAAGATCATCTATCTCACGGAAGCCGCCGGCCTCGAAATCGACGGCGCGGTCCGGCGCGAAATTTCCATCGAAGCCCTCCGCGAGATCCTGCAGAATAAACCCGAGCGGCTCGCCGACCAAAGCCGCAGCAAGGCCGAGCACGCCGTCAAGGCGATCGAGACCGGCACGCCGCGCGTGCACATCCTCGACGGCCGGATCTTCGACGGCCTGCTGAACGAAATTTTTTCCAGCGAGGGCGTCGGTTCGCTCGTCTACGGCAACGACTACCAGCAGATCCGGAAAGCGCGTAAGAGCGACGTCCGGCTCATCTACAACCTGACCCGCAACGCCGTGCGGCGCGAGGAACTCATTCATCGCACGCAGCAGGCGATCGAAAAGAACATCGACCAGTTCTTCGTCTTCGAAATCGACGAGAACATCATCGCCTGCGTCACACTCTATTTCTACCCCGACAAACCGCAGGTGGCCGAGGTCGGTTCGCTCTATGTCATGCCGTTTTACGCCAACCGCGGCATCGGCAAGAAGATGGTCGACTACGCCTGCATGGTGGCGAAAGAACGTGGCGCCACGACCGTTATCGCCCTCTCGACGCAGAGTTTCGGTTTCTTCAGCAACGTCTGCGGCTTCGAGGAAACGACGAAGGACGCGCTGCCCGAGGCCCGCCTGAAACTCTACGAGGACAGCGGCCGCAACGCCAAGGTGCTGGTCAAGCAGCTGGCCTGATTTGGAGGGCGGCGACCTGGTGTCGCTTTTTCTGAACAGCGCGTGATCGTCTTGGCACTGCTCGGCGCGAACCCTGGTTTTGCCGGACGCCTCAGAGAGGCTTCCCTCGCCGCGCAAGGGACGAATCGCACGCAGCATGGACTCGACCGTGCCGGCACTTCCCGGGCTGGGACCTGTGCGGGAAAACTTCCGCCTCCGGGACAGGGAATCTTGCCGTGGCCGCCGATCGGAGCCCGGCGCTACGCCACGGCAGCATTTCCGGGCTTCACCACCCTACTGCACATTTCCGGCTAAGTCGGATACTCCCAGCCTTTGCGATAGGCGCGGCGCATGAGTTGGGTCGCAGCGGGATCGCCGACGATGGATTCCCTGGCTCCATCCCACTCGATGCTGCGGCCAAGCTTCAGGCTGATCATGCCGAGCAGTGAACAGTTCGTCGCGCGGTGGCCCTCCTCGATATCGGAGATCGGTCGACGTCCGGTTTGGATGGCGTCGAGAAAATCGGCCCAGAGTTCCCGGATGTTTTGGTGGTCAGGCAGGTGCGCCTGGGAGTCTTCGTGCAGCAGCGGGTCTTTTTCGTTGGCAGGATAGAACGTCCAGCCACCGCGCCAGCCGAGGCGAAACACGCCTTTGGTCCCGTAAAAGTAGCAGCCCACGCCCTCGCCTTTGTCGACGGGGTTGCCCGCGAAGGCCCTCGACTCCCACGCCACGGAGAATTTCTCGAACTCGTAGGTCACGAGCTGATGGTCCGGCGCGTCGGACGTCTGCTCATTCGGCGTAAGCACGGGTGGACCTTTGACCGGGCGCCCGCCTGTGGAGAAAATACGCTTCGGCCACTTTTCTTCCGTCACCCAGAGAATCTGGTCGAACCAGTGGACGCCCCAATCGCCAAGCGTGCCATTGGCGTAGTCGAGATATTGCCGGAAGCCGCGCGGATGGATGCCGCGGTTGTCGGCGGTCCCGTTGAACGGGCGCATCGGCGCCGGGCCGCACCACATGTCCCAATCCAGTCCGGAAGGAGTCGGGACCGTGGGCAGCGGCTGCTCGGGGCCCGTGCCGCCGGAGTTGACGAAGCAGCGCATCATCCCGATCTGGCCGACCTTGCCCGAGCGAATAAACTCCCGGGCCGTCTGCGAGTGCGGTGAGACGCGACGATGCGTGCCGACTTGGACGACGCGGTTCGCCTCGCGGGCGGCGCGAACCATCGCGCGGCCTTCACCGATCGTGTGTGCAATCGGCTTCTCCACGTAGACGTGCGCCCCGGCCTTCACCGCCGCAATCGTCGGCAGCGCGTGCCAGTGGTCGGGCGTGGCCACGATGACGATCTCGGGTTTTTCCTTCGCGAGGAGCTCGCGGTAGTCGCGGTATTTTCGCGGCTGGTCGCCCGTGACTTTGGCCATCTTCTCCACGGTGGAGGCAATCTGGCGTTCGTCGACGTCGCACAGGCCGACGACTTCGCACTGTCGGCTCGCGATGGCTTCGCCGAGGATGTTGCCCCCCCACCAACCGCAGCCGACGATGGCGGTGCGATATTTACGGCCGGATTTCTCGGCGCCGGAAGACTTGATGGAAAACGTCGCGAGCGTGCTGGCCGCGGCGGCGGATTGGAGGAAGGAACGCCGATTCATGGGTATGGCGGAGTGTGAACACTCGGGCGGCGATCGGCAATGCACGGATTGCGGTCCAACCCGAGTGCGTAGGTTAAGGCCGTTCAGCGGTTGGGCTGACCGCTCCCTCGCGACCTCTCGCCAGCACCCGGCACACCGTGCTGGGAGAAATCTGAGCCTTACGGGCAATCGCAAGCACCAGAGGACCCATGCGCGCCGCCGCCGCGTGGATCCGCCGCACGATTACTCCGCGATGACCGGTTGGTCCGACTTCATCAAGCCCGTGCTTTACAGCCATTGTGCGGGCCGACGCCTGCAGCAATTTATCGAGAGCACCCACGAAAATATCTTCGGTGACCTGACAAATCAGCAGGCCCTCGATATCCAATACCGCGCATTGAACTACGAGGAGTCACCCTGGGGCCGCGTGG
The DNA here is from genome assembly GCA_947474995.1 of Opitutaceae bacterium. Classification (GTDB taxonomy): domain Bacteria; phylum Verrucomicrobiota; class Verrucomicrobiia; order Opitutales; family Opitutaceae; genus ER46. The sequence continues at coordinate 28,598 of CANJNJ010000053.1, read as the reverse complement.
CCGGCACCGCGCTGCGGGAGCTAGGTTTGCTGTAGTGATACGGGCTAAAGCCCGAAGACCATCAGCACGTTGCCCGTCGCGATGGCGATGCGTTCGCCGCCTTCCGCCTGGAACGCCATCGGGTTCGCCTTGATCGCCGCCCCGGTCTGGAATTCCCACAGGGCCGTGCCCGTCGCCGCGTCCAGCGCGAAAAAATTCCCCTCTTCCGAACCGCCGAAGACCAGCCCGCCCGCCGTCGACAACAGCCCCGCCCACGGCGGCGAATGCAGCGGATATTCCCATTGCAGCGCCCCGGTGCCCACCGCCAGCGCCCGCACGGCGCCGCTCGCGCTTTCCCCGGAAAATCGCTGCTCGCCGCCTCCGCGAAAATCCTTCCCCGGCTTGTACTCCGCCTCGCCCTTGAAATAGCGCGACTTCATTTCCCGCGCGGCCACATAGAACAGCCCCGTGGCCGGACTGTAACTCGGACTGTACCAATTCACCCCGCCGTGCTGGCTCGGCCAGACCAACGCCCCCTCTTCCGACGGCTCCGTGTTCGGCAGGACCTGCGGCCGCCCCTTGGCGTCCAGCCCGGATGACCACGTCTGCTTCACAAAGGGAACACCCGAGAGAAATTCACCGGTCACGCGGTCCAGCACGTAGTAATAGCCGTTGCGATCCGCCGTGGTGACGAGCTGCCGCTTGCGCCCCTGCACCTCGGCGTCCACCAGCACGGGAATCTGGTTGGCATCCCAGTCATGGGTGTCGTGCGGCGTGAACTGGAAATGCCATTTGATCACACCGGTCGCGATATCGAAGGCCAGCAGAGAGCAGGCATGGAGATTATCGCCGGCGCGCTTGTCGCCATTCCAGTCGGGCGCCGGATTGCCGGTGCCCCAGTAGAGCAGCTTGAGTTCGGGATCGTACGCCCCGGTCAGCCAGGTCGGAGCGCCGCCCGTGCGCCAGCTCTCCCCGTCCCAGGTTTCGTTGCCCGGCTCACCCTTGGCCGGAATCGTCCAGGTGCGCCAGAGTCGCGCGCCGGTCTTCGCGTCGTAGGCATCGAGAAATCCGCGCACCCCCGCCTCGCCGCCGCTGATGCCAATGATAATGCGCCCCTCCACCGCCAGCGGTGCGCCCGTGATGGCATAACCGACCTTGTTGTCGGCGACGGTGACCTTCCAGCGCACGACGCCGCTGCGGGCATCCAGCGCCACCAAATGCGCGTCGAGCGTGCCCACGATTACGAGATCATCCAGCACGGCCACGCCGCGGTTGGTTTTGGGGAATCCGATGGCGAGGACGTCGTCCGGCATCGGCGCCGTCCACGACCAGAAGCGCCGGCCGGTCTGCGCGTCGAGGGCGGTCACCGTCGTCGGCGGCTCGACGATATACATCACGCCGTCGGCCACAATCGGGGTGCACTCGAAAAACGCCCCCGGGCTCGGCAGCTGATAAATCCAAACCGGCCGCAGCGCTCCCACCGTCTTCGTATTGATCTCGTCGAGGCCCGAATAGCGGCGGCCTTGATAATCACCCGAATACGTCAGCCAGTTGCCCGGCTCGCGTGCCGCCTCCCGAATCCGACCGGAAGGCACTCCCGCGTGAACGAAGGCGGCCAGGCTGGAGGCCAGCAGCAGAAAAAGGTGCCGCGGTTTCATGAGTCACCCCGCAGCGAGACGAGATACGCCACGACGTCGTCGAGTTCGGGGGCGGTGAAGGTCGCGGCGAAACCGGGCATGATATTCTGCGTCGGCGTCTTGGTCAGCTGCTGCAGGTCGCTCTTGCGAAATGAGCGAAGCCGGTTCTCGGCGTCGCGAACCTGAATCGTGAAACCGTCCTCGTTGAGCCGCACGCCGTTGATCTCGCTTCCGTTCCGCGTCACCAACCGCACCGCCAGATATTCGAAATAGCCCAGTTCCGAGACGGATTTTTCCGCGCCGGGCCCGACCAGGACGCGGTGCAAATATTCCGGGCCGCGCCGCCGGCCGATCTCGGTCAAATCAGGACCGGTGATGCCGCCCTCACCGGCCACGCTGTGGCACGTGAGGCAGGCTGCCTTGGACAGCACGAGGGCCCGACCACGTTCGGCGTTTCCCGGCAGCGGCGTCTCGGCCACTTCGCCGAGCGTCCGGACGTAGCCGGCAACCTGCCGCCGCTCCCGGTTCGAAAACATCCGCGTCGGCGTCATCGAGGTACCGGGAATGCCCCGGGCGATCACGCCCACCAACGAGTCAAAATTTACAGCATGCCGCAATTTGGGTCGCGCCAGACTCGGGCCCATTCCGCCCAAGCCCTGATAGCCGTGACAACCCGCGCATTGGAGCCGGAACAAGCTCCGGCCGCGATTAATATCCTCGGGGCCAAGATCGTCGGGGGTGACGGCGGCGCTCGTTCGGTCCGCTCCGACCAGCAGGATGACGGCGGTCGCGAGTTGGAAGAAAACCGACCGGAGCGGGAAAAATGCCATGAGTTTCACGTTGGGAATGCCGCCGGGCCGTTTCGAGGATTTTCGCGATGAGGTCGCCGCCGCAGTCCGGGCGCTCCGAACGCGTTCAGAGCGATCGAACGCCCAGCGACCCAAAGGCCGGGCGCGGAGTGCCCGACCCACCCGGAACGCCTTCGTGGCTGGCCCATCAGGGCTTCAACTCAACCACGACCTGCACCTCGGTGGTCGAACCGCGCGGCAGACCGTTTACGGCGACCGCGGCACGCGCGTGCTTGCCGGCTTCGCCGAAGACCTTCACGAAAAGATCGCTCGCCCCATTGATGACCGCCGGACTTTCGGCGAAGCCATCGACAGCGTTGACCCACCCGGTGACGAAAACGACGCGGGCCACTTTTTCCAGCGAGCCAGTCGCGGCCTTGATGTTAGCCAGCGTATTGAGCGCGCAGAGTTCGGCGGCCTTGTAACCCGTCTGCACGGTCTGCTCTTTGCCCACCTGACCGGAAAACGCGATTTTCCCGTCGAGCAGGCACACCGTGCCCGCGCAGTAGAGCAGATTCCCGGTGCGCACGGCCGGCACATAACTTCCCGCCGGGGGCGGGGGCACCGGCAGCGTGAGTCCAAGTTCGGCGAGTTTGGTTTCAGGATTCATCGTCAAAACAATTCGCGAACTCCGCGGTCCAAGGCAACGCGATTACTCCCCCAGCGGCGGCAAGTATTGCTTGGTGGCGACGTCCCCAATCGACACCGGCGCATCAATCAGCCGCAGGTGATACAGCGTCTGCATTTCGTCCTCGAGGCGCGTCAGGGAAAGCTGGCCGACGTCCTCGCCCTTCGCGGCGTCGCCGTGGACGAGTGACCGGATGATTAATTCGCTCCGGGAGAATTCGAGCAGTTCCGGCGGCATCTGGGGATTGCGCGTACGGATCAGGGCGTGCGCTGGCGCCGGATCGTTCCGCAGGTAATCGCGCCAACCGTGAATCGACGCGGCGACAAAGGCCCGTACGACTTCGGGCGAGTCGCGCCCCAAGTCGCGCCGGCAGAAAATCGCGTGGTAGACATCGTAACCGGAATCCGCCAGCGGCAGCGTGCGCACGGGCCGGCCCTGCTGTTGCGCGAGAAACGGCTCGCTCGTGACCATGCACTGCTGCGCCGCCTGAGGGTTGGCGAGGAACTCCCCCAGCCCGTAGGTGTTCGGCTTCAAATCGAATTTAATCCCGTACTTTTTCTGGACGTGGGGAATCCAGGCCATGCTAATGCTGGCGATGACCACGTGGCCATTGAGGTCCCGGAGGGATTTGATCGGGCTGGCCGCATGCACCATTACCGCCTGTGGGTCGTGCTGGAGCGTCGCGGAGACCATGACAAATGGCATCCCCCGAGCGGCGGCCACCATCAGGTCGTCGCTCCGCATCATCCCGAAATCCGCGTCGCCCCGGGCGACGTTCAGCTTGATGCCAACCCCGGGACCGCCGGACAGAATCGTCACGTCGAGCCCCGCCTGCGCGTAATAGCCCTTGGCCAGCGCCTGATAAAATCCCCCGTGTTCCGCCTGGGGAAACCAGTCCGTCTGCAGCACGACCTTCCGCGGGCCGGTCTTCACCGGAACCTGCTTCACCTCCGGGCGGCCGCAGCCCACCGCCAGCAGCGCGAGCAGACTACCGAGACCGCATCGAAAGAGAAAGGCGACAAAACCCATAAGAGGGAACATTACGTCCCGCGACGCCGGGCCCGCAACAACCGGATAGTCGATCAATTTGAATTGTTTCATTTCGGTAGGGACGCCTCTCCGAGGCGTCCGCGGACGGCTCGGAGAGCCACCCCTACCTTATCGAATCAAAATGTTACACCACCAACCACCGAGAAGGTTTGCGTCATATCCCTTGGCGTTGAAATCCTGCCGGGATGAATTTTGCCTCGTGGCAGAAGCTTACCCCCCAGCAAGCGGCACGCGAGATCCATGAACGCATTCGCACGCGCCTGCGCCCCGGCCAGCCGCGGGCGGCGATCGCCCAACTCTACTCCGAGGAAGTGCTGGCCCGGCACCTCAGCGAAGCGCCGCGCACCGGCCCGCTCGGCGGTGTGCCCTATTTCGCGAAGGACCTGTTCGATGTCGCCGGCTGGCCGACCTCCGGCGGCTCGTCTTTTCTCCCGGAAGTGCGACCCGTGTCCGGCGACGGGGCGTTCGTTCGGGCGATGCGTGCCACGGGCGCGGTGCTGGCCGGCAAAACGCAGCTCCACGAGTTCGCCTACGGGGTGACCGGGGAGAATTACACCTACGGCGATTGCGAGCATCCGCTCCATCCCGGCCGAACGACCGGCGGCTCGAGCAGCGGCTCCGTGGCGGTGGTCGCGGCCGGCATCGTGCCCTTCGCGCTCGGCAGCGATACCGGGTGTTCGGTGCGGGTGCCGGCGGCTTTTTGCGGACTCTTCGGCTATCGCCTGACGCCACATCATCCATGGATCCGCGACGCCATGGGCCTCGCGGCCAGTTACGATACACCCGGGTGGTTCACCGCCAACGCGGACGACATGCGCCAGGCCATCAGCGCGCTGGTCGGACTGCGCACCAGTGAACGCACCCCACGCGGATGCTATTTGGACATGCCGGGAGTCGACGCCGACGTCGCGCTCGCCTGCCGGGAGGCGGCCGGCCGAATCGCATCACCAGCGGACCCAACGGTTCGCGACGACTTGCTGCACGGCTTTGCCCCGGCCTTCGACACCTACAACACCATCACCGCCCGGGAAGCCTGGGAGGCCCACAAGGGCTGGGCGGAGCGCTATCGCGAGCGCTATGATCCCGTCGTGTGGCCCCGGCTGACCCGGGCACTCACCCTCACGCCGGCGCAAATCGCCGCGGCCGATCTCGGGATGGCAACCATTGGCATGTTGTGGACGAAATTTTTTCAGACCTATGACTTTCTCGTGCTGCCGGCATCGCCGTTTCCGTCCCTGACAAAGGCCGACTGCACGCTCGCGAACCGGACGCGCATTCTGAATCTCAACGTGCAGGCCAGCGTCGGTGGCCTGCCGGTCCTGACCATTCCCGTAAAGCTACCCTCAGGCTTCACGACCGGCCTCCAGATCATCGTCAACGACGTGCAAAGTCCCGTGGTGAATTGGGCGCTGGAACGCTGGATGTAGCGCGACCCACCGGGTAGGGCAAACCGACCGAGTGGGCTGCGCACTCCGTGCGCGCCAATGGATTGGTTTCGTTCTCACGTTTCACGTCTGCGCTCGAGTCCCCTCCGCAAAACTCGGGGTTTCGAGACGGTCGAGGAAGAGAGCACCGTTCCCACGCCAAAATAGTCGATTTCAGGAGGGAAGTGAAATTACAGCCCCAGCACCCGCGCTGCGTTCTGCCCCATCACGCCGTCCGCCATCCCCGCCGCCCTTGCCTCGTCGACGAGCCGCGCCATGACCGGGCGTTCATCAAGTCGCGGATAAAGGTTCAGCGGAAAATCCGATCCAAACAGCACACGGTCTGCTCCCACGAGTGACGTGACGCGCGACCAGACCGTTGGGTCATACATCAGCGGCGACGCCGCGGTGTCGTAATACACGTTGGCCAATTTTTTCAGTGCCGATTCGCGCATCGGAAACATCCCCCCCCAATGGGCCAGGATAAACGTCGTCGCGGGAAAAGCGCGGGCGAGTTGCAGGAAGTCAGCCGCGGGCGTCGCGATGCGACCGGGAAACGGCCGGCTCTCCGGATCCGTGACATGGAGATTAACCGGCAGCCGAAGTTCACCCGCGAGAGCCAGCACCGCACCGAAGACGGAATCTTCGACGGCAAAGCCCTGCGAATGCGGCGATAATTCCCCAAGGCCGATGAATCCTTCGCCCGGCGCCCGGCGAACCTCCGCAAGCGTCGCCTCGCGGCCAGCCGCCGGATGTAACGTGGCGAAGGCGGACAGCCGATCCGGGTGCGCCCGCACGCACGCCGCATAAAAGCGATTCTGCCAAACACAGGTTTCCGGTTTCTCCCAATACCAGCCCAGCAAAACCGCGCGGCCGACCCCCGCGGCATCCATCGCCGTCAAAAGCTCGTCCACACCGGGAAACGACTGCACCGGCCGGCCGTTCTTGCGGGACCGCGTCGCCAGCGTGCCCCAATGCGGCTCGCCGTGCGCCGCAGCCCAGCCCGCCGGGTCGGCGTTGAGCTCCGGAGAATAGAGGTGCACGTGGCTATCGATGACCATGGGAACAGTACCATGGCGTTGATGCATCGGACCCGCGGGCGGCACAAGCCGTGCTTTACCAAGCCCCATCACAATGAACTTGAGCCTCTCGCAGGTATTTCCACCACGCACGGCCGCGCACGGAGTGCCCGGCCCACCCGGTACGATCGCCGTACTGGGTGGGCCGGGCGCTCCGCCGCGCGGCAAAGACGTTCGGCCGGTTCGTCTCCACGCGCCATTCGGCCGCGCGCAGCCGCTCGGCGGTGACGACCTGTGGATGCTCAAACTGTCGCTTCGCGTGGATTCTTCGCTGGCGCTCAGAATGACAATCGAGAGACCATTTAGCGACGACCTCCAACGTTTACCCCGCCTCCATGCTCCAACGCCTCTTCAAACTCGATCAGAACCAGACCACGGTCGGCCGCGAGTTGCAGGCCGGCCTCACCACCTTCGCGGCAATGGCCTACATCCTGGCCGTCAATCCGGCCATCCTTGCCAACACCGGCATGGACAAGGGCGCGCTGGTTACCGTCACCGCCATCACGGCCGCGGTCTCGACGCTCCTGATGGCGCTCCTGACCAACTACCCGATCGCCATGGCCCCGGGCATGGGGATCAACGCGTTCTTCACGTTCACGATTTGCCTCGGCCGCGGTGTGCCGTGGCAGGAAGCGCTCGGGATGGTGTTGGTGAACGGCGTAATTTTCCTGCTGCTGTCCGTGACGGGGGTGCGTGAAAAAATCATCGCAGCCATTCCCCACTCCCTAAAAATCGCCGTCACCTGCGGCATCGGCCTCTTCATCGCCTTCATCGGACTGAAGAACGGCGGCGTCATCGTGGCCAATCCCGCAACGTTTGTCTCGCATGGGAACTTCGGCTCCGCGCCCGTGGCACTCTGCCTGGCCGGCATCGCGCTCACCGCCATCCTCGTGGCGCGGCGCGTGCCGGGAGCCATCGTGATCAGCATCGCGATTATCACCTTCGTCGGGCTTTTCGTCCGGGCCGGCGGCAACGCCGTCACGCAGATGCCCGAGAGCCTGTTCGCGTTCCCCGCCTCGCCCGCACCGGTGATGCTCAAGCTCACGTTTCATTTCCTCACGACGAGCAACGCCGTCTTCATGGCGCTGCCGCTTATTCTCACGCTGCTGCTCGTCGACATGTTCGACAACATCGGCACGCTCATCGGCGTCACCAAGCGGGCCGGATTTCTCCGCGCCGATGGCACGCTGCCCCGCGCCGGCCGGGCGCTGCTCGCCGACTCCGTCGCGACGATGCTCAGCGCTCTGTGCGGCACTTCGACCGTGGTGAGTTACATCGAGTCCGCTTCGGGCGTCGAGGCCGGCGGGCGCACCGGGCTGACCACGACGACCACGGCCGTGCTCATGTTGCTCGCGCTGTTTCTCACTCCGCTGATTCTCATCATACCGCCCGCGGCCACGGCGCCAGCCCTGGTGATCGTCGGCGTCTTCATGATGCAGTCGATCATCGAAATCGACATGAAGGACTTCAAGGTCGCCGCACCCGCCGTGCTCACCATCCTGGCGATTCCCCTGACCTTCAGCATCGCCGAAGGCATCGGACTGGGGCTCATCTGCGCTGCTTTGCTCGCGCTGGCGCTGGGTGAGTCGAAGAAGATGACCACGGTCGGCTACGTCGTGGCAGCGGTGTTCTTCCTCGAATTCTTCAAATTCTGGCCGTTTCGGTGAGGGTCCGCTTCGCGGTGGTTTCGCAGCAGCTCGGCTCAGACCTCGGTCAAAGCGCCGCGTCCATACCAGGCACGCGACGCGTTGCAGACCTTGCAGACCGACAGCATCACCGGCACCTCGACGAGCACGCCGACGACGCACGCCAGCGCCGCCCCTGAGCCCGGACCGAAGAGCGTGATCGCCACCGCGACGGCCAGTTCAAAAAAATTGCTCGCGCCAATGAGCGCCCCCGGGGCCGCGATGTTCTGCGGCACTTTCAGCTGCCGCATCAACAGGTAGGTCAGCCCGCTGTTGAAGTACACCTGGAGAGTGATCGGCACCGCCAGCAGCAGCACGGCCAGCCAGCGCGTGGTAAGATTCTCCGCCTGAAACGCAAAGATGAGCACGAGCGTCGTCAGGAGCGCCATGACCGTCACCGGGTGAAACTTCGGGAGAAACGTCTGCTCAAACCACTCCCGCCCCTTTGACTTCAACAACACGGTGCGGGTCAGCCAGCCGGCCGCCAGCGGGATGACGATGAACACCACCACGGAGGTGATCAGCACCTTAGAGGGCACGACGACATTCGCCACGCCGCAGAGAAACATCACGATGGGCGCGAAGGCCACGAGCATGATGAGATCGTTCACCGCCACCTGCACGAGCGTATACGCCGGGTCGCCGTCCGTCAGGTAGCTCCAGACAAACACCATCGCCGTGCAAGGAGCCGCGGCGAGGATGATGAGCCCCGCGGTGTAGTCCGAGGCGGTCTGGGGATCGACCCAGGGAGAGAAAATATGCCGGAAAAAAAGCCAGGCCAGAAAGGCCATGCTGAAGGGTTTGACGAGCCAGTTGACGAATAGCGTCACGAGCAGCCCTTTCGGCCGCTTGGTCACCCCGACGAGCGAGCCGAAGTCGATTTTCAGCATCATCGGGTAGATCATGAGCCAGATTAAAATCGCGATGGGCACGTTGACCTGGGAGCCCTGGCCGAACTCCAGCTTGCTCAATCCCGCCACGGCGCCCGGGAGCAGCTTCCCCAGGGCGACCCCCACGATCATGCAGACAAAGACCCAGGCAGTCAGATAGCGCTCAAAGAAATCGAGGCGCTTGGCGGCCGCCGGTGCGGGGACGGAAGCGAGAGCAATGGAGGCAGAGTTTTTCATTGGGTAAATTTCGCCGCCGTCTTCAACACATCGCGCCGGCCATCCGCATAGGCGGTGAAGGTCCGGCGAATTTCATCCCGCACGCGCCGGAAGACTTCGAGCTTTTCGGCTTCGGTTCCCGGGGCGTGGGCGGGGTCATCAAACGGCCAGTGGTGCCGGTTCACCTGCCCGGGGAAAATCGGACACGCCTGATCGGCATTCCCACACACGGTGATGACCGTCTCAACTTTTCCGGCCAGAAACTCATTCATGTGCTTGGACGTGTGGTTCGAAATATCGATATCGATTTCCCGCATCACCTGGATGGCCAGCGGGTGGACGTAGCCGGCCGGCTTCGAACCGGCGCTGGCGAAGGTGATGATGTCCCCGGCGGCGGCGCGCGCAATCCCCTCGGCCAGGTGACTGCGGCAGGAATTGCCCGTGCATAGGATGAGGACGGTGGGTTTTTCGGCTGGCATGGGGAGAATTCGTCAGGCGCGGACGGCCGTAGTGCAACCACAGGGGCTGGATTCGGCGAGTTTGGGCGTCAGCTTCTTCAGCCGGGCCACGTCGCGCCGGAAAACCGGATCCTCCTGGGCGCAATCCTGCAGGCAGGCCAAATTTCTCGCCAGTTCGCGGGCGGGTTTGGCCGGGAGCGAATAGACCATCCAATTGCCCTGGCGTTCGCACTGCACCAGTCCCCGCGTCCGCAGGTAGCTGAGGTGCTTGGAGATTTTCACCTGCGGCTCGCGCAGAATTTCCTGAAAGTGGCAGACGCAAAGCGGGCCTTCACCGAGCAGCTGCACGATACGCAGCCGGGTGCGGTCGCAGAGGCATTCGTAGATACTGATCAGGTCCATGCCCCGACCATACCCTGGAGAGAATATACGTCAATCGGCATGCACAGGCGCGGGCTTGGGATCCCGCCTCCTCCCCGACTGTGTGAAAGTCTGTCCCGACGCTGGCTACGGACGCAGGTAGACGGCGTACAAACGGATCGCGTTGCGCTCGCGACCCTCAAGGCGCACGCGCACCCGAATCGTGCCCTCCCCGGGCGTGCGATCCGCGCCGGCCCAGCTCACGGGCACGTCGAGCCCGGAGCGTGTCACCCGCGCCGCCTGCTCGCCCGCGTAGCCCGCGAGCGGGCGTTCGTGTTCGTCGAGCAGTTCCACCCGCAGCCGGGACTCGGGACCGAGGCCTTCGGCGTTGATCGAAATTTTCACGGCTTGGCGCGTTTCCATCGCCGTGGTCACGAACGTGCCATCGCGATCCGGATCACGCGTCCCAAGTGAACCGAAACGGTCGCGCGCGAACTTCAGCAAGCCCACCCCGCCCTCGCGCGGCCAGGGCCGGCCGGTGCGCGGGCCGCCCGCTTGATCCATGGGCGCGCCGTACCAAATGTAGGTGTGCTCTCCGACGTTGGCGAAGGCCTGCCCCTGCCCCAGCCCGCTGTGATCCCAGTCCCGTCCGCGTTCCCCGACGGCGCCGAATTCAAACTCGGGCTGCGGTTCGCGGAAATGGAGGCCGTCGTTGCTCACCAACAGGGCCAGCGGGTGCGTGATCTTCACCCAGTCCTTCGAGCCATGCCAGAAGCCGGTCACCCCGAGGAGCACATTGCCCCGGTTCCACACGCTCGCGCCCTCGTGCGTCTGCTCGGTGTCAGACTGGAGGGCCGTGCTCGGCGACCCAGTGAAACCGGGCGGCCGGGTGAACTGTCCCTGGCGCGCAAACCCCATCGTCGAGGTCTCGGACCAGTTGAGCAGATCGGGCGAGCGCCACAACTGCACGTGCCGGCCGTACGGCGGCATGGCGGCGTGGTCGAGCAGCGACTGGTGAATCGCCTGTCCGGAAATGTAGTACATCCCCTTCCACCGATAGAGCCCGGAGCCCTCGACGTGACGCAGGAAGTTGAACTTTGCCGACAGTTTGCGCGGGTGCTCCGCCACGAGTTCATCGGCCACCCGCCAACTCAGGCCGTCGGCGCTGTAGAGCGGCACATAGACATTGTGTCCGCTCCACTTGGCCGGATCCGGAACGAGACCCGGAATCTCATAGTCGCCGGTGTCGACGAGCAGCGCCATCATCTTGTAGCGGCGGGTCGGATCCGCCTCCTCCGGTTCGTGCATCACCAAGGTGTGGTAGCCGCGAAAACCGGCGGGCAAGCCGAGAAGATTGTTTTCCCGGCTGCCGCGAAATTCCGTCAGGCCGAGATTCGGCTTGGTCCACGCGACGCCGTCCAGGCTCTCGGCGTAGGCCAGCCGCCAGCCGCGGCGATCCATCGTGCCACCCTCGAGCGGATTGATGAATCCATCGGCAGCGGCGGCGACATACCACATGCGGAACTTGTCGCCGATCCGCAGAATCGTGCCGTAGAAACGCACCTGCCACTCATCGATCGTGCCGGGCCGGCCGATGGGCATGACCGGATTGGCCGGATGTTTTTCGGCCCGCTCCATGGCCAGCTGGAGATTGCCATGATAGGGGATCGCATGGTCGTCGAAGGCGAAGAGCACCGCCTCCTCGACTTCGGCGTCGTTCAACCGCAACGCCGGCCGAGGGGAGCCCGGCTGGGCGGCGACCGCGAAAGGAAACGTTAACAGGAAGAGACCAAGGAATCTGGCGGAGTTCATGTCGGGGGCGACTGGAGTCGACCCGCAGTACGTTTCCCGCAGCCCAACGGTCAATGCTCAACGCTCGACAAAAGCCCGAGCGACATGCACCGGTCCACCTCCCGAATCTCGCGCCCCTTTTCGGACCGCACCAGCGGAGGAGTTCAACCGCACCGCGGCCTCACAACGGCGCGGAGTTCTTTGAATCGGCGAGCAGCGCCTTGAACCCCGCGTCTTCCCACCCGCCGTCCAGGCGAAGTCCACCCAGTATCCCGCTTGCCGTTCGTAAACTTCCGCCATCCTGCTCAGCTGGGCCAGGCCCCGCACTAAACCCCTTAAATCCTAACGTGGCAGCCGTAACCACCGGTGGCGGACCGAGCTCCGTCGAGGCCGTTTGGTTGCCGGTAATCGTTCGGCCTCGACTGAGCTCGGCCCGCCAAAAAATCATTGCGGTGTGAAACGACTCGAACGGATAGCAGCGCACTTTTCGTGAGGATTTCTTTATCACCGGGGCAAACACGTCGTGTTCCTCTGCGGTCAGTCCCTCCGCCTGAACTCGGTTGGTCCTCCGGCTAAGATCCGGATAGCCCGACCGGGTCACCAATCTTATCGCATGCTGGCACAATTTCCGCCCGCGTTTGCGCAAGCGGTGCGCAGACGCTGGCAGGGAGCGCGTTTAGGATGAGGCAATGCGTCGCAACTCCCTGACCGGCTCGCCCACCAACCGGTTCTTCTCGACGCCAACCGCCCGGGCAAGCTTGCGCACGAGGAGGAGCACGTCGGGTTAGGAAATCGCCTCCACCCATCACCCTCTCACAAGCCCCTCCAGCAGCGGGCCAGGGGAAAGCCGGCTTCTCGCCCCAAAAAAAACAACTTCGGACACCGCAGAAAACAACGCCCCCATGTGGCGCGCGCCCACCTTCCGCTTACTTTTTTCGGGCAGTCAATCCACCGCTCCGCGGGCCGATATACTCTATGCGGAGGCCCGCGTCCCTTTTTTTATGCACCCACTCCAAAAATCCATCGGCCGGCCCCGTGCCAGCGCCATGGTGGAAAGCAAATGGTGGCTGGTCCGCCGCCCCCGCCAGATCGCCCGGGTTCAGCTCTTCACGGTCGAGCTGTGCGTACCCTTCGGCATTTTTCACCAGGCGATGGAGGTGTCACTCGGCCGGCCGATCTGGATCCACGAATTTGGCCTGAACCTCGAGAACCTGATCCAAGAGTTCCTCGGCGAACGCGACGCGCCGACGTTGGAAGAGATCTTGGCGACCGTGCCCGAGGGCAAGGCTCAGGGCGTTTACCTGGAAGGTTCCCCGGAGTAAGCGCCCACGGGCAACGGAAGGAGTGGGCCAGGCGGATGGGGTCAGCTACCCGGAAACGTCCGTTGAAGGTTGAAAGCTGAAAGCGGGGTCAAGCGACCCGGGTCAGTGACCCTACTTTCGCGATTTCCAACCACGGTAATATAGCAGATTACCTGCTAGCCCATCTTGCCCGCCCCACGCCGTCATCCCATGAATTTTCTACCCCACCGCCTTGCGCTCCTGGTGCTCACGCTGCCGGCCGGTACCGCGACGGCCGCGTCCAGCGTTGACGGGCCCACCGTCGCCCTCTGGCTCTTCGATGAGCCGCTCGGTCTCTACCCGAGCACGCCGCTGGAATCCACCGCGGGCCTGGATGCCCCGCTGGTGCTCGGACTGGGCGGCACCGTGGTGGCGGGAAAATTTGGCCACGCGCTTTCCACCGAGCCGTATCCGCCCGTCGCAATTCCGCCGCAGGGAGAAAAAACCGCCGCGTTGCACCGCTTCCCCGTGCCTGCGGGCCGCACGCAGGAGCCACTGAGCTGGCACAACGCGCAGTTCACCGCGCTGATGACCGGCGGAGAACGGCAGGTCCGCAAAGAGGTGAGTTTTGCCAGCGCCACCCGCACGGATCTGAACCTCGGAGATTTCGACTGGACCGTGGAGTTCTGGTTTCGCGCGAGGCACGCCGACGGCGCGGGCGTGGTGTTCGAACTCGGCACCGGCCCGCGGGGCGAGAACGACGTCATCACGCGCCTCACCGCCGACGTGAAAACCGGGGTCTTCATGCTGGAAAACCAACCCACCGGCGTGACGCTGCGGATTCCTTCGCTGGCGGCGGCGCTGACCGACACCGGAGCGTGGCATCACTACGCGTTCTGCCACGACGTCCGCGCCGGCCGGCTGACGCATTACGTGGACGGTCGGCCGCAGGGTGGTGCGCACGCGGTGGCGCTGCGGCGCCTGCCGTCCGGTGAGGAGGATTATCTGAGCGTCGGCCGGGACGCGAAATGGGCGCGGCCCCTCCCCGGCCTGTTGGACGAACTCCGCTTTTCTCGCGCGGTGATATACGCGGCGGAATTTACGCCGCCCGGCAGCCTGGCGCCGGCGGCACCCGCCGTGACGCTGCGCCGGGGCCTTCCTCTGCTCTTCGCCTCCGATGCGCCGCGAACGAGCGTCGTGTCGCTCGGTTCGCGCAAACACGTTTTCATCGACGGCGCTTTCATCGAGCGCAGCAGCCACATCACCTTCTCCGCGCACCCGCCCTCCCGCATCGACCGCGTGATCGCTGGCACACCAGATTCGTTCCGCAAACACCTGACTGTGGTCGAGGACGACAGCGGCCTCATTCGCCTCTACAATGGCGGCCCGGACGACTACCTGATGGTGCAGGTGTCGCGGGATGGGTTGAAGTTCACCGAACCGGATACGGGCCTCCACCACAAGGGACAGAAGAACATCGTCATCGCCGAGTCCGCGGCACTCGGCCGGCCCTTCCTTGATCCGAACGGTCCGCCCGAGCAGCGGTGGAAATATGTCAGCGGCCTCGAGGGACGCGGCGTGTATCTCTACACCTCGCCCGACGGTTGGAAATGGACCAGGCACCCGGCGGCGGTCCTGTCCTTCCGCTCCGGTTCGCAATCGAGCCTTTTCTACGACGAGCAGCGGGGGAGCTACGTCGGTTTCCATCGCACCGGCTTTCCGCGCAGCGACGGCGGCGCGACGCGCCGGGAATTCGTGCGATCGGAAACCTCCGATATCTATCGACCCTGGCCGGTGCCGCTGCAGACCCAACAGGAGGTCCGGGCGATCGCGAAGACGCGCCCGTTGCGCGAACCGCAGCCGTGGTGGCTGGACAACGGGCCGTTGACGCCGGGTGATTTCGGCATCGAGCTGCCAACGACCTTCGCCCCCAACGCCGCCATCGATCCACCGGGCAGCGGTGTTTATTCGGCCAAGGCCGACAAGTATCCGTGGGCGCCTGATACCTATCTGGCTTTCCCCGTCATGTATTTTGACTACGAGGATCCGGTCCAACCGCGCACGCGCCGCGTGCTCTACGACGACAAGTCGCGCGGGCTCGGCTCCGGCCTGGTTGAAACCCAGGTCGCCGTGAGCCGTGACAGCGTTACTTGGACGCGCTACCCGTCACCGACCTACTTGCAGGTCGGCACCTACGCGGGGCGCCAGTTGAACCAAATCTACATCGCCGAAGGCATGGTCCGGCGCGGCGATGAGATTTGGCAGTATTTCTTCGGCAACGTCGAATACCACTCGCCCGCCCAGCGCGTGCGCAGCGGCGGCGGCGTCTATCGCGCCGTGCAACGGCTCGACGGCTTCGTGTCGGCCGATGCCCCCTACCAGCAGTTGGGCGAAATCGTGACCCGGCCCTTCACGTTCACGGGACGGAAATTGGTGCTCAATATCAACACCGGCGGACTCGGCTATGCCCAGGTGGGGTTTACCGACGAGAACGGCCAGGCGATTCCGGGCCACGGCGTCGACGAAAGCGTATTCATCAACGGCAACTTCGTCGCCCACCCGGTCGAATGGCTGGACCGCGGCACGGACGTTTCCGCGCTGACCGGTCGCACCGTGCGTCTCGTGATCCGGATGCGCGGCGCTTCGCTGTACGCGCTGCAATTTGTGGACTGACCCGAATGGCGCCAAGTTAAGGTGAGTGTCGTCTCGTTTTGAGAGCGACGGTCCGAGTTAATGATCGTGCGAAACATTCCTGAGTTTTTGACCGCGGATTTCACGGATGACGCAGATAGCAAACCAATGCGACGGATTCGGAGTTAAGCGGGTCAAACCTGACCGGCCAATTCATCTTGGATGGCTCCGCCGACCTCCGATCGAAGCGACAAAGCGCGCAGCGCTGCAGCTCGCTTCGATCATCCGGCTTGAATGCCTTTTATCCGCGGCATCTGCGTTATCCGCGGTGGGCTGATTGTTTCTGATGTTGAGCAGATCCTGGCTGACTACCCGGATCTCGAGGCAGGCCACTTGCGGACGTTTACGCGTATGCGGCGGGCACCCCAATGGCACATCGGTCGGTTGCGGGTGATCTTCGTTCCCATCCCGCTTCTCTCGAAGCGGGCCACCGGCGAAACAACTTTTGGCGACCCGCCTCGGGAACGACCTATTCTCTCTTGGCGGAGCTCTGGCGGGTGGACGGGTTGCCGGACTTGGCCCCCTCGGCGGCGATTTCAGTGTGGAGCGATCGCATCGTGGCGGCCATCGTCTTGACGCGGTCCGGGTGTTGGGCGGCGACATCCCGCTTTTCCCCGACGTCCGCGGTGAGGTCGTAGAGTTCGAAGCGGTCGAGCGCAGCGTTGGCGAGGAGCTTCCAGCGGCCGTCGCGGACCGACACCGCCCACGGCTTGCTGAAGGTGAAGTCGTATTGCCAGTAGAGCGGGTGCGAGCGTCGGACTGGCTGGCCGAGAAAGAGCGGCAGGAGGCTGCCGCCGTCGAGGGGGCGGTCGCCGGGCGGGGCAATGCCCGCGAGCGCGCAGGCCGTGGGGAGGAAGTCGAGATTGCAAACCGGTTCGGCGCTGGTGGTGCCAGGTTGGGCGTGGCCCGGCCAGCGGATGATACCCGGCACGCGATAGCCGGCTTCCGTGAGGTGAAGCTTCATCCCCCGCAGCGGACCGGGCGAACCGTAGCTGCGCTCGGCGCCCTTGTAGCGATTGAGGGTCTCGGGCCCGTTGTCGCTCGTGAAAAAAATGAAGGTGTTTTCCCGCAGCTGATGGTCATCGAGATATTTCAAAAGTTTCCCGATGGCGGCATCCACCTGGGTCGCCGCGCCGAAATAGTGGCGGCGGTCGAGGTTGGTATCATTCGGATACTGCGCGAGAAATTCATCGGCGGCGGCGACCGGCTCGTGGGTTTCGTGAAACCAGAGGTTGAGGAAGAACGGGGCATCGGGCGCCCGCTTGGTTTCGTCGAGCCAGCGCGTGGCCTCGGCCACCACAAGGTGAGACGAGGGTCCCGTGAGCGGGCCCGCAGATTGTCCATTGCGGATGAAATTAGCAGGGTTGAGGTGACTGGGCGCGGCGTTGTTCTGCGTGTAGAGCCAGTGGTCAAAGCCGGCGTCACCGGGCGTGGGCTCCGTGCCGTCGGTGCGGCTGTTGAGGTGCCATTTTCCAGCGTGGAACGTGTGGTAGCCGGCGGTTTTCAGCAGCTGGGCGACGGTGATTTCGCCCGGTCGCAGGAAGATTCCGCTTTGCGGAGGAATCCAATCGCGGATGCCCAGGCGATTCGGAATCCGACCCGTCATCAAACCGGCGCGCGAGGGCGAGCAGACCGGCGAGGCGGAGTAGCAGTCGGTGAACCGGACCCCATCGTGGGCGAGTTGGTCAAGGTTCGGCGTGTGAATGCTGGGATGCGCAAAGCAGCTCAAGTCGCCATAGCCCAGGTCGTCGCAGAGGAGGACAATGATATTGGGACGGGGCGCGGCTGCGGCAACGAGTTCAAGGCACGGCAGGAGTGAGAGAATGAGCGCGAGCGTAGATCGTTTCATGGGGAGAGGAGCAGGGGCGGGGTTAGTGCACGCGGATCCAACGCCAGCCGCAAGGTCGCGCACGCCGGCTGATTTACTCCACCGCTCGAATTTCCCGAGCATTTGGCGCGACGCGCGACTGCTGCGGTGAGCCTGACCACCCACCAGGCCATCCGCGGCTCTGCGCTGCTCTGCGTGAGTGTACCTGCCTTGGACAAACCCATTCTCCCGCCCGCTTCGCCCGAGGCGCGGAGGCGCAGAGCTTCGTTGTCTCGCCAGCCGCCAGGGTCGCTTGGCAAAAGCGGCCGCTCAGCGCGGCGGGCCGGCGGGATTTTCGGTCTGGGCCCCGGGCTCGACGGAATAGGCGGCGCAGACGATTTTCCAGCCCTCGTCGGTCTTGAGGAGCGTGAAGCAATCCGTCCCATTGTGGGAAATTTTTTCGTTCAGGTGAAAGTCGTAGCGCGTCCAAACGACCGCGATGCGGCCTTCGAGGTGCACCAGGGGCGACCACATCCGTTCGAGGTAGGTGTCTTTCGACTCGGCAAACCGCGTGGCGTCGGTTTCCACGGAACGTTGCCGCACCGCATAACCCGCGGGCGAAGGCCGACCGGAGGTGACTTGCGCGCCGGGCTGGCAGATGGCCCGCAGGCGCGCTCCGTCCTTGGCCCGCAAGGCATCGAAAAATTCCTGCACCACTTTCAGCACCGCCGCGTTTTCCGCCGTGAAGGCGGCGGACGCCGCGGTGGAGACGCCGGGAAGAACCACCGAAAAACAGAGGAGGGTAAGGAGAATTTTCACCAGCGACGAGTAGTGGCCACGAAAAGCGGGCGCACGGCAAATCGGCGTGGCCGCGGGAGGTGCTCCGGGGTCCGCGAGTCCGGCGACAATTTCCCCGCCCTTCTGCTCATAGCCGGAGCGGCGCTTAGCGATCCGCCGCCGGCCAGGCCATGTTCAGCGTCAGCGCCGCGAGTCCGCCCGCGGAGATTCCTGATTCCAGCAGCATCCGGACAAATTCCGGCAGGCTCGTCAGCAGGGCCGGGTGCGTGGGCAATCCGAGACCAACCCCCAGCGACAGCGCGACAATGACACCCTCGCGTTGACCGAGGCCGGCCGAGGCAATGAGCCGCATCCCCGCTACTGCCACCAGTCCGAAGAGCAGCAGGGCCAGCGCACCTAAAACCGGCGGCGGCACCACGGCGATCCACCGTCCCACCCCGGGAACGAACCCAAGTACTGCCAGCATCGCCGCCATCACGTAGCCGACCCGGCGGCTGGCGACGCCGGTAATTTGAATGACCCCGTTGTTCTGCGCGTACGTCGTACTCGGAAATCCGCCGAACAACGCGGCGACGGAACTCGTGATGCCGTCCGCCAGCACGCCGCCGGACAATCGCTTCCAATGCTCGTCGCCCATGGGGAAAAGTCCGGAGAGTTGCGACGTCGCCGTCATGTCGCCCATCGCCTCGAGCGACGAGACGAGATAGATGAATGCAAACGGCGGCACCAACTCCCACCGAAAGGCAAAGCCATGGGGCAAGAGTCGGAGCCGGGTAAACCATTCGCCCGTGCCCGCAGCGGGGGCGTGAATGCCACCCAACGCGACACAAACGGCACAGCCGGCTGCGATGCCCAGCGCCACGCCGGCGCATCCGGTCGCAGCGGGGTCGCCAGGCCGAAGAGCGCGGTCGGAATCAGCGAGGTACCGATGAGCAGCACAACCACACCGGAGACGAGGGGCGTGAACACCCGGCGCAACCGCGACAAGCACGGCGCCAGCAGCATCTGCACGGGCGCGGTCAGGCATGATAGGCCGAACATCATCGGCAGCCCGCCCGCGTGCCACGCCTGCGTGAGCGGCTGCATGAAGGCGAAACTCGTGCCCGTCACGCTGAGGAGGCCCGAGCCGACCGATCCACGCCGCCGGCACTGCAGGAACGCGCCCAACCCGGACGCGAGGAACGCGGCGCTGATAAAGTACGCGGTGTCCTCCGCGGAAAATTTCAGGGCGTTGGCCAGCAGCAGCGGCGGGGTGATCGTGCCGACCACCATCGCCGCGACATGCTGGGCGCCAACAAGCAACGCGGTTCCGAGCGGAACCCGATCCTCCAGGCCGTAGACAATGGTTGGCGCCGAACTCGGCGCAGGCGCGGGAGTTTCCATCGGGGGTTACGAGTCAACGCGTAACAATAGAAGCAGCCAGGATCGCCAAGACACCGGTGGTCGGTCCGTCCGAAGGGAGGAGGAGCTTTATGCCCCGACTCGCTTGCCGCACAAAGGCTCGTCCGCTCAGAACCGGTACTTCACGGTCAGGTGCACCTCGGTGCCCGGCAGCGCGAAGATCGACGCGTTGCCGTAAACCGCATTCGGCGGCGCCCAGTTTTTCTGGTCGGTGACATTGCTGACGGTCACGCGCGCATCCCAGGTCTTGGCCCGATACCAGAAGCTCGTGTCGATTTGATACTGCGCGGGAATCACCAGCGTACCGGCGAAGTTGTTGTTGATCGGGCTCGTGATGAGCGTGTTCGCGGAGAAGCCAAAGCCATTCTCCAACGAGACCGAAATCAGGCCGTTGAGCAGACTCTTCGGCAGGCCCGAGGCGCGCCCTTCCCCACCGAAGGAGGCGTAGAAATAGCCCACCCCGCCATCGGACTGGAAGCCCGCGGTCGTCGTGGCGTCGATCGCCGAATACGACAGCGTTCCATAGAGGTGCTTGTTCGGCTGGAAATTCAGTTCCGCCTCGAAGCCCTTCGTGTGGAACTTCTGGATAATCGTGCTGCTCGTACTCTTGAACATCCGCTTCTGGTCGAACACGGCGAAGTTCAGGAACACCTTGTTCTGCATCAGGGAGTACTTGGATCCGAGTTCGTACAGTTCGCTCGGCTGCGAAAAACTGTCTTTCTGGAGATGGCCGAGGAAGTCACCGGCCGGGTTGTTCGCCCAGCCGGTGATGCCACCACCATTGCCGGCGGCGCCCGACGTGTTCTCGCTGTAATTGTACGTGGCGTAGACGCTGGACGTCGGCGTCGGCTTGAAGATCAGGCTGCCGTTGTAGTTCGGGTTGGTGACCGTCATGCTGTCCGTGACATTTTGCACCGGCCAGATGAAGCCCGGCACACTCAGCGGCTCCCGCACGGTGGCGCTGAAGCGGTCAAAGCGGACGCCCGCGGCGACGGAGAAATTCTCGCTGGCTTTCCAGGTGCCCTGGGAGAACGGCCCGACGGTCGTGCCGTGGCTGTCGTTGGTGTCGCCGTTCATGATGCCCGCGGTCGCATAGCGATTGGGCCAGCCAGGGACCGGCCGGCTCGTGACAAACGCCGGGAAGTTCACCGAATTGTAGACGTTCACGAAATTGAGATCCTTCGTGATGTCCCAAACGTTGGCCGGCTCGAAGAAGTAGTCGTCGTAGGCTTTGGTTTTCTGGTACCGCAGGTCGAGCCCCGCGTTCAACGTGTACTGCGGCTTGGAGAAAATGAGCTCCGTCCGGTTTTCGGCGAACCACGAAGGGTCGATGATTTCGGAGTAGTAATAACTGCTCAGCGTATTGCGCGCCGTGTAGCTCCAGAACGTGTTGTTTTTGATTTTGAAATCCGTACTGAGCGTCTTCGTTTGGATCGCCTGCGCATTGAACTCGCGACCCGTCGAGTGATTGCCGGGCTTCAGCAAGCGCGCGTGACGGCTGATTTCGACCGTGGGTCCGAAAATGACACGGTTCCCGGCCGGAAAGCCGGAGGTGATCCATTTGGAGTTCTGGGGGTCCGACTGGGGCGCCGCGACCCCGCCGATCGTCGAGATATTGCCAAAACTGATGAGTTTGCCACTGGCATCGAAGTAGTCGCCAGAGGCACTCGGCGCGGCGTTGGAGTTCACGCCGGTGAGGTAGCGACCGCTGTTGATCAGGTCCTGGGTGACGCGATTGAAGCCCCAGTTCTCCGTGTAGCGGTAGAAGGCCGCCGTGGCGTTGATGAAGATTTCGTAGTCCTTCGTCGGGAGGAACGTCAGAGCGCCGTAAATCGAGTGGTTCTTGTTGTAGTAGTTCCACCAGTAGCCGCCGCTGTCCTGGCCCGAGTAACTGAACCGATAGGCGGCGGTCTTGGAAAGCGGTCCCCCGACGTCGATCGTCCATTCCTTTTGGGCGTAAGAGCCGATCGTCACGCTGACCGAGCCTTTCGACGCGTCAAAGTACGGCCGCTTGGTAACGAGGTCGACAAAGCCGCCGACATACATCGACGTTCCCTGCACGGCCGTCGCGGGCCCTTTGACGATGTTGACGGACTCGACGGAGTTAAAGTCGAGCGGCAGACCGTTGCCGTTGGACGTGATGCGCCCACGCACCCCGTTAATGAACAAGTCGGCTGTCTGGCCGCGAATGCTCGGGTTGGCCGGCGCGCCGAAGTTCGTGGTCGTGTAGGAACTCGAGGTGAGCTTGGAGAAGTCCAACACGCTCGCGATGTTGATGTCGCTGAGCTGCTGGCGGGAAATGATGGTCACGTTGCGCGGCACATCGACGATGTTATCGTCGGTGCCGAACACCGAGTTAAAGGGCCGGGACGTCGGCAGGATCTGTTGATCGATGGGAACGCCCGTCACCTCGAATTTTTGCATCGTGGTAATGTCGTCCCCGGGCTTCGCCGCCGCGCCGGCCGGTAGCGCCGCCGGCAAAGGAGCGTAAGCCGCAGCACAGACGAGAATCGTCGCGGCCGCGGCGCTAATACGATGGTAAGGGAGGAGCTTGCGGTTGGTCATCCCTCCCTAACGAGCAGTCCCGGTGCCACGGAGCCTGCCAGAAGCTTAATTCACCAAATCATTCATACCTATTAAGGTCATTCATACAACGGCACGACTCGCATGGCCAGGACATCGACCAGACCTTTGTCCGTCAGACGCAGTTCGGGAATCACGGAGAGCGGCAGCAAATTGAAGCCCATGTAGGGAACGGTGCAGCCAAGTTTGGCCCACGCGCGCTTCAACGCCGTCGTCTGCTTCGCCACGACGGGCGCGCGTTGATCGGAGAGCAAGCCCGCGACCGGCAGCGCAACGCTGCCCAAAACTTTGCCGCCACGAACGGCGCAGACACCGCCGTGCATCGCCTTTACCGTGGCCAACGCGACCTGCATGTCCTGCTCGTTCGTTCCCGCGATCACGATGTTGTGCGCGTCGTGTCCGACGCTGCTCGCCACGGCGCCGTGCTGCAGGCCAAAGTCCCGGAGCAGGCCGAATCCCACTCCGCCATTCTTGCCATGGCGCTCGACCACCGTGAGAAAACACAAATTACGCCGGGCAAAGTGTTCGGACCAGGACGCGGCCGGCGGGAGGACAACCCGATCTCGGGCCGTCACGATTCCCGGCGGAACCAGACGAATTACGTTGGCCGTAACTTTTTTCGTCGGCAGTGACGGCGTGAGCGTGACGCGACGCGGCAACTTCACGGTCGCGTACGCGGCGCGCGGATAGCGGTAGCGCCGGCTCAGCGCGCGATCGAGCACCGGTGTGATCCGGCGGTTTTTCACCACCAACTCGCCGCCATACCAGGTGTTTTGGACCTCCAGCGCGTCGTTGAGCAGGACGACGTCGGCCCGCCGGGCCGGCGCCAGGCCGCCGAAGTCCCCATCCATCGCGTAGCGCGTGGCCGGGTGCAGCGACCCCATGCTCCACGCCGTGGAGGTCGGCAGGCCGGCCGCGACCGCCTGGCGGACGACCCAATCCATGCCGAACAGGAACAGATCATCGGCGTCACGATCATCGGTGCAGACGCAGACGCGCTTCGAACTGGCGCCGAGCTCTGTCACGGCCTTGATGGCCTGCGGCAGAGAATGCCAGGGTGTCTGCGGATTTCCGCCGCGCAGGAAAACCCACACGCCGTTCTCGAGAAAGTCGTTGGAAATCTCCCGGTCGATGGCCTCGTGCGTGTCGCTGATCCCGCTCGCCGCCCCGGCGGCGACAAATTCGCGCCCGTAAATGTGCCCGCACACCGGTCGCCCGCGCTTCAGCGCCTCGGCCAAAATCGCGTGACTCCGCTTGTCGCCCAGCGCAACCGGGATGTAGTCCATTTTCTCCCCGAGGGCCGCCGCCTCCGGCCAGCGATCAAAGATACCTCCAATCTTGGCCGGCGTGAGATCTCCACCCGCCGTCTCCAACCGGGCATTCGTCGCCGGCACCGTGCTCGGCACCGTCAGGAAAATTGAAAGCGGCGCGCACCGCGCGTCCTCCAGCATCCACTCGATGCCGGCCACGTCGCACACGTTGCCGATTTCATGGCTGTCGCAAAACACCGTGGTCGTCCCGTTGAGCAAGGCCGCCTCGGCGAACGCACAGGCCGTCATCATGCTGCTCTCGATATGCACGTGCGGGTCGACCAGACCTGGCGCCAGAATGCCGCCCTGCGCGTCGTAGACCCGCGCGCCACCGAGTTTCGATTGCTTGAAAGTGCCGGCGGGTTTTACCGCCGCGATGCGACCGCCCTTGATCCAGACTTCGCGCTGGCGATGAATTCGCTCCGTGTAGGTCGACAACACGCGCGCTCCCGTGATGACGAGATCGGGGGCCACGCGACCCATCGCGACCGCCGCCAGCATCCGCGTCATCGTGTGCAGTGGAGGGACCGAGAAACGTGTGAGCATGGCTGGATGGAAGCACGCCGCGCGCCGATCGGCGAACGCGTTTTTCTCCGCCGGTCGGAGACCGGCGCTACGAGGCCGCGGCGTAGATGGCCGCCAGTTCCAGCAGGCGCTTCTCCAGTTCCCGGTAATACGCCTCCTCCGCCATCGTCGCCTTGGCGTCCCGCAGCTTCGAGAGCTCGAGTTCCAGGGCATCGCGTCGCGCCCGCACATCCGGTGGCAACTGCAGTTCGGCCCGACTGCGCACGAGATGAAACTGGTGGGCGCGCGGACCATCGAGCGGCGCTTTGTCACTGGTCTTCTTCGTCGCCCGGACGCCGCGAAACCAATCCGACGGCGTGCCAAGGCCATCGCCGTTGTCGTCGATCAAGGCATGCTCCGTCGCGAGCCGGTTTTCCGCCGTGTAAAATTCCGTGGTGCGGTGTGACGCGCTGAGGAAAGCCTCCAGCAGCGAAATCTGACCGTCCTTGTCCAGGTCGCTCTTCGGGTCCGGCAAAGCCTCGGCGAGAAATTTCCCGAACCGCGCGTAATTTTGCTCATAGCCGCTCCGCGTCGACGTGACGATCACGCGATTGGGCGCGGCGAGTTTCGTCATGAACGGCGCGCTCGACGACGTGGTGTCGATAATCGCGATCTGCCGCTGAAACGGCTTCAGCCACTCGGCCAGTTCCGTCGCGGAAACGTCCGGTCCGATGAGATTCAGTTTCGCCTCCTTGCCGTCAAACGTCCCGTGCCCCACCAGCACGAGCCACAATTCGCCGGTCCCTTCCTTCGGCTCGGCTGCCAACGCCTGTTGCAGTCGATCGTGATCGGAAATGCCGGTGACCGGGGCGCGGCCGATGCCCATGTGACGAGCGCCCGCCTCGGCACTAACCACGGCCCAGGACTCCGATTGCGCGACAAAGTCCGGAAGATATTCCGATTCGCCCGGTGCGCCGGCCACCACGATGACCGTGGGTTTATTGCCGTCGGTGGTCGGAGCAGGTTCACCCGCACCCGCGACGCGGAAAAATCCGGCAGACAGCATCACCACTGCGGCGGAGGCGCCGCGCCAGAGGCTGGCTTGATTTTGAATCTTCACGGCAGGCCTTTCCAGCGACGCAGGCCCCACTCCGCCAGAAAACACGCCAGGGCCAACGCGAACATCAGCGGCGTGTGCCAGGCCGGATACGACCACGTCTCCATCACGGGTGCGCGCAACTGCGGGAGGCGCCGCGCAAATTTATCCAACTCGTCGACGGGCACGACCTGCCCGCCGGTCTTGCGCGCGATATCCTCGAGCAGCGCCGTATTCGGCACGAGCGAACGAAATTCCTCCGCGGCGAGATCGGAGCTCCATCCCGCCTCCGCTCGTCCCAGATCGGCGCCGGCATGGTTCTTCACGGTCGCGGTGGCCTTGTAGCCGCCGGTTTGGCGCGGCACGTACGTGGCCTGAAACAATCCCGGTTCGCTGAGCGACGGCTCCGCCTCGAGCTTGATTGGGGCGCCCGCCGCGCCTGTCGTGCCTTCAAAGACCACTGGCTCCAATTCGATTGTCACCTTCGCGTCGTCCACCGGCTGAAATTTTTCATCGCGCACGCGCACCTGCACCGACACCGCGGCATTGGCATCCGCCGGCAGCGGTTCGATGGTCGTCTGCACGCGGGTCGGCACATCCGTCACGAGCCAGCGGACGAGTTGCCGCCAAGCCTTGTCCATGTCGGCGTGCGCCGCGGCGTCGTGCATGCCCCAGCGCCAGACGTCGCCCAGCATCAGCGCGGCTGTCCGACCCCGGCCAAAGCGTTGCACGGCGAGCGCCGGCAGTTCGGCGCCCTTTTCATCGCGCACCGTGGCGATGACACTCGCGCCCGGTTTCAGGCCGCGGACCCGATTGATAATTTGGAAAGGCGGCATCCCCTCGAGCCGCGCGCGCTCGTCGGCTTCCGTGTCGCGCAAGCGCGCCCAAGCCTGCAGCCAGCCTTCGCGCGCCAGTTGGAGGTGCAAAGGACCGGGCGCCTCGGCCGCGGCCGTCTCATCGCGATCCAAATAGACCGGCAGCATGTCGCCGATGGGCGTGCGCGCGTATTTTCCCTCCTGAAATGTCTCCATGCCACCGAGCATCAGGAAGCCGCCGCCGCGTTCGGAGACGAATTTCTGCAGCAGCATCGCCTGGTCGGGGGCAAAGAAGTCCGCCTCCACGTCATCGAGAATCACGGCCTGGTAGCCGTAAAGATCCTCGGGCGTCCGGGGAAATCCCGCCCGCAATTCCACCTCATCGCGCGTGTTCAGGCGCACCAGCACGGGTTGGTCGTAGCGCTGGACTTCGTCGGGCGACTGGTTGCCAAAGCCGCGGAAGAGCGGATTGCTGGTTTCACCCACGCGGCCGCGGAAATCGAATTTTGGCTCGCGCTTCGCCACGCGAATCAAGCCGACGAGTTGCACCTGTTCGTCCGATTGCACGGCGCGATTCAGGAATTTGAATTCCCAATTCGGCCGGCCCGACACGTAGAGCACGCGGAACGGACCCTGGCCGCGGTCCACCGTCAGGACGCGGCTGTTGTTCGCCAGCGTCGCTTCTTCCGACTGTGACTGGGGTTTCGTGCCGTCCGCGGCTGGCGCCGCCGCACCCGGCGCTATCTCACCCCGCGCCCCCACGCGCACCTGATAGAACGACAGCCCCTGGTGCTCGGGTTTCAGTTGAAAACGAAAGGCCAGCGCCTCGCCATCGCCTCGCGCGTCCGCCGTCTGCTCCTGGACCGTCTTGCCCTCGCGATCGACGAGCTTGGCGACAATGGGTTGCCCGCGGAATCCTGTCGCGGTCACGTCGGCCTGCAGCGAAACCGGCGCGTCCTCGAAGGAACTCTGGCTCACGTGAACCTGCTGCACGGCGATGTCGCGTACCGCATCGCGCCGGCCGATCACCACGGGGTAAATCGGCGGGAGACCACGCAGATCCGGCAAGGCGCCGTTGGCCAAATCGGTGGCGTTGCCATCGGTGAGCAACAGGACGCCGGCCAGGGGACGTCCTTGGAAACGCTCGCCCAGCGTTCGCAACGCCGAGGCCAGCGCCGTGGAACGGCCATCAAAATTGAGTTCGTGAAAATCCGTCGTCGCCTGGAGTCGCGTGTCGAACAAGTAGCGCCGCACCTCAAAGGTCTCGGCCAGCGCCGACTGCCAGCCGGGCTTTTGCAGGTCGACGAGGGAGCGCAGCGCGTCGCCGCGGCTCTTGGGATCGCCGGCGTCGTGGATTTGCAGCCCCTGGCTGTTGTCGGCCACGACGGCGAAAAGATTCACGCCGGGCCGCGCGCGTTGCCCGAGCCAGAGCGGCTCGAGCAGGCAGAGGGCCAGCGCAACGAGACCCACGACCTTGAGCACGAGGCAAACCCAGCGCCACGGCGACCCGGCCGCCGCGCGATAGCTCCACCCGAGCACGACGAGCGCCACGGCCACGAAGGCGACCACCGGCCACAGCCAGTTCACTCCGGAAAATGTCAGCGAGGTCGGCATGTTCAGCTTACGGCGGCGCCACCAGCCACGGGGGAATGTTTACGGCGAAATTTATGCGATGACATCAGGCGGTTCATTTATCCTTCCCCAGTTCCTCGTAATACTTGCGGACGGACTCGGCATACCGATTGGGCACCGGGTCGCGATCGATGGGCGCCAGCAAGTCCTTTGGATCGCGGCGGGCGAGTTCCTGGGCGACGCGATTGCGCACTTCGACCAGCGGCTTGACGACCTGCAAATTCACGACGGTCCAATCCGGCTTTTTTAGATCGGTGCGGAATTCCCGGCGCAGAAGCCGGGCGCGCTCGCGGGCCGCGGCGACGGCATTGCGCAGGTCCGGCGAATCCAGGAGCTGCTCGACATCGCTGAGCCGTTCGGTCCAGCGATTAAAGTCGTCACCCGTCAGCGGCCCCCCACCCCACACGCCGCCGTTCCCAGCCCCGCCGGCATTGCCACCGCCCGCGGCTCCGTCGTTCAGGATGTTGTCCAAGGAAAGTCCGCCGCGAGCGCCGCCCGCTTGATTGCGCCCACCACGGGCGCCACCGCCTCCGGCCATCTGCCCGCGACCGCCCGGCTGCGGCTGTCCTTTCGTCGCCCCGGCGCGCGGTGGTCCGCTGGCACTCGCTTGGGCACCGGCGTTGGCCTGTCCCTGGG